>JAQWPZ010000075.1 GCA_029245125.1 Rubripirellula sp.
ACACCATCCCCAACACCATTCCGGTCGCCACTCCGGTCGACATTCGGTGCACGGCATCGCCCTGGCTACCTCTCTAATTCACATGGATACCCAGCTTCGAAGCACTCCGACTCGACTCCGGCAGCGGACATCGTCGATGGATAAGCCTCAAACATGCGGCAGGTTTTCAAGCAGCCTGCGTTTGCGAGTTGGCGTTAGCCTGTCACTCGATGGGTTGGCGTGGGTCGGCCCGGACGCAAGGAGAATGCGGTCACCGAATCAATTTGCAACCGTTTGGATTCAGCGATCGAATGCAGTGTTTGTCGACAGAGTTGCTCTAACAGATCGGGATCAATCGCAACCCTCGCGTTCACAATCAGTTGGATCTTCCCGCTCATTTCTCGAGCTGCCGCCAGACCAATATCGATACCACTCTCGTTGCTGACCAAGTTGGCAACGGCTTGCGCATCGCCTCCCAAAACAGACACTTTCACGTGGGCAATCTCCCCACCTTGGGCCACGATTTGTTCGCCGATCGAACCCACCAAAGCTGCCGCTAAATCATCCAAGTCAATCGAATGTTCAGCAATCACGTGGGAAGATAGATTCACCCAGCCAAGTTCTGCCTCGCCGTCAGCGTAGATGTCGTAATCAATCTGCAACAACCGTTGTCCCGCCGACATCGGCGATTCGATTAATCCGAGTACTTCGCTGATTCCGTCTCCCTCGCGGGGACTTACCGACAAAACGGGGACGCCGGGCGCCACTTTCGAAAGCGAATCTCGCAGTGCCTCAACAGCCTCTCCACTAAGCTGATCCTTGCGGCCGATCATCAGGTAGTCGGCTTCTTCGAGTTGCTTGCGGAAGATGTACTCGGCTTGGGGTGAAAAACCGCTACGCTTCGATTCGCCACTTCGCAGAATGAGCTTGCCGTGGGAAGGCTTCAGTAAAACGCCAAAGGGCGCTAATTCGAACCGGTCGCCTAGCATTTGCTGGAGCGGCAGAATGACGGTCGCAACCAAGTCGGTACAGCTGCCAACCGGTTCCGCCAAGATCACGTCCGGAGCATCGTCCCCGGAAAACCGATCTGCTGTGGCGACGAGGTCGTCGAAACCGCAGCAAAAGCATGCTCCTGCAACCTCTCCGACCTCAAATCCCTGCGACCGGAGATTCTGCGTGTCGACAAGGTCATCTGCCTGGTCATTGGTGATGATTCCCACCCGGCGACCGTCAGCGACGTAGCGACGGGCCAATTGGCCAATCAATGTCGTTTTCCCGGCGCCGAGGAATCCGCCGATCAAAACAAAACGAGTTTTGCTCATTTCCAAACTATTCT
The DNA here is from genome assembly GCA_029245125.1 of Rubripirellula sp. GTDB lineage: Bacteria > Planctomycetota > Planctomycetia > Pirellulales > Pirellulaceae > Rubripirellula. The sequence continues at coordinate 1,316 of JAQWPZ010000075.1, forward strand.
GTTGGGACTGAAAACCGGGGTCCGCCCTGGACCCGTCGTTATTATGTTACCCGCTGGAACAGCCACAACGCGGAATCCGACCGCCAAAGCTTTCACGACCCGTCCGATCCGATCAACCCGAGACGCCTGTCAACCCGAGACGCTTAAACCTGCCCAAATGCCCTCCAGCCTGTCATCCTCCAGACCGTCGCTCTGCGGAGTAGGCGGTTTACGGGTTGGGCGGCTACAGGGTGGGTGGGGAAACGAGAACGCCTCCGAGCGATACACCGGCGATTTTTAATCGAACCGTGTGGACCGATGCTACGGAGAACTCGTTGTGGATTCGTCAGGCGTGATTTATCCTATGCCAAATGACTTCCTCCTACGACACGATCATCATCGGCGCCGGGATGAGCGGCTTAGCTGCCGGCATCCGCCTTGCTCATTTTGATCAACGAGTTTGCATCCTTGAGCGGCACTACACCATTGGCGGCCTGAATTCGTTCTACCGGCTCGGCGGTAGAGATTACGATGTCGGCTTGCATGCGATGACGAATTTCGCCCGCAAGGGGACGAAGAAAGGCCCGTTGGCCAAGTTGATCCGGCAACTGCGATTTCGCTGGGACGACTTCAAACTCGCCGAACAAATCGGATCATCCATCCGATTTCCGGATGCTTCACTCGACTTCAGTAACGACATCGGTCTGCTTGAAGCCGACATCGCGAAGAACTTCCCCGATCAAATCGACGGATTTCGGTCGCTGTGCGCTTCGCTGTTGGACTACAGCGACATGGATGGCGGTGATCCGAATTTCATGCGGTCCGCCCGAGAAGTTATGAAGGAACATGTCAGCGACCCACTCTTGATCGAGATGCTGTTGTGCCCGCTGATGTGGTATGGCAACGCCCGCGAAAACGACATGGATTTCGGTCAATTCTGCATCATGTTTCGGGCTTGCTACCTGGAAGGCTTTGGCAGACCCTTCAAAGGGGTCCGCGTCATCCTGAAAAACCTCGTGCGACGTTTTCGAGGCTTGGGTGGTGAACTGAAGCTACGCAGCGGTGTCTCAAAAATCCATGTCGACAACGGCCAGGCGACCGGTGTGGTCCTCGACGACGGAACCGAACTGCAGGGAAAACGAATCCTGTCGTCGGCCGGCAACGTCGAAACCATGCGACTCTGTGACGACATCACCGAACCGACCGTCGCCAAGGCGGGCAAACTGTCGTTCATCGAATCGATTTCAATCCTCGATCGCAAACCAGTCGATTTCGGCTTCGATCGAACGATCGTCTTTTACAACGACAGCGATTCATTTCACTGGCGTCGCCCCGATCACGCCTTGTGCGATACCCGAACCGGTGTTGTTTGCTCGCCCAACAACTACATCTACGACAAAGAAGAAGGCGAACTGCCGGACGGAGTGATTCGCATCACAACGCTTGCCAATCATGATCGCTGGTGCAAACTACCAGACTCGAATTACCAAGCAGCAATAGTCGAACAATACGACGAAGCGATCGAATCGGCGGTCCGCTTCATGCCTGACTTTCGGCGATACGTCACAGATACCGACGTCTTCACCCCGAAAACGATTCGCCGTTTTACTTGGCACGACAATGGTGCCGTTTACGGTGCCCCTGAAAAGCAGCTCGACGGCACGACCCATCTGCCCAATCTGTTCCTGTGCGGTACCGATCAAGGTTTCGTCGGAATCGTCGGAGCGATCGTAAGCGGGATCAGCATGGCAAATCGACATTGTTTGCACGGCAGCAGTTAATCAAGCCAGTAATTGGTTGCGCGAGGCCAGTAATTGGTTGCGCGAGGCCAGTACTTGTCGCGCAAAACCAGTACTTGTCGCGCAAAGCCAGCTTGGATCCCCAATTCATGGAGCCCTCGGTGACAAAACTGCAGACCGGAATCCCGCGTTTGGATGAAATGCTCGGTGGTGGGCTACTGCCCGGCACGTTGACCGTTGTGATGGGAGCAACAGGCATCGGCAAAACACAACTGGGATTAGCATTTGCTGACCATGGCCGCCATCAGGAAGGCGAGCGGGGTATCTTGTTTGATTTGACCGCCCGGGGTGACTCTCAAAACCACCAGGCCTACGCTGAACGAATCTGCAATTGGCAACTCAACGAACAGTGCGTCAACGCGACGCTGGCCCCCGATCAACTGGCCCCCGATCAAGTCTGGGACAAATCGATCGCACGACGCGATTACCTGCACATTTTTCGACAAAGCGGGCGACGGGTGACCGCTGGCGACATGGACTCCGACGCTTGGCGTGAATGGAAGTACGAACAAGCAAAAAAACTCGATCGTGCAATCGCTTTTTTCTACGGCAACCTTGCCAATGGCGTTCGCCGCTGTGTCATCGATGGGATCGAACCGGTCACCAAAGCAGCGGATTCGATCCAGTTGGAGATGTTTGATTACATCTATCACCAAATACTCCATAAGGAGCATGACTGGGTCGCACGAGATCTTTTTCGAGTCGGCTTCCGCGAACACGCCGAGCGTGTCCAACAGCATGCCTATGACCACAAAGCAATCGCTTGCCTACTGCTCTATACCAGCCACGAAGTGATGCTGGATGACTTGATCACACGACCGATCGAGAGCGGAGACGAACTGTCCAACGCCAACACAATCATCCTGATGGGCAAAACGCGCGAAGGAAATCGAATGGGCCGCGCCCTGCACGTTGCCAAGCATCGCGGCAGCGCTTGCGATGAATCGATTGTGCCGTTTCAAATCGGTGAAAGCGGCCTGATTCTGGACCAGTCTTGAAGAAGCTCGCGATCAGAAAACAGGCATCGCGTTCGCCGAACAGAGCACTTTGCTTTGGTGGATACACCGCATTACGGCCATCGGCAACAGCACCCTGCATGACAGCACCCTGCATCGCTTTGGCAGGATTGCGATTACCCAAGCTGCTCGGGCTCACAAAGACTATCTTTTGCCTCATGCTGCGACTGCTGACGCTGCAACTGCTGAAACGCTTGCTCTCTCAGCTTGGGCGAGCGGATGTGTTTTTCAATTGAAGCTTGCGGATCATCGACAATCGCTTCCAGCCCCTCCACTAGCTCCCGGGTCCACTCTTCCTCTTGGTCACGAATCGAATAACCGATCATTTGACAAATGGTGGGTGCCATCGATGCGAAAGACTTACCTTGCCGACGAATGATTTCCAACACCGGCAAGGGGTCCACCGCCGGCTGCTTTAGCAAGCGAACGAGTTGCGGTTGGAAGGGATCCAATGACATGCCTAACTTTTCAGCCGACTCGAAAGCTGCTGCTCGCATCACAGCGGAACCGCGGGTAATCAGACGCTGCAGGCACGACTCAACCTCGGGTTCAATCGTTCGCAACCGGCCCAACACACGCGTTGCGGAGGGTGCAAGATCGCGATCCCCCCGGCGAATCGCTGTCAGCGCAGACTCTGCAACCAACGGGGGTAAATCATCACGCTGAACAAGCGCAAGCGACGACGCATAGGCGAGCACGGCGTCCTCGCTGGTCAACCAATCGGCCAACTCTCGCGGATCGCACCGCGTACTCGGAATGCTTTCAGCCTCGAATAACAACCGATTCCCATTCCGAGCTTGAGCGGCGAAATAGTTCTGCGCTTTTTCAAAGTTGACTCTGGAGTCCAACCTCAGTGACGAGATCCACGGCGGACGCGTCTCGTGTCGCGTCCTACAAAACAAAGCCAACGCGTAACCTATTTCGGCCGCGTTGTAGTAACCAGCGCGTGACATTGACCAACCTGACCATCCTGCCTGGGTCCAGTTTTTATCGTAGAAGCAAGCGTCACTAGCCAGTACCCCTAATCCGCAACAGATAGGGAACAGATTCGTCGTCCGCGGGTGCAAGTCCAACTCGCGTCCGTCCGTGAACTGATGCCAAAAGTGACACGCATACTGGTAGGCAACCTCGATCACCGTCCGCAGCGGATCGTCCAGCGTTTCGCCCGCCAGAGTGATCACGGCTGCCTTACCGTCTTGTGGTGGCGTATAGATCGAAGGGAAAGTCAAATCCTCCAGCGATCGAATCGCCAGCTCACATCGGGTGACCGCTGCCGGTAACCGCTGCAACACTTGGCCAGCCGCCACTTCGAGCCGCTGCTGCCCTTGGACCGAATCCAACCCCCAAGGTTTGACATCGGTGACGACGTCCACCTGACGCACCCATTCAGGGGAAATCAATTCGACATTTCGCCGCAACAACAAGTCGATATCGACCTGTCGGGCGGTCGTCAGCGGAGATCGATTTTTCCGTAAGCCAAACATGTTGGCAGTGTACGCGAAAATCGTCTGTTCGTCGCTCAGGCCAGGGAATCAAGATCAGCTCCGAGCCGGTTTCCCCGATCCCGGCTGGCTCCCAATTGGTGTACGATACGGCGGTCCAATTCACTCCTCCCACGGCTCCGCCCTCACATGGTCAGCTCCGAAGTCTTCCAAGGTTGTATCCCGGCATTGATGACGCCCTGCGGCGAAGATCAAAGCCCAAATTTCGATGCCTTAGTCAGCAAAGCCAAACAACTCGTCGACGCGGGCATGCACGCGGTGGTTTACTGTGGATCAATGGGCGATTGGCCATTACTTTCCGATGCCCAGCGTCAGGAAGGTGTCGCACAGCTGGTGGCCGCCGGAATCCGCGTCGTGGTCGGCACCGGTGCTCAGAATTCGGCGATCGCGGTGCAGCATGCAGCCCACGCGCAAGAGGTTGGCGCGGCAGGATTAATGGTGATCCCACGGGTCTTGTCACGCGGCACTTCTCCGGCAGCCCAGCGTCACCACTTTGCCGCTATCCTGACTGCGGCACCCGATCTGCCCGCCGTGATCTACAACAGCCCCTATTACGGTTTCGAAACCAAGGCCGATCTGTTTTTCGATCTCCGTCATGAATTCCCGAATCTGGTCGGGTTCAAGGAGTTCGGTGGTGCCGACGCGTTAAGCTACGCCGGTGAGCAAATTACCCACGGCGATGATCGAGTCGTGCTGATGGCAGGCGTGGATACGCAGGTCTATCACGGCTTTCTCCACTGCGGTGCCTCGGGTGCGATCACGGGGATCGGCAATTGTTTGCCGGAACCTGTGTTGAAACTAATTTCTCTGTGCCAAAAAGCTGTTGCAGGTGACGCTCAAGCAAGGACCTATGCCCAGCAACTCGACGAAGCACTTATTGTTTTGTCGACGTTTGACGAAGGCCCTGACCTGGTTCTCTACTACAAGTACCTGCTGTTTCTTCAGGGAGAAAAAGATTACCAGCACCATTTCGTCACCACCGATCAATTGAGTGACAGCCAACGCGGATTCGCCGAGGCTCAGTTCACTCAGTTCCAATCTTGGTGGCAATCATGGCCAGGTAAATCTCACGGCGATGACTGATTCAAAAGCACGTATCCGAACCCTGCAAGTCATCGACTCGCACACTGGCGGTGAACCTACGCGCGTCGTGCTCGATGGCGGCCCAGACCTGGGTGCCGGACCTCTCGCCGAACGCCTCGATCGCTGCCAGGATCAGTTTGATTCGTTTCGCCGCGCGGTTGTCACTGAACCACGAGGATCCGATGTCCTGGTGGGAGCCCTGCTGGTACCGCCGCATGCTGCCGACTGTGATTTCGGGGTCGTCTTCTTCAACAATGTCGGCTTGCTCGGGATGTGCGGCCACGGCATGATCGGCGTCATCGAAACCCTGAAATACCTTGGTCGCCTGGATGGCAATCAATGCCGGATTGAAACTCCGGTTGGATCAGTCGCGTGCCGATTGCATGAAGACCAATCGGTTTCGATTGAAAACGTTGACAGCTATCGCACCGCCAGCGATGTAAAACTGGATGTCGACGGAATTGGAACCGTAGTGGGCGATGTCGCCTGGGGCGGCAACTGGTTCTTCCTGGTACGAGAACCCCAGCAAGACGTCAGCATTGACAAAGTTACGCATCTCTCTCAAATCGCAGTCGATATTCGCACCGCTGTTCATCAAGCTGGGTTCCCCCAAGTCGATCATATTGAATTGTTCGGCAAACCTGATGCTCCGGATGCCGATCTGCGAAACTTTGTCTTATGCCCCGGCTTAGAATTTGATCGTTCGCCCTGCGGTACGGGGACCAGTGCGAAGCTCGCTTGCTTGGCTGCCGACGGCAAGGTCCTACCTGGCCAAGCGTGGGTCCAGGAAGGAGTCTTGGGTTCGACCTTCGTATCCTCCTTTCAATGGGCCGATCAATCCAAATCGGTGATCCGCCCAGAAGTTCGCGGTCGAGCCTTCATTACTGCCGAGAGCCAATTGCGGATGGATTCTGACGATCCATTTGCCTGGGGCATCGGTGCCTTGCGCGGTGCCGGGGTGGGTGAAACAGGCAGCACCAAGCAACCTCAAAACAACACTTCCTCCAGCTAAGGTACACCTTCCGTGTCCAAACGCGTCGTGATCGTGGGTGGTGGTGTGGTCGGCATGGCAACCGCCTGGTACTGCCAGCAGCGAGGTCAACAAGTCACGTTGGTCGATCGCAGCCCAGCACACCGTGATGGCTGCTCGTTTGGCAACGCCGGTATGATCGTTCCGAGTCACTTCATTCCGCTCGCTGCACCAGGCATGATCCGGCTCGGCTTGAAATGGATGGGCGATCCCGAATCCCCGTTCTATATCCGCCCGAGATTGTCATGGGACCTAATCCGCTGGTTGTGGTGTTTCCGAGGAGCCTGCAAGGAATCTCGCGTACGAGAAGCCGCACCACTGCTGCGTGACTTGCACCTTGCCAGCCGCAGGTGCTTTGAAGAATTGCAAACGGAACTCGACGGCGGCTTCGGCCTCGTCCAACGTGGTCTGCTCATGCTGTGTCGTGATGAACACGTGTGGCAGGAAGAAATCGAAACGTCCGAGCGGGCCCGCCAACTCGGCCTACCGGCGAGAGTCCTCGACCCAACCGCACTGGCAGAACTCGATCCGAACATCGAAATGGACGTACGCGGCGCGATCCACTATCCCGATGACTGCCACCTATCACCCAATCGCTTGATGCTGGCCCTGCAACAAACCTTGAGTTCACAGGGCTGCACATTCCATTGGGAAACGGAATGCCAAGGATTTGCAAAACAGGGAAACCACATCACAGCCGTAGTGACAAACCAAGGTGAAATCGCGGCCGATGAAGTCTTGATCTGCGGTGGTATCTGGTCGCCCGAGATGACCGAACATCTGAAACTAAAACTGCCGATGCAGGCCGGTAAGGGATACAGCGTGATGCTGGATCAACCTCCGGAGCTGCCCGAACTGTGCTCCATCTTGACCGAGGCTCGAGTGGCAGTCACACCGATGGGTTCCGCGTTGCGATTTGCCGGTACGATGGAAATCGCAGGAATCGACAGCTCCATCACCCAGTCCCGCGTCAACGGAATCGTCCGATCCATTCAACAATACTTTCCGCAATTCACGGAAGCGAAATTCGAGGACTGCCAGCCCTGGGTTGGGCTCCGTCCCTGTTCGCCAGACGGCCTGCCGTACCTCGGCCGCTCGGCGAAGTGGGACAACTTGGTGATCTCAACCGGCCATGCCATGATGGGAATCAGCCTTGCCATGATCTCCGGAAAGATTGCCGCTGAAATTGTCGATCAACAACCAACAACCATCGGACCGCTGCACCTGCTGGCTCCTGACCGCTACGGTTAACCAATGGATCGCGACAGTCGATGGATCACCAAGTTGGCCTCGAAACAAAAAACCGATTTGCAATAAAACTCACACGCGGCGACAAACGACAACCGCGTTCACCAAAGAGTGCACCCCTTGCCATGATTGAAATCGAATTCACTTCGCAACTCGTCCAACAGGTTGACTGCCCAGCGATTCAGTCAGTCGACGGAGCATCGCTACGAGAAGCATTCGAATCGGTATTTACGAATTACCCGAAGCTTCGCGACCACGTTTTCGATGCTGACGGTGGCGTGCTGCCGCATCTGGCGATCTTCGTCAACGGTGAAATGCCCGATAGCCCAGACGCCTTTCAGGCACCACTCCGCGATGGCAGCGAAGTCTTTGTGATGCAAGCGGTATCTGGTGGCTAAACCGAAGCTGGCGGAATCAAAACTCGCTAGTCAACTATTGGCACAGCGGCTGAGTCGTTTTCGGCGTGGGCAGCCACAGCACCAGAAAAATTGAGGGGCAACGTCTACACCCACGACAGGCCCCAGACCGGGCTAACGGAAATGGAGCGCCGCGCGAGCCAGTTGCAGCCAACTTGTTCCGGCGGCGTCCACCTGCATGTCGTAGCCCTTTGTTGGGATGTAGGCACGAGTTTTATCAACTACTCGGATGGGGATTGAACTCTGCCGAACCAACCGTTCCATCTGCCTGCGATTAGTGTAGTGCAGCACGATAAAACGAGCATCGCTGGTGATCGAAGCAATCTGCCAGGCAGCTGAATCGAGTCTCAATTCGGCTAATTCCAACATTCGTTTCGCAGCATCCGGCAGCGGTCCGAACCGGTCCCGCAACTCCTCGCGGATTTCTTTGATTTCGGATGCTTCGTTCAATTTTGCAATGCGTCGATATAGGTCGATTTTATGCCGCAGATTGGGAACATAGGAATCGGCGAGATAGGCCTCGACCGGCAAGTCGATATCCACGTCAGCCGACAATTGAGGTGGTAGATTCTGGACTTGCCGAACCGCATCTTCGAGCAACTGGCAATACATCTCGTACCCAATTGCCGCGATGTGTCCACTTTGTTGACTTCCCAACAGGTTGCCGGCACCACGAATCTCGAGGTCTCTCATCGAGATCGCAAAGCCAGCCCCCATTTGGCTGAACTCCTCAATCGCCCGCAATCGCTTGCTCGCCTCAGGCGACAAGTGCTTGTGCTGGGCGACCATTAAATAGCAGTGGGCTTGATGCTTGTAGCGTCCCACACGGCCTCGCAATTGATGCAAATCACTGAGTCCATAGCGATCTGCATCGTCAATGAAGATGGTGTTGGCATTGGGGATATCGAGGCCACTTTCAACAATTGTGGTGGCCAGCAAGACATCGAACCGATGCTCGATGAAATCGACCATCACCTGTTCCAATTCACCCTGGTCCATCTGCCCGTGCCCAATTCGCACTTGGGCTTCAGGGACGATTTGTTTGAGTTTATCTGTCAGCGAATGCATATCGCCGATCCGGTTGTGGACAAAAAAGATCTGTCCGCCACGATTCAGTTCACGAATCATGGCCCGACGAATCAATTTTTCGTCCCAACGAACAACGTTGGTCTCCACGGCCCGGCGTTCAGCGGGCGGCGTTTCCAAATTGCTGATGTCGCGGACACCCACCAGTGCCATGTGCAACGTGCGAGGAATCGGAGTTGCCGAGAGCGTGACCACATCCACATTGCTATGCAGAGTTTTAAGCCGTTCCTTGACCGCGACCCCGAAACGCTGCTCCTCATCAACAACCACCAAGCCAAGATTATTGAAGTCAACATCGTTGCTGGCCAAACGATGCGTGCCGACAACGATGTCCACTTTTCCCCGACGAAGTCCCTTGATGGTTTCGCGTTGCTCAGCTGGGGAGCAGAACCGGCTTAACTTTGCAATCTCTACCGGAAACTCAGCCATCCGTGTTTTAAAATTGTGAAAGTGCTGTTCAGCCAAGACGGTCGTGGGAACCAAAACAGCGACCTGGAATCCGCTGGTCACCGCCTTGAACGCCGCCCGCATCGCGACTTCTGTTTTTCCAAAACCGACGTCTCCGCAAATCAAGCGGTCCATCGGTTTTGCCATTTCCATGTCGACTTTGATCGCCTCGATCGCTCTTACTTGATCCGGTGTCTCGACGTAGGGGAAGCTGGCATCAAACTGCTGCTGCCACGCGTTGTCGGAATCAAAGGTGATACCGCGACGGGCGGTCCGCTCAGCTTGCATTTCCAAGAGTTCGACTGCCATGTCGGTGACCGCTGACTCAGCAGCCTTCCGTTGCCGAGCCCAGGCCTGACCGCCGATTTTTGCCAAACGCGGTCTCGTCTTCGTCCCACCGACGTAGCGTTGCACCAAGCCGATTCTTGAAGCCGGGACATAAATTTTTGTTCCGCCATCGAATTCAATCGTCAGATGCTCAAGATGCTGCCCATTTTTTTCAATATGCTTCAAGCCGCGGTACATGCCGATGCCGTGGGACAGATGAACGACCAAGTCGCCCAGATCCAACTGCATCAAATTCCCGATCGGCTTGCCCTTCGCTCGCGTCTTGCCTCGACGCACCGGACTGCGATGGAACAATTCAGCGCCTGTCAGGACGAGCACTTCCGCATCGACGAGGCGAAACCCACCACTCAATTCAGCGACGACTAAATGCAGCCTTCCTTGCCGCGCTGCCTTCGTCTCACGCAGCAACTCGGTCAACCGCTCACCATCGGCAGGAGTGTCTCCCACCAAGAGGACTTCATGCTCCGAGGCAACCGAATCAATCCGTGATTTGGTTTCATCCAACGACATCGCAAAGGCGTCAGCCGTACTCGTTTTGAGATCGATAATTTGGTCGCCCGATCCCTCCGCGAGGCCGGTTGCGGTGACCATGCGAAACCGGCTGAACGATTCCATTAAATCGTCGAACGGCATCAAGTTGGTTGACTCGCCGCTGCGACGAATCAGCTCACCTGCACTCTTTTCCGTCTCCGCGGGATCAACGACCACGACCAACGTATCATCCGGCAAATAATCGGTGATCGGGCCAAGACCACTGGAAACAGGGTCAAGGCTGGCTTCCGTGTCGGGATCTCCGTCGGGAGAATCCATCCCGACTGCGGCGATCTCTACCGCGTCCAGCGATTCGATACTTCGTTGGCTACCGGGGTCAAACCGGCGGATCGACTCAATTTCATCCCCGAACCACTCAACGCGAATCGGCTCGGGCTGATCGGTGGAATAAATATCAAGCAGGCCACCACGAGTCGCGAATTCACCGGGCAATTGCACCGCTGTCGTCGCGGCAAACCCAGCCTCCGCGAGCCAGCGACGGATTGATTCTGGATCGACTTCTTGGCCGACTCGCAGTTCCCGGGTCGACGCCTCCAGTTTTTCAGGAGTCGGAACCCGCTGCATCGCGGCTCCGACAAAGGCTGTCACA
>JAQWPZ010000077.1 GCA_029245125.1 Rubripirellula sp.
GGTGACACGATTCACATCTCGCTCTGCTTCAATCCAAGCCACCTCGAGTACGTCAACACGGTTGCCCAGGGACGGACACGCTGTAAGCAAGATCATTCAAACGACGACAAACGCCAAGGTGTAATGACGATCCTCGTGCACGGGGATGCCGCCTTCGCCGGTGAAGGAGTCGTTCAAGAAACCCTAAACCTGAGCGAATTGGAGGGATACCGGACTGGTGGGACGTTGCACATCGTGATCAACAACCAAGTTGGTTTCACCACCGAGCCCAAAGAAGGTCGCAGCACCACGTACGCGACCGATATCGCCAAAATGCTGCAAATCCCAATCTTTCACGTCAATGGTGAAGATCCGGAAGCAGTCGCACAAGTGGTTTCGTTGGCAATGGACTTTCGCAAGGAATTCCATAAGGATGTTGTCATCGACCTGTATGCGTTTCGGCGATGGGGTCACAACGAGGGCGATGAGCCAAGATTCACGCAGCCCGAGATGTATAGCGAGATTGATCGCCGAGCAAGCGTCCGTGAACAGTACCTGAGCGGCCTGCAAGAACTCGGGAAGATCAGCCAGGAAGAAGCGGAAGAGATTCAGCACGAGCGAACCGAAAAGCTCGAATCCGCCTTCGCTGCCAGCCAGAATGAATCGTTCGTTCCCGATATCCAAACGCTCGCCGCTAATTGGAGTGATTACTTCGGTGGGCATGAACCAACGGAACCTACCGACACCTCCTTTGACCAGACTCGCCTCTGCGAATTGCTGGATTCCCTAACCCGTGTGCCAGACGGATTCGCTTCCAACAAGAAACTGAAGCGACCGATGGCGTTACGCCGTGAGATGGCCGAAGGAAAACGACCGCTTGATTGGGCAAGTGCCGAAGCATCAGCCTTCGCATCGCTACTGGTCTCGGGGCACGCCATTCGGATGACCGGTCAAGATTGTCAGCGTGGCACCTTTAGCCAGCGACATGCCGTCCTGCACGACACGCGAAATGGGTCAACCCACACGCCGTTGAAACACCTCACCAAAGATCAAGCCCCACTGGAACTCTACAACAGCCCCCTCAGCGAGGCGGGTGTCTTGGGATTTGAATACGGCTACTCCCTCGACAGTCCAGACGGATTGGTGATCTGGGAGGCACAGTTCGGCGATTTTTGGAATTGCGCCCAAGTCATTGTCGATCAATTCATCGCCAGTGCGGAAGACAAATGGAACCGACTCAGTGGACTCGTCATGCTGCTGCCCCATGGGTTTGAGGGCCAAGGCCCCGAACACTGCAGCGCCCGTGTCGAGCGATTTCTCGCGATGAGCGCCGAACACAACATTCAAGTTTGCCAGCCGACCACACCCGCGCAATATTTCCATTTGCTGCGACGACAGATCATTCGCAAGTGGCGGAAACCACTCGTCGTTCTCACGCCAAAGAGCTTGCTACGGCACCCCCGCGTGACGAGCACACTCGAAGAACTCTCTGAAGGACAATTCCACAAAACACTCGGTGATTCGGAAGTTCCACCCTCCCAAGCCGATCGCTTGCTACTGTGCACCGGCAAGGTCTACTACGAACTGGTTGAGGCACGGCAGGAACGCGGGCTCGAAAATGTGTCAATCGTCCGACTGGAACAACTCTATCCCCTTAGCGAGGCCGAACTGCTCGACGCACTCGGGGGACTCAAGGACGGAAAAGAACTTTTCTGGGTCCAAGAAGAACCAACCAACATGGGCGCTTGGCCTTATTTAAAGCTAATCTTCGGCGACCTACTTTCCGCAAAGTTTGATTTTCAGCGGATCAGCCGGGTCGAATCGGCAAGCCCAAGCACCGGCAGCATGGCCACGCACCGCTTGGAACAAGCCGAATTGATCGAAGCAGCATTCGCCCGCCTCTAACCAAGTTTCTTCACGGACAACTTGGGATCGATTCAGCAGTCTTCGAGCCGACCGCCGCAGCATGACTCAATGTCAGGCTTGTAGACAACAAAGGGCTTCGAGCTCAGAAATGGCCCGCATTCGGCGGTGACGACGGGAAAGCAAGAACCCCTCACTCGAAACGCCTTTCGCGAACCGCAACAAGCTACTCGCCTTCTCGAAGTTGATCAAAGTATTGCTGAGCGTGTTCACGTTCGGTTCGTGGTAACACTTGGTTTTCTGAAGGATCTGTCTCTTCGGTCAGCGAACTCTCAATGGCCGCCTTCACATCCTCGCGTGTGATTCCTTTGCGGTTGGGACCATCCGCGAACCCAGCGATCACCGCCCGACCACGTTTTACTTGGCCGCGAACTTGCGTCTCATAAGTGTTCGTGTCGCCTTCCTGTTCGGGACGATCGCCATACCCAGAACCTTTTCCAAGCCCGTTACCTTGCCCTTGGCCGTTCCCTTGCCCTTGGCCTTGCCCTTGGCCTTGCCCTTGGCCCTGGCCACTCCCCTGGCACTCCGAGCATCCGCCGCCGGCGCACTTTTGGCAACGCATTTGGCTCTTTGATTGGGACAGCTGATCAAGTGCTGATTCGAGGTCTTCTAATTCGGACATTTCTTGTTGCATATCCCCCAATTGATCGGCCATTTGCTGCAATGCATCGGCCGCTTGGGAAGCATCTCCCTGTTCCATTGCTTTGGCAGCCTGATTCATCGCTTCAGCCATTTGGCCCATCTGCTGCATTTGCGAATCTTTCTGTTCCATCTGATTCAACTCCTGCTGCATCTCAGCCGCTTCTTGGCCGCGTCCTTCGCGGCGAGCCTGTTCAATTTGCTGTTTCAGCTCCTGCTTTTTCTGCTCGTGCTCTTCAACGGCTTTTTTGAGCGCGTTTTTCATCTGCTCGACTTGCTTCTTCAATTGCTCTTTTTGCTGCTCATTCAGTTTTCCGTCTCGCATCTGCTTGGCCAATTGCTTGGCCATCTCTTTCGCTTCCCCGAATTTTCCTTGCTCGATGGACTTGGCAACCTTCTCCCCAGGACCTGATTCCAATCCTTTCATTTTCGACAAGGCACGGCGAAGTTGGTCTGACGACCCCAGTTCCTTACTGCGTTCCTGCAACTGCTTTTTCAGATCGTTCATCGCAATCATGGCATCCTTGCGACTTAGATCTTCCCGCTTAGTGATCTGGTCGAGGTTCGCCTCCATCTTCTCAAACAACTCTTTCGCTTCTTTCAGCCCCTCTGACTCAGCCTTGCGACGATACTGCTGGATCCGTTTCTTGAGCTGAGTCGCCGCCGTTTTCGTCTGCTTGACCTCCTGAAGCTCCGATTGCGACATGCTGCTTGCATTCGACTCGCTCATCGGCTCAACCAGCAACAAAACGATGGCGAGGATCGGAACGACTGAAACTGGCAACAGACCGAGCTTGCTGGGGCGAAGAGAAAATCGATCGGCCACCGCAAGCTGTTCCACCCTTTTTTCGGCGTCGGTCATCAAAGCGGCACCGAACTCACTATCCCGCTCCTCTTCCTGTAGCGTCAACGAGCTACTGAGGCGTTCGCGGAGCCCAAACCGCTTATCGACTTCGACTGCCACCGATTCGACAGAGGGAGCAGTCACGAGAGCGAACACCGCGGCGGCAAAGAAGGCGGCAGCGGTCGCTCCACCAACCCAGGCGTAAATCCAATTCTCAAAATTCACGTTCATTGCCCACAATGCCGGCAGCGAGATCGCCAGCGTCGCGACGATCAATCCCGCGAACATAGAAACGCAGAGGGCACGGCCAAACCGCCCCAAAATCACCCGACGGCGAGCAGCACGGACTTTACGTTCGATTCGGTTCATCACGAAAACCTACGGGAGAGCTTGGTCTGGCCGGTCGCCAAAACCGGAGTTTCGATTCAATTCTGCAAATCAGGCTTGAAGAGACTTCCCGAGGGGGCCGCTTCGAGATTTGACTTATACTAAGTATAGCGGGCAGAACCCCTTCGCTCTGAAGGGGAAATCCCCACTATTTCCTTGAGATCAGCATGCTCCGCACCAATACGCTTCCCGACCCAGACACCGTAAGTGGTTCGGACGTAGTGATTTACGATGGCCAATGCAATTTCTGCCGATCCCAAGTCAATAACCTTCATCGGCTCGACTGCTGCGGAAATCGGCTCTCTTTTTTGTCACTTCACGATCCTCGCGTGCAGGACAGATACTCAGACCTGTCGCACGAGGACTTGATGGAACAGATGTACATCGTGGATCAGCAGGGCCGTCGACACGGCGGCGCCGACGCTGTGCGATACCTCTCTCGCCGACTGCCTGCCCTGTGGCTGGCATCCCCCATTTTGCACGTTCCGGGAACTGCTCGGCTTTGGCAATGGCTGTACCACCAAGTCGCCAAGCGTCGCTACAAGTTAGCGGGAAAATCTTGCGATAACGGCGTTTGCAAGCTTTAAAGGCTTCGCGGACGTTCGCCGATCGGGCTATTCAAACCACTGAACGGCATTTCGGAACATCGCTAAACCATCCCCTTCGGCGGGCTGCTCGTCTCGCCGAGTCCAGCAAGGATGCTGCAACGGATCAATGTGCCGCTCTGGGTGGGGCATCAAGCCAAAAACACGCCCTGTAGCGTCACATACGCCCGCGACATTAGCATCCGCGCCGTTCGGGTTGTGAGGAAATGGCAAAATCTCCGACTGCACACCACTCTGCTCTCCCTCCGCGTACCGAATCGCCAAACGCCCCTGCCCTCGAAGTTGCTCAAGGACTTCGGCGTTCTCCGCGACAAACTTTCCCTCTGCGTGCGCCATCGGCAGGTACATCTGCTTGATTTCCCGCAGAAACACGCAGGGGGACTCGTCGACGGCCAAATGCACCCAGCGATCCTCGAATCGCCCATGGTTGTTCCAAGTCAGCGTCGCAGGTGCCCGGCCTGCCTCACCGACCCCTTCGGTCAATACGCCCAGTCGCATTAAGACCTGCATTCCGTTACAGATCCCCAGGACCAAGCGGTCACCGGTTCCATGAACAAACGTGTCGACTAATTCTGCAAGATGCTCGCGAAGCCGGGTCGCCAAAATTCGCCCAGCCGCGATGTCATCGCCGTAGCTGAAACCTCCAGGGATGCATAAAACCTGGTATCGGTCTTTCAGTGCCGGATTTTCGGCCAAGCGATTGACGTGAATTCGCTCGGCAATCGCTCCCGCTTTTTCGAAAGCGAACGCAGTTTCCTCGTCGCAGTTAGTCCCGGGTGCGCGAAGAATCAAAACACGGGGTGACGGCATGCTAGCGGCACAACAATTATGGAGGCAAAGTCTGGATTTTAGACAGACGAACCGTCGTTGAGAAGCATCCTGGAAATGCCCCCAACCGACGCAATGAACCCTACCAAGAGAGAAATAGAATCCCGCTCCTGCTCAACTAGGACTCTCCAGCTTGATTTGCAGCCGTCCGTGCAGTGCATCCCAGCCAACAATCGTTCCACTTCCCCGCCAAACATCTCGACCAATTTGCTCGAATTCATCTGCCAGTTCATGCGGCACGTACAACACCAACGGTAATGGCGGATCGAGGTAGTGAGCCCAAACGGCGTATCCATCCTTGAAAACATGCGGATCGTCTTCACCTGCATAGAGCAGACGCCGCTCGATCTCAGCTTCCAGATCAAAACTCAAACCTGAAATCGCTTCAGCCAATTCCTCTACCTGACTTCGATCCTCACGAACCGACCAGACGTGATGCGCTGTCTCTTTGAATGTGATCTGGTTGGCACCCTCCATTCCACCGGTGTCCGTTGCATCGAACGATTGGGGAGAGGCGGAAACCGCAGACAACACATCGGCCGGCGATGCTTTTGCTTCGTTAGATCCAGCATTCTCACCCGAGGGCAGCACAAGCAGCGGAATCTCTTTCACCCAATCTGGCCAACGCGGAATATCGACTCGCAGCGTCGTCGACCAAATCACTTCGTTATCAGACAGGTTCAGCGAATAAGCTGCATCTTCCGGAATCGAGACATTGAGAGGAAATCGGTGCTCTTTCCCGGCCGTAAGCGTTGTCGCCGCGTGAATCGACTCATGCGTATCGACAAACGTGTGCCGATGCGTCGTGCGGTTGCTACCACTGCCGCTGACACATCGCTCGCGAGCATGGAAGTGCAGATCGATCTCATTGATCGAAACATTCTTGCGAGGACGGATCACTAACTGACCACTCGCGGTCGCCCCAGGTGAAACGTACGACTCAGAAAAATCAACCCTCACGTCACCGAGCAGATACTTTGGCAAAAACTTCCTGAAGAACCACCAAACACCACCCAACAGTGGAATGATCAACAGCA
Organism: Rubripirellula sp.; assembly: GCA_029245125.1. GTDB lineage: Bacteria > Planctomycetota > Planctomycetia > Pirellulales > Pirellulaceae > Rubripirellula. Next base: position 6,243 of record JAQWPZ010000077.1, read on the forward strand.
GCAATGCGAATACGCCAAAAGCAGTGAGCGTCAAGCCAAAACCAACCAGAGCAGCCAAGACAAACATCGAGACGAAGCACCCCGCAATGCCTTTCATCTGGGCGGACTGCTCGGTCGCTTGCGTCTCTTCTGGTCCGCAAGACGCCACGACCTGAAACGGCTCGGATGCCTTTGGATCAAACGCCCATGGAATCTTGGCTCGCGCATCCACATAGTGATCCACGCTTAGGTAATAACCCTGAAACGAGGGCGGCCAGTGGGCGATTGGTAGCTCGAATCGATACTCTTGGGTCTCACCTGCCTGCCATTGCCCCTCAAACAAAGTCAATGTCCCAGCGGTATCAGTTGCAACATTGCCGCGACCATGCGTTCGCCAAAGCGACTTGACCTCCAACCCTTTACAAGCCACGTCCGCATCGACCTGAACCCGCACGACACCCGAGACTTTGCCGCCGCCCGCATGCGCCGCCTGCGGATCATCCAATATTATCGAGAGATCGCACTTGGCCATGTTCGTTTACTTGTTTCTGAAGTTGCTCGTAAAGGTGATGCTCGATCGCCCGAATGTCGGTACCAAAACGTGACGCCAGCAACTCCGCTGTTTTCAAAGATAACAACGGCACAGGCCCGGCGTGCAAACGAGACGCTTCAATTCGTCGGTTTAAGAGTTGGCAAATCAGCCTGGGCGTATTACCGACCCCGATCTGGACCGTCCACACACGATAACCAAATTTCTGCAACTCGTGCTGTAAGTCCCGGTGTGTCGCCAAGATCAACGGTAATTCTGACCGCCATACCGATCGCCGCACAGCGCGAGGCAATCGCTGTGCCTCATCGATCAAAACCGGATCCCCCATCGGAATTGCTGGACAGGGTTCATCCTCGGCAAGATAGACATAACTTGATCGCGGCAAACGGTCCTGCAACGCCAACATGCGAGTCGTCTTGCCACGGCCACAATCTCCAATCAACTGAATTGCGTGCTTGGGCTTACTCACGTGCTCGATGATCGGATCCACATCCACCACTGCAAGTTCAGCACGTTCTGCAGCAGATAATTCGCCGAACGGATTGCGACGCAAATTTGAAGGAGCCCACGGTAACCAATGAGGTTCGGAGGGTGGATTCGCTTGCATACCGATTGGCCAAGCCTGCTGGAGACGTTTCTGAGCTGCCAAACAGATTACTATAACGAAGTATTTGAGGCTGTTTAGCCAAGCATCGATATCATCTCAGCGAAATCAATTCGAGGCTTCAATCCGACCGTTTGATTCACCGCCTAACTGCATCGCATCCCTCAAGGTCCACCAGGAAACGTCTGCGCAAGTACCGCAGAAAAAGGCCCGCCCCTCTCGCACTCCCTGCATCGGTAGATTCTACAATGAATGATAAGTAAATCACGCCCGAACGCGACCAACCCAAACTGCTTGAATCCACGAAAAGAAAATGATGCAATCCTTCAATCATCAAGCAGATCGCCCCAAGGTGTACCCGTCCAAAATCGATCTGTGGATTGCCACGATGCTGTTGACCGCACCTCTGAGCAGTTTAATTTTAGGGCTTTACTTGCTCGCGGAAGGAAACCCACAAGATGCTGCCATCTTGTTCGGCGTCGCTCTCATTGTGTGTTTGATATCTGCTGTTTTTACGTTGCCCTGCCGATACACAATCGAAGCACAGACCTTGCACATTCGCTGCGGTATCATTCGTTCGAAGGTTCCGCTGGCCGACATCGAACAAATCAACAAATCGAGCAGTTGGCTGAGTGGTCCAGCACTTTCCATGAAACGCGTTTTGGTAAGCGCCAATAGGAAAGATTATTTGATCTCCCCCAATGAACGCGATGAGTTCATTGCCGAACTGGAGAACGCGGTCGCGCAAGCACGTCAAAATCATGCCTGATCGAATCGATACCTGGGCGATCCCATCGGATTGTGCCGATTCCAGCCGAACAACTCGATTCCAACTGAACAGGCAACGAACGAACCTACTCGCGCGTGAATAAGTACTCGTTGCAACCCCAACCGTTACCGACCGTTTTCAATTTCTCCAGAATGAATCCGCGTTGACGAAGCGGCTCAATGATTTGCTCCGGCTGGGCGACCTCAAATGGAAGTCCGCCAACCCAGTCGACCCAATCATGCCACGCCGACATACCACGATCCGCTTTCTTCGCTTGCCAATCACGACGGGGCGAAGGATTCTCAAAATGGAGTAACCGCGCGACAGCGAATTTCAATTCGTAGTACGACGCAACTGAAAAAACCAGCCCAGGTTGCAACCAGGACGGCAAACGATTGTAGGTTTGCTTGATTCGCAGCCACCGTCGGCTCGCTCCACCCTGATCGTTGTAAATCGAAATTAAAAAGTGACCACCAACGCGTGTTCTTTCCGATGCCAAGGCGATCGCATCCTGCATCGCTCCGGTGTGATGCAGGACACCCCACGAATAGACAAAATCTCCTTGCCCGAGTGATTCCAAAAAGGGAGCGTCAAGGACAGACCCTTGCTGGATTTTCCATCCCGGTGTCTTCGCAGCATACTGTTCACGCAAGAATTCTGTGCATTGAACTGATTCCATATCGAAATCAATCGATGTCACCTCGGCACCCAGCTGATGTGCGGCTAACGAAAACAATCCACTGCCACAACCAAGGTCGATGAATCGCTTTCCCTCCATTGATTCAACTCCCAGCGTTTGCCGCACAGAGTCTACCGCACGATCAATCCGCTGCTGATCGAGAGAGGCAAGGAACGCCTTCCAGTTTTTCCCAAATTCGAATCGATCGGTTTCAGACATGATGAGACAATCTTAACGTGAATCGATGTGTTTCGGGAATCGGCGTGTAAAAACTCCCTGATCGTAATCTCAAAATCGATTTCACGTCCCCCCCTGTCTACATGCCAGTTTTGCCCATCGCATGATAATTCTTGTGTTCCCTCGCGCGCCGACTGATACTCTGTGCTCATTGAATCTCTGATTCGAATTCCCCGACAGAGAGATCAATCCCGCCTCTCCCCTTCCCTTCCTTTCACCTCCCTCCGCTTTTTCAACCGTCATGATCCAGCCCACCAATCGACGTCGTTTCTTAAAATCTTCGGCCGCCGCAGTGGCAATCGGCCCCGGAATCATCACCAGCAAACGATCCGCCGCGCAAGACGTGGTTGGTGATGGAGACTTCAAGTTTCGCTGCGAGCATCAATACCCACAGTTACCGACGCAATTCACTTGGCAAACAACCCATAATGTTGCGGTCGACCCGGACAACAATCTGTACGTCATTCATGAGGGTAAGCAGGAACAAAGCGACCATCCGTCAATCTTTGTGTTTGACGCCGACGGTAAGTTCATGCGTGCCATGGGTAAGCAATTCCAAGGTGGTGGTCACGGTTTGGAAGTGCATGTCGAAAACGGCACGCCGTTCTTGTATGTATCCGCGTACCAGCACCTAAAAACGTTTGCCAAATTGACCCTCGATGGGGAAACCGTCTGGCAAAAACATGCTCCAATGAAATGCGGCCACTATGCAAAGGGCGAGGGAAGCCAACCGAAAAAAGTATGGGGACGCGATCGCTTCATGCCCACGAACTTCGCGTTCTTACCTGACAACACATTCTTGGTCGCAGATGGGTACGGATCGTATTACATCCATCACTACGATTCGGACGGGAACTGGCTGAAGAGCTTCGGCGGTGCCGGCCAAGGCGAAGGAACCTTCAGTCTGCCCCACGGGCTATGGGTCGACACGCGACCCGGCGGTGAACCCGAAATCGTGGTCGCCGACCGCGCGCACAACTCTCTCCAGGTGCTCACACTCGATGGAGAATATAAAAAAACAGTCGATGGATTCGGCTTGCCTGCGAATATCGACACCATGGGCGATTTGATGCTCGTCCCAGAACTGGTCGCCTGTGTCTCTCTTTTAGATCGCAACCATAAAACAATTGCGACGATCGGTGCCGATCAACAGCGGATCTTAGAAGACAAGCAGAAGTCGAAAGGGTTCACAATCCGAACAGACGAAAATCGCTGGCAGCAAGGTAAGTTTGTCCATCCACACGATGCTTGCTTCGATCTCAATGGCGACATCTATGTGGCTGAATGGGTTGCCACTGGTCGCATCACAAAATTAACGAGAGTCTAAGCAGACGCCCGCTTAAGCAAGCGAGGACACCTGCTCCGCAAATCACAGCCGACCTCGACGGGCTGAGGTTTTTCAAACTGACATGTTGATCACGGCGCACACGAACCGGTACTCGTAGTTCCGTAATGCTCAATCCTCGTCGTTCGCAAACTGGCAGCACCGGGGCACGCGACCACGACCGTGATGTTGTCTTCACCACCCTGCTGATTCGCCAACGCAATCAATTCTCGGCAAGCCGTCTCTGGAGATTGCGACCCGATAACAACTGCAGCCAACGCGTCATTATCGATGTAGCGATAAAGCCCATCGCTACACAATACAACAGCATCCCCCACTTTCAAATCGACGCGATGGACTTCCGCAATGATGTCGCCATCGGAATTGCCTCCCAGCACATTCCATAAAACATTGCTCCATTTGCTGCTGGCCTCATCTTCTGGTTTCATCCCACCAGCCTCAACCATCTGATGGGCCAGCGTGTGATCAGTGGTTATCTGCTTCGCCTTTCCGTCACGAAGCAGATAACATCGACTGTCCCCCGCGTGTACGACATACATTCGTGAACCAACAAGATGTGCCATCGTCAAGGTTGTTCCCATCCCACGGCGATCACGATGCTGGGCGGATTCACGAAGAATGCGTTGGTGTGCATCTTTGAGCAGATCTTTGAGATCAGTGATAAATGCATCCTCTCGCCGTTCGTCTTCCTCGTGTTGCGAGAACCAGTGGATGCTATTTAGCAGCCGGCGGACCAGATATTGGATCGCTAGTTGACTTGCTTTCTCGCCGGCTGCATGACCGCCCATCCCGTCAGCGACCAACAATATTTCACTCTGCAAATTTCCGAATACTTGTTGCTCGAAATCTAAAGAGGTCGAATCGACCAACATCGACTTTTTCAATTGAGCGATCAAAAACTGATCCTGATTCGTTTCACGCACCCGCCCACGGTTCGTCGCGCCGGCCGAAATAAGCGTCGAGTCATCCGAAAATGACTGATCATTCCTATCGTTCAATGATCGGTTCCTGAATTCATGCAGTGGTGATCACGAGTAACCGAGGCGACCCGATTTGTGGAGTTCGTTGTAAGATTCCGAAACGCGATTTCCCAATCACTGAGGCCTCCTTCGGAGCATCTCTTGTTTCACACCAGAGGACTGTTCCGCAGCAGTCGAATCAGTCGAGGTAGAATCTGGGGAGGTGATGTTGACCACGCTTTGGGGAAAAGAGGGCGAGTGAATCTCGTGAATCTTGCCATTTCGACTCTCTACAACGTAGACCCCGCCAATCCTCGCCTTGAAGGTCAACGACTCACCCACCGGTATTTGCCGTTTTCTGCCACGCCGCCCTTGCGAGGTAATTGGATACACCATCAACTCAGACTCGCTCCGATTGGCAAGCGTCAAATCAGCCCGCTGACGATTCGGGCTGGCGTTGGAATGAACCGATGGAATGAGTGTCAAGGGTCGCCGAGGATGCGACTCAAGCAACTGCTCGGTCAGCCGGTCAATCAATTCTGCGTTACTGTTCGCCGCCAAATTCGTTGACTCCCCCAGATCTACGTCGTGATCATAGAGTTCGCGTGCTTTCACTTCTCCAGAACCAAAGTCGCGCCACTCGACGAAACGATACTGCTTCGTGCGAATGGCGTACCCCATGTATTCACTGCCCTCAGCACGTCGAAAATATTGACTGTAAGCCGCGGTTTGATGTTCGTCATCAGGGTTTTTCAGAGCCGGCATCAGGCTTTCCCCGTCAACAAAATCTGGCGTTGCGATCCCTGCGAGATCACAGAGCGTAGGGAATAAATCCAACAGCTCAGCCAACTCATCCGTTGACGTTCCAACTCTCTGTATAGAAGGGGCCGAGATGATCAGTGGGACACGAGTATCAATCTCATAATTGGTCATTTTACCCCAGCCATTGAATTCACCCAATTTCCATCCATGGTCACTCCATAACACCACAATCGTGCTGTCACGCAGACCAGCCTGCTGCAACCCATCAAGTAGCCGACCGATCTGGGCATCAACGTACGAGACACACGAGTAATAAGCATGCATCAAGTGCCGAGCTTGTGCTTCCTCGACTTGTTCTTCATCCCAGGGCTTGGGAAAGTCGATCAGATCGACATAGTGGGTCAGTTCATAGCTATTGGACAGAGCGTAGGCTGGCGTCTCGGTGGTTACCTTTCCATCCAGAACAACTGGTAACAAATCTGGATCGTGCAAGTCCCAATATTTTTTTGGTGCGATCCAAGCAAGGTGGGGCCGGACGTAACCCATCGCCAGGAAGAATGGCTGATCCGACTTGGCAAGTCGCTTCAGATCCTCAATCGCCATATCGGTCCGTGCCCCATCGATCAGCTCGGAATCGCTGACGTCTGGGGCAGCGGTACTCGGCCCGCGTAGATTTCGCTTTCGCCAATCGTCTGCTGCAAGTCCTTGCTGCACCTTTTCGATCCGCTCAGGAGTACCTTTCGGATAAGGACTATCCATTCGAGGTGCTGTTCGAATGGGTTCACTCCATGATTGTGGATCCGGTGTCGGATTGTGAAATATTTTCCCATGGCCAATGGCGGCGTACCCATGCTTCCGAAACCACTGGGGTAATGTGATCGCCGCCGGCATCGCCTCGCGAAAATGGATCGGGAGCGTCCAGACACCAAGCTTGTCCGGCCGCAAGCCCGTCATCAAGCTCGCCCGCGACGGGTTACAAACAGCAACCTGGCAATACGCTCGATCAAAGCGAACGCCCGATTGTGCCAAGCGATCGATATTGGGAGTGATCGCGTGAGAATCCCCGTAACACCCAATAGAAGGACGCAAGTCATCTACCGCGATGAACAACACGTTGGGATGACGTCCACTACGATCACTCCGCTCCGCTGAATCCTGGCCGTATCCTATCGCCGCGAAAACGAATCCAGCAAACGCAATGCAAAATGATCGGAACATTATCCACAGCCCTCAGGCAGAAAAAATTGTCGTGGCGTCATCATAACACGAGAGTGATTCCACGAATCCAAGGCATCCCGGCAAACCTTGACGCTACAACATGTTCTCCAGGGTCAAATGCAGCGTAGAAAGTTGACCGTAGAAAGACCAAAGCAACGAAACTAACCGACCTTTTTGCAACCGACACGCAGATTGCCGGACATTCCAAACGGCTTGGCGGATTTTTGGTATTTTTTGGCCACGCGTACTCAATCCATGAAATCGAATCAGAGTGGTTCTAAGTTGCACTCGCAACTGACTCCCAAACCCTCCCCATGCCCCAAGATGAAACCAATCCGCGTCTGATCTCTGGTCGAATGCCACCCTTCGAAATCTGCTGCGTCACCTTCAGGGTGACACAGAATTGCGAGTTTTTAAAAATTGAGATGTCCAGATGTAACATCTCGCGCATGATGAGTACATGAACCGCAGCGAAATCCTTCATATCTTGATGCCCGAACGGACGAAACAGGTCGCCCTGGCCTGGTCGATTTTGCGGGAATCAAATGCGGCGGAAGATGCCTATCAGGACATGCTGGCCAAGGTTTTTGAAAATGAAAATACATTCGAGGGGCCACGCCATTTGCGGGATTGGTCTTGGAAGGTACTTCGCAATCGTTGCTATGAGCTGGTTCGGCAAAAGAATTACCACGTCAAACTGCTCGATGAATCGATCCTCGACCTGGTAGACGCCGAACTTGAGGAGCGCGACACCAAAGATTTCCCACAGCGGGTGGATGCACTCCACCGATGCCTCGAAGGCCTCAGCGAAAAGTCGCGACAAACAATTCAGATGCGTTACTTTGACGGCTTACGAGGAAATCAAGTGGCTGAGAAACTTGGTCGCAAGCCGGATGCCATTTACAAAGCGTTACAGCGAATCTACGTCACGCTTGCAGAGTGCATCCAAAGGAAAATGCCCGGCATTGAACCAGGGGATTCAATCTCATGACGAATGAAGAATTCCTGCGTCTAACTACCTTGTACTTGGAAGACGTGATCAGCCGCAGCGATCAGCAATTGTTGAATCAAGCATTGGCAAACTCACCCGATCGCGTTCGCCAATTCAACGATTTGCGAATCTTAACCGGGCTGATTCATGAACATGGGCAAACCATCAATCAAGGTCATTCCACAACCACGATTCCTGTTCGGTCTGCGACGTCGTATACCTCTGCAGTCAGACCGCACTCGGAAAGCCTTCCTCACATTCAACCAACACGACGTATCGCGGGAATCACTTTTGCAGTGCTCGTGACCGCCGCGTCACTTCTGTTTGTCATCAGCCGACCTGATCACGAAAACACACAGATCCAACCGATCATTAAAATTGCGACCTTGGCTTACACATCCCATGCAGGTTGGGGAAACCGAGACCGACTGCTCGGAGATCCAATTGGTAGAGGCAAGATACATCTCAAGGTGGGTCTCGCACGATTAGATTTCAACAATGGCGCAACAGTCACACTTCAAGGGCCGGCTGAACTTGAAGTTTTATCAGCGAACCAAACAAGACTTGTTAGCGGAATCCTGACAGCATCTATCCCGGAATCCGCCGTTGGATTCGAGGTCGTCACACCATCCATGGATGTTGTCGATCTCGGGACTGCATTTGGCGTTGCAGTCGGACTTGACGGTGAAACGGATGTCTGTGTTTTTGAAGGCGAGGTCGAAGTCCGTCAATCAGGAGACGAGACACAGGATTCAACCCGTCTGCTAAGTGAGGGAAGTGCTGTTCGGTGGAATCCCCAGGCCAAAGTGATCGACCCAATCGATTTCCACACCAATCGCTACGAAGACGGCTGGCCCGTCACCTCGGGTGTGTTGCAGGCAACGGGGCTAATCAAGTTCGTCGCGCCTGGACCAGATTTTGTGCCTGGACGATACGAAGACAATGAACGGGTCCTGGTGTTTCAGGAGCAAACCAATGTTGCCCTGCAACAAGATTTGATGGTCGATTGCATTGACCCAGGCCGTTATCAACGCATTCACGGAAATGAGTCCTATCGGATTCAAGCTGGGATCTGCGTTCGCAGCTATCTCTTACAGCTTGACCCAGTTGGCCGACTCACCAAAGATGCCACAAATAAACCTCGGGTAATGGGCCAAGTGACTTTCGACCGCCCCATCGTTGGTTTGATTGCCAGGTCAAGCAAATTAAATGCAACTGACGACCTGCTCGGCCATCCAAGGGGCGACTACGTCAAAACACGCCGCGGCATCGAACCACCACGCCCGAAAGACCGAGAGCACGCAGAACGCGATGTCGTCATCCTGAGTGAAAACCGAAGAACTCTTTCAGTCGATCTATCAGCAGGAACCGCCATCGACCAAATTCGCGTCGTTGTGGAAGAGTCGCGATAAATCGATCGCAAACCAGTGACACTCCACGCTTTTTAATTTGGGTGGCATTCGCCCGTCCGGCGAATTGCCAAGAAAAAACATCGCCGCAATGCTAGATGACCCCTTCGTGACGATTCGGGATGCCATCTTGTGCAGCGGCAACAGAAGATTGCATCGAGACGAACGCTGGACCCAACTGGACTACGGTAAGACCGGTGAACTATTTGACATGCAGCACGTTCCACAACAGTATACAGACCTTTTCAATGACACCCGACACGCAGAAATCATTCACACATTACAGCAAAAGCTGAAAGACAAATTGAGCGACATCACATTGAATGCAATCGCCGCCAGTGAACTGGAAAGAGAATTTAGATGAACAGATTTGACCGTCGCAAATTCCTTCAGGGGGTTGGCGTTTCGATCGCGTTACCAGCCTTTGATTCGTTGCCTGCTGCCGCCGATACCAGTACGACAGCAGACGCGAAACGTTTTGTATGTGTGTCACCAAACTACGGCATGAATCCAGCCGGTTTCTTTCCCGAAAAAACCGGCGAGGATTATGAAACACCGGTTTTATTGAAACCCTTGGAAACTCACCGCTCGGAACTGACTGTCTTCACAAACCTGGACCACCCAGGTGTCGGCGGCGGGCACGGTTGCTCCAACACGTTTCTCAACGGAATGGAGATGGAGGATGCGAAAGATCAGCCCCAACACCTGCATACGCTTGACCAATTGCTAAGTGAGAAGATTGGGCAGTCAACCAGATACCCGTCTTTATTACTGGGCGGTAGCGGTGTTTCCTGGTCGCGAGCCGGAATCAAACTGCCAACAGATGGCGACCCAGCACGCGTCTTTGCAAAACTTTTCATTAACGATAACGCAAAACTCAAGCAACAGACGCGACGTTTTCTTGATGAGGATGCGAGCATCCTTGATGTCGTTCGACAAGACGCGAAACAACTTAATGAAAAGCTCGCGTTGGCTGACAAAGCGAAACTCGACCAGTTTCTCACCGCGATTCGAGAGGTCGAACGCAAACTAAAACGCCAAGCAGACTGGATCAACATCGCGAAACCAAAAGCCAGCGACCAAGTGATCCGAGGAAGTGACAAGGACGACACGATCGTTGATCTCGAATACCCGTACAACACTTCCGTGATGGTTGACCTGATGGTGCTTGCGTTGCAAACGAACTCCACCAATGTCATTTGCTACGGACACCCCGGCGGTAACCGACTATTTCCGTTTGATGGAATCTCGCTGGGTTACCACTCTTTAACTCATCACGGAAAACGTCCTGACCTGCTGAAGGAACTCACAATCATAGAAACATTTTACACGTCACAGTTTTCTCGCTTTCTGACAAAACTCAAAGACACTCCTGATTCAGATGGGCAATCGTTGCTGGCGTCAACCGTCGTGCTGTTCGGAAGTGGGATGGGGAACGCCAGTTCACATTCCAGTCGAAATCTGCCGGTCATGATCGCCGGTGGCGGATTTCGCAATGGGAACCACCATCGCTTTGAAAGAAATGGGCGAGATGGGCGTCCGCTGTCAGATCTGTTTGTCACCATTCTGCAACAACTGGGAATCGAACAAGACACGTTCTCAACCAGCAAATCCAACCTGAATCACCTACTGACATGATCCGAATTGCACTTCTACTACTGGCCTGTGCAGTGACGGATTTCAGCCAAGCTGAAAGCCCCGGCCACGCAGCCATCCAGCCGTTCCTTAAGTCCTACTGCATCGCTTGCCATGGACAGGAAAAACAGCGTGGAGATCGCCGTTTCGATTTGATACCTGTCATTGAAAATGACGTGGAGGCGGCAGAGCTTCTGCAAGAGGTTCTCGACCAATTGAATCTCTCCGCCATGCCTCCCGAGGACGAGCCACAACCCTCCAATGCGGAGCGGAAAGAGGTTGTTGCTCTACTGACCACGTATCTTGCCAAAGCAAGAGAGGGCGCACGTGAACACGTCGGCAAAGTTGTCATGCGGCGTTTGAATCGAGCTGAATACCGCAACACAATTCGAGATCTGTTTCATTTGAAGATGGTCGACTTTGATCCGACGATCACTTTTCCCGCAGACGATTCGACAGCAGGGTTCGATAACGTCGGCGAAGGCCTGGTAACATCAGATTATCTGCTCCGCAGCTATCTTGAAGCAGCTCGCAAAGTGGCGAACAAGGGAATTCTGCCCGGTCCTCAGCCCCAAATGATCCATTATCAAGCAGGAGGTGACGCGAAAGCGGAAATCGCGACAAACGCAACAGCGGATAAGGATTGGCGTAAAGAGGCCGGACGCCTGTATATCAAATTCCGGCAACCATTGGGACTTCCTCTGCTCGACAAGAAACGGGGTGTTCCCGCCGATGGTGAATACATTATTCGATTCACGGCGACCGCCGTCCGGAGAAACTCACGCTACAAAGATGAAGACTTACGGTACAACTCGAAGGAACCGATGCGATTGTCAATCTCCATTGATTCGCGTGAACTTGGGGCAACTGCCCATCGGATCATCGGCGAGTACGAAATACCTGATGACAAGGTCATTGAAATTGAGCATCGCGTCTGGCTTGAAAAAGGCTTTACGTTTCATCTGCATTGGGCCAACGGCCCAAACGGCTCGTTCAAACGCATCTTGCGAAAGGTTCTGCCCAAGTACAACAAGGATGCTCTTTATCCCATCCGCAATCCTCCGGAAATGTACGTAGGATCGGGTCATGAACTCCATGTGCATGCACTGGATTTCGAGGGGCCGTTCTATGATCAATGGCCTCCTGCGGGGTTCGCGAAGTTCTTTCCTGATCCACCAAGGAAACCTGACGCGAATTATTTGAACGAATCGTTGATGCGTGTCGCGTCCTCGGCCTTTCGACGGCCTGTCAGTCGCGAAGAATTGTCGCCATATCTCAGTTTGGCACAGGCATATTTCAAAGAACACGACGACTTCTGGGCGGCCGCGAAATATGGTGTCCGAGCGATTTTGACGTCGCCAAAATTTCTCTACCTGGCTGAGACCACAAACTCTAACTCGATCAACCAGAGGGTCAGCGACCACGAACTTTCGTCACGACTCTCCTACTTTCTCTGGAGTTCGATGCCTGACGACGAACTCCGAGCAACCGCTGACCGCGGAACCTTGAGTGATCCAAAAGTCTTGCGAAGCCAAGTTGAACGAATGCTCTCGGATCCCAAATCGTTCGCTCTCACGGAAAACTTCACAGGTCAATGGCTGAGTCTAAGAAAGCTGGGTGAAATGCCGCCGGACCCCGAGAAGAATCAAGCCTACTATGAAGACAAAATCGAAGCAGCGATGCGGCAAGAGACTCAATTGTTTTTTGCTCATGTTTTAAGCGAAAACCGCAGCATCCTGGAATTCATCGATTCGGATTACACGTTCCTGAATCCCGCCCTCGCGAGACATTACGGCATCCCCGAACTGGACAAAGATCAATTTTACAAAGTGTCTCTGCGACCAGACTCTCATCGCGGCGGATTGCTGGGGCAAGGTAGCATTCTGACGGCAACATCCAACGGAGTCGAAACCCAACCTGTTGTCCGCGGCATCTGGGTGCTCGAGAACATCCTCGGCACACCGCCCTCCCCGCCTCCGCCCGATGTCGAACCACTGGATCCCGACGTCCGCGGTGCAAAGACGACCCGTGACCAGTTGAAAAAACATCGCGAAACCCCCACCTG
>JAQWPZ010000102.1 GCA_029245125.1 Rubripirellula sp.
TCGTCCTCACCGACATGATGATCGACCACAATTTTGTCTGCCCGAGAGGAACGAATCACGTCCCCCATATCGCCCAGTTGCGCCCAGGCACTGGTATCGAGAACCATGATGCAATCAGCGGATATATCTTCGGCCTGCACGTCGTCCTCGAGGACTTCGATGTTGCCAGCGGGATCTAAAAACTGAAGCGCCGGTGGCGTGCGATGGGCGTTGATGATGCGTACTTGCTTGCCAACGCTACGCAAAACTTCTGCCATTCCCAGTTCGCTTCCCAATGCATCACAATCGGGTCGGATATGACTAACCAGCACAAACGAATCGTAGTAGCTGATCTGATTGGTAAATGCCTTCCATTGAACGCTCATGTAGATTCCTGATCGTTGACGGGGAAGCGGCGAGATAACTCAAACGCTATTCCAAAGTGACTTCATGACAGTAGCGTGGCCGGAACCGCAAGGAACATCGACTCATTCCCAAAGGCCGACCAGTCTTTCAATTGATTTCTCAATCTGACGAGTCTGGGCGACCCGGTGAATCCAAACGACTGAGCCGATCTGTTAAGCCGTCTCGAATCAGGTCGACATCCTGCCGCAATTGTCTGACCAGAACTTCAGCAGAATCAAACCGGGCAATGTCACGTAGCTTGAACATGAAGTCAACCTGCAACTCGTCACCGTACAGATCACCCTCAAAATCAAGCAGATGAATTTCGACCTTGCTGGATCCAGATGGCTCGAACGTTAGATTCGGCCCAATATGGATCGCTGCATAGTGAGTCTGACCAGCCGCGGTGGCGACCCCGCCATAAACACCGGCGGCAGGAACAACGACATCGATTTGGTCCAGATTGGCAGTCGGGAACCCGATGCTGCGACCGCGTTGGTCTCCTTGAACCACTGTCCCTCGAATTCGATGGGGCCCCTCCAGCAAATCCGCGGCTTCTTCGACTCGGCCCTCAATCAGCAGCCCTCTGATTCGCGTGCTACTGATCATTTGCCCTTCCGTCTGCGTGGCATCGACGATCCGCAAGCGAAGATCCTGCTCCTGGCACAGAGCTCCCAACCGCCTGACATCTCCGCCGCGATCACGCCCAAAGAAAAAGTTCGGGCCCTCTACCATCGCCTTGGCCGCCAAACGCTCGACCACCAGCGAATCAAAGAACTGGTCGGCAGTCATCCGCAAAAATTCCCGAGTCGTCTCGCAAACAACAAGACAATCAATTCCCAGCGAATCCATTTTCTCGGCCCGCCGCTCAATCCAACTCAATCGCTGAGGCGCTGCTTCAGGTCTCAGAATCGACACCGGGTGGGGATCTAAAATGACCGCCACAGCGGGGCCTCCAAGCTGATCTGCAAGCGTTCGCACCTCGTGTAACAAGGTTGCGTGCCCACGATGAACACCGTCGAAGTTCCCGATCGTAATCACCCCATTGCGAGCAGCCGCATAGGCGTCGTGGGAGCTTTCCGAGACGGCAGAGTCCAGCCCAGCTTCTAGTCGCTCAACGATATTCCGAAGCGAGACAATATCGGTCACAGGTTTCCGATCGGCGGAGAAGGGCAGGGGAGAACGGTTGTGAGCAGCGGAGACACTAGCGGGGCGAGCGAACGCATGTTCTATCGAGAGACGATAATCGCCAGAACAATCGTGGTCAAAGCTGGGCTCGGGCAGCTTTGACCGTTTCGAGCAGGATCACGAGTACCGGCTTGCGAATTGAGAACACGCTGCGAAATGAAGTTACCGGATTCAGTACTGACCACGAGAACGATTCGTCAACGCAGCCCACCAAGATTATGTCCACACCCACTCCAAAAAGGGATCCCCAGGCGGATTCTACAAGGAATGCGGAATCTGACCGCTGGCATGGAGTGGAATGAAGGAGACGAATCAGGAAGAAATCGACAAAAGAAGAATCGACAAACAGCAAGGACTACCCCAACCGAGACCAACTCGCTGCGCCCCTCCCCAGCAATCTGCCACATCGATTGAAAGAGAATGATTGTTCTATTTGCTCGATTCCGACTCGAAAACTGACATCGTGGCTGGCGGCAAAGAATCGAGAATTTCGCATGATGTCATGCCAATCTGACCATGGCTTGCCGCCGCTAAATCTCCCGCCAAACCGTGAACCCAAACACCAAGACGAGCAGCATCCCAAGGAGACAATTGCTGGGCCAACAAAGCAGTAATCACCCCTGTTAACACATCGCCGCTGCCTGCCGTTGCCATGCCAGGGTTTCCCGTCTGATTTGTCCAAACTCCGCCGGAGTGCACGACACGCGTGGGGCCACCTTTCAGCACAATGACGGTATCCGTTTTCCGCGACAACACCTTGGCTGCTTCTAGCTGTCCGTTTCTGTCACTCGCCGGAACTCCACTTAATCTCTCCCATTCACCGGGATGTGGTGTCAGGACGAGGGGTCCTCCAAGATCATCCCATACCCCCTCGAGCATCGATGCATCCGATCCAGTGGCAGCTGAATGCCTTCGTGCTGCCAGGCAATTCAAACCATCAGCATCCAAGACCCTCGGAACCGATCGTGTTTCCAGCAGTCGCTCGACCAAACGAATCGATCCAGAGCCAGTCGTCATGCCAGGTCCACAGCCAATCGCCGAGACATCCGAAAACCGTTTGGTCAACTGAGAAACAGCTTGATCGGAGAAAGTCCCCTCATCGGTTTCGTCGACAGCCAAGGTCATGATCGACGGATGAAACGCGGCGACAGTTTCCAGACAACGATCTGGTACGGCTGCAGTCACCAACCCAGCACCAGTTCGCAGCGCAGCCAATGCAGACATGGCAATCGATCCGCTCATGCCACGTGAAGCTCCAATCAGCAAGACGCGACCGAAGCTGCCCTTGTGGGCATCTGACCGACGCAACGGCAGGCGAACAGGAGGATCGGCACTCATCGCTCAGCCTGCGATTGGGCTTCGTTCAATTGGCTCGCAACCAGACCTGCCAAATAGCCCCCTTTAAACCCAGCATCGATATTCACCACCGCGATACTGGCAACGCAGGCACTCAGCATTCCCAGCAAGGCGGTCAAGCCTCCCAGCGAGGCACCGTAACCGACGCTGGTCGGCACCGCGAAGATAGGCACGGACAGATGCCCACCCACGACCGACGGCAAGGCACCCTCCATGCCGGCAACGACTACGACCACCGATGCTAGCCGAAGAGCTGGCAACACGGCCTGCAAACGCTGTGGGCCGGCGACACCGATATCATCGAATCGCTGATGCGGCACCCCCATCCAGGTCAACGTTTCAATGGCCTCCTCGGCGACCGGCTGATCGGTGCTCCCCGCGGTGACCACAGCCGCGTGGATTTTCCCCGCCGCCGCCGCCACCGTTAACGGCTCACCTGCCACAATTTCCTGCGACCCAACTCGCAAAGTCCGTGAGACCGGATTGTGATGGGAAAACTCAAAACCCTGGCGAACCCGGAACGCGATCTCACTGTCAATTCGGGTCACCAACGCCGATTGTCCGGCATCCAGCTGGGTTTGGATGATCTGAGTCACCAACTCTGCTGATTTTCCCTCGCCGAAAATTACCTCACCGAATCCACAACGGGAACTTCGTCCCAGATCGACGGTTGCCCCCTCAACTTGCCTGATTCGCCCGTTCTCACCGGCCTCATTTTGCTCACGGGCCCCGTTTTGCTCCTGCTCAATCCGCTTCGACAGCTCCTCACTTGATGCCTGTCCAGCGAGCACTTTCGACAAGAGTTCCAGCAGGGCAGGGGACACAGAAGTCATCGTCGGGTTGCGGTCAGAGGAAAACGGATTTTTAATCTCTCCCAAAGCTTACAAACATCCTTGCGTTGCGCGGAACTTGTCATCATGAAAAGTTGTGTCCTGGCTTACTCTGGTGGACTCGATACATCGGTCATTCTTGGCTGGCTCCAAGATGAGGGGTACGAAGTCCACGCCGTCTACGTCGATTTGGGTCAACCTTGCGAGGATCGCGATGCGATCATGAAAAAAGCACGCGACGGTGGTGCCGCCTCCGCTCGAATTGCCGATGTCCGTGAAGAATTGTGCCGAGACTTCGCATTTCCCGTGCTCTCCTGGCAGGCGAAGTACGAACAAATCTACCTGCTCGGCACCTCCATCGCCCGACCTCTCATCAGCAAAATCTGCCTGCAGGTAGCTCGTGAGGTGGGTGCGACCGCTTACGCCCACGGAGCAACAGGCAAAGGAAATGACCAGTGCCGATTCCAATTAGCGGCTGAGGCGCTTGATCCAAAGGTCGAAATGATCGCTCCTTGGCGAATCAAGAAATTCCGCGACGCCTTCCCCGGTCGTACCGAATTGATCGCCTATTGCGAGAACAAAAATATTCCTGTCAAAGCTTCGACCGCCAAGCCCTATAGCAGTGACGAAAATGTCCTGCATATCAGTTATGAAGCTGGTGACTTGGAAATGCTTGACGTGAATGGCGTCGAATTGGTCGATTTTGGGATGGGAGTGAGCCCCCAGGCGGCACCCGACGCCAGCGAATCGGTGACCATCGGGTTCGAGTCAGGTGTGCCAACGACGCTTAACGGAAAAACAGTCTCCGCCCTCGAAATCGTCGAGAGCTTGAACCAGATCGGCGGCCGAAACGGGATCGGTCGGATCGATATGATCGAAAATCGGTTCGTGGGAATGAAGAGTCGTGGGGTGTATGAAGCCCCTGGGATGACCATTCTTTACGATGCACTGATGTACATCGAACAACTGACCGTCGATCGTGATCTCGTTCACCTTCGCGACCGCTTGGCGCCGGAAGTTGCCGAAATGGTGTACTACGGATTCTGGTACACCCCCAAAATGGATGCCTTGATGGCATTCATCGAGGAAACTCAGAAACCAGTCAGCGGGGAAGTCACGCTCAAGTTGTACAAGGGCAACATCATCGTTGAATCTCGCAGTAGTCCCAATAACCTCTACGACGCAGAAATCGCGACGATGGAGGGCGGAGGATCCTACAATCAAGATGACGCAGAAGGCTTCCTGCGGATCCACGGCCTACCGAGCCGAGTCCAAGGAACAGTGACACCAAGAGATTTCTAAGCAACAGTCTTAGCAATTTACGAAGCGGCGATCTGCGGAGAGGCGTGATTCTGTTGACGCTCGAAAAAGAAGGATTTACAGTAGGAAGTACAAGATTCCTTGTACCTGCTGTACTGCTGTCCCTCTTTTTGGACGTTGGTGATGCCACGCTTCTTCCGCATCTTGGGAATGGGCCTGCTGCCCATTTGGATGATCGCCACCTGTTCGGCTGGCACTTTTCATGTGGATACGAGAGACGAACTTGCTTTGATGAAACGCAAAGTGAGAGCCTCTCAGTTCTTGCACCGAGCAACCTTCGGCCCAACGATCGAACAGATTGATAGCTTGGCCACACGCATGCAACAGGTCGGTGTCCGCCGGGCCTGCGATGAGTGGATTGAAGAACAGTTCTCGCTGAATGCGTCGCGTCATGAACCGCTGATCGAGGCGATGATCGCCGATGACAACCTCGTCCCGACTCAGGATGGCGTTTGGATTCATCGCTTCCGCCATCATGCGTGGTGGCACCAGGCGATTACCGCGGACGATCAACTTCGTCAACGTGTTGCCTGGGCGCTCGTCCAGATACTCGTTACCAGTGATCAAGGTGCCGGGTTCAACGACCGAAACGCGGGCAATGTTTCAAACAAAGCTCGCTGGCTGGGCCCCACCGATTACTACGACGTCTTAGTCGACAACGCATTCGGCAATTACCGTCAAATCCTCGAAGAGGTGACCTATCACCCCTGCATGGGCATCTATCTCAGCCACATGCGAAATCGCAAATCAAACGGAGTGAGATTCCCGGATGAAAACTATGCCCGTGAAATCATGCAACTGTTCTCCATCGGGTTGTACGAACTGCACTTGGATGGGCGGTTGAAGAGAACACCCGAAGGCGATTTGATTCCCACCTATGACAATGAAACCATCAAGAACTTCGCCAGGGTATTCACTGGACTGACCTTTAAACCCCGCGCCGACGGACACTCTTTCTGGTCGGGTAATGATTTCCAGTACCCAATGGAAATGTACCAACCCGAACACGACACCGAACCGAAAACACTCCTCAACGGCGTGGTCACCGATTTGGATGATGGCAACGAAGACATCGCAGCAGCGTTGCAAAACCTGATGGATCACGACAACGTAGCACCGTTCGTCTCGTATCGTTTGATTCAGCGGCTGGTCAAAAGCAATCCGTCTCGCGGTTACATCCGCCGCGTCGCAAGGAAGTTCAATGACAATGGGCAAGGTGTCAAAGGAGACCTGAAGGCGGTGATCAAAGCGATTCTGCTCGATTCTGAAGCTTGGCGTTCGGTACGCATGCGAGGGCGACGCAATCCATACCGAGTGATCGTCACCTCGCGCGGCACAGAGTACTCGCGTCTTCGTGAACCAGTCATTCGATACACCAATTTGCTGCGAGGACTTCACGCAACCAGCGATTACCACACGGGACGGATAATGGTCTTGCCCATGGAGTGGAATTGGCAACAAGAACCATACAAGCAACCAAGTGTGTTCAATTTCTTTGATCCAAATTACCAGCCGCCTGGTGATTTGCTCGGACATCAACCCTCACGCCGGATTCCGAACGGCGAATTGGTCGCTCCCGAATTCCAGCAAAAGACAGCAGTTACCTCCAACCGACTCATCAATCGGTACATCTGGGATATCAGTAGCCAACGATCGCGTCACTTCGCCTCGAATGCGAATTACACGATGGAATGCAACCTGAACTTTGACCTTAGTGCCGAGAAAGCCTTGGCAACAAACGATGCGGACATGCCAAAGTTACTCGACTTACTCGATCTCGTTTTCTGCTGTGGTTCGATGCCCGACGATTACAAAGCGAGAATCGTCGAAGTCGTTAATCAAGAAACTGAATGGATGAGAAACAACAACGATTGGAAGCACGAGTTTGAGAACGCCCGTGTCGAAAGTGCTCTGATCGCTGTTACAACCTCTCCCTTTTGTGCTGTGTCACGCTAAACGCAAATCTGCAGTCACCCTCTTTCACAATCATCTGCCATGAAACGGACGAACCAACCACGCGTTGAAAAGCTACGACGCCGTGAACTGCTTAAAGCGGCAGGTGGATGCGCTGCACTCACGAATACTTCGCTGCTCTCAACAATTTTCTCTCTATCAGCCACCAATGCGGCCGTCGCTCAAAACAATGGGCTCACCGGTTACAAAGCGATGGTCTGTTTGTTCCTCTTCGGTGGTAACGATTCCTACAACTTGCTGTCGCCATTAACAGCCGGAGAAAGAGAAGATTACCTGACCGCACGGGGTGGTGTTTATCAACCTGACAACGGAGGTCTGGGCTTACCTGCCGATGATCTACATTCGATCATCGACCCCGGTAGCGGGCGCACGTTCGGCATTCACCCGTCCATGCCAGAGATGAAGCCGCTTTACGATTCTGGAAAGCTAGGGTTCCTGTCCAACGTCGGCAGCCTGGTCGAGCCAACCACGAAAGTCGACTACCAAGCACAATCCAACCTGCCGCTGGGACTGTTCTCCCACGCTGACCTGCAGCGTCACTGGATGACATCCGTCCCTCAGACACGCTCGCAGGTAACCGGTTGGGCAGGACGCCTCGCCGACTTGGTCTCCGGAGCAACCAATTCAAATCAAAACATCTCGATGAACATGTCGATCAATAATGTCAACATGTTGCAAACTGGCGGATCAGTCGTGCCTTACGTCATCACCGACAACGGAGCACAAGAAGTTGGCTGGTACGGACCGACTTGGACACAAGCCAAAATTTTCAAGACCCTCACCGACGATGCTCTTTCCCGGTCTTACGGAAATTTAATCGAAGGTACGTTTGCCAAGGCAAACCGGAATGCACTGGATGCAGCCATCGAGTTCAACAACGCAACCTCTGCGGTAACCGCTGTTGATAGTTTCTTTCCAGATGACGCGGATGCCAGTAACTTGCAAAAGCAATTACGAATGATCGCAAAGACGATCGGTGCACAAGCGACGCTTGGTCAGGACCGTCAGATCTTTTTCGTCAGCCAGGGCGGTTGGGACAACCACGACGAATTGATGAACAATCAAGCAGCGAACCTGGAAACAGTTAGCCAAGCATTGAAGAGTTTTCAAGATGCCATGGACGGCCTGGGAATGACCGACAAAGTCGTGACGTTCACCGCCAGCGACTTCGCCCGCACACTCAACAGCAATGGCAAAGGGTCGGACCATGCCTGGGGTGGGAACCAAATCGTCATGGGTGGCCCGGTTCGCGGCGGGCATGTTCACGGCGATTACCCCACGTCACTAGCACCCGGGAATGATTTGGATGTCGGACGTGGACGTCTCATTCCCACAACGTCCGTCGATGAAATGGCGGCTGAACTGGCGATGTGGTACGGCGTCGAAAACGACAACAACATGGAAGTGATCCTTCCGAACGTCCGTAACTTCCTTTCCGCAGGCGACGGCTATCCAATTGGATTCATGAGCTAGCCTGCGCTCAACAAGAGATCGCTCCAATGAAGTGAAGGACTCGCCTCTGTGATGGAATGCTAATCAAGCGTATCGTCCGGCAACCTTTCTCCACCGCGCGGCGTTACCAGAGATCGAAACACATTTGGTTCGATCGAATTGGGTAAAAAATGCCCTCGCCCGTCCGCGGTGACCATTGCTGTTCCGTCATCAAATAATCCGCCTGCTTCCTTGGCCGATTTGTTGCCTAAACTCCCTGACATGACCGAGAACTCAAGATCAACTGGTTCAGTCCACATTCCAGATGCGACCGCAGGCTTCGCCTCAATAACCAAAATCGTCTGAGAAGGATCATCTGCAATTGAATTGGGACCTAACGGCCCATCCGCCGGAAACAACGTGGCATCACCTGCGATCAAGAAGTAAGCAGATTCTGAAAACGAATTCATTTTTGGATGTTTGTATACCGCAGGAATCGAATAAGCGTTCTGCATGTTCTCAGGATCGTCCCACGCCACGCTCAGATCGAAACTGTTGTAAAGTTCATCCAAACCCAAATACGGCAAAACAAGAACTCGCCAGGAATGTAGAACGCGACCTTTTTCATCCCTCGTGACAGGTGGCGGATAAGACCCTTGGTCCGCGGCATACGCATTCAAGGCTTTGGCGATACGCTCCAAATTGCGAACCGACTGGGCCTGATCTCGGTTGCTTGCAATGCGACTCACCGTTCGGCCGCCATAACGAACGACAGCAAACAGCAGGCAGCCAGCCAAAATCACCGCCACAATCGCAGCGATTCCGAAACCTGCAATCTTGCTGCGTGGCGACCTGGCTTTCGGCACCTCCGTACCGCCGACCGCGAAACGTGGCAATTCAATCTCACCTCCGCAGGTCACGCATGTTCCGGATTGACCGCTGTATCGGTCCTCCACCTGTGTTTTCGTTTGGCAGTGCGGGCAGGTATACAAATAGGGCATGAGGCGAATCGCCGTGGCGCTCGAAGCAACCAGAGTAGGGTAGGGGAGTAAATATTTTCGCTCCCTCATTCTAACGGCCACACGCCGCCAGCGGACCATCCTTCACAAAACCAGGAAAATCATCTGTGAGAATCGTGATTCAGCGTGTCTCGTCCGCCAGCGTTCAAGTCGATCACCAAACTGTCGGCGCGATCCAACATGGCCTGTTGGCTCTGGTCGGTGTCGGCCATGGAGATAGTGAATTTGAGTCTCGTTGGTTAGCCGACAAAACTGCGGAGCTAAGGATTTTCCCAGACGATAAAGGAAAAATGAATCACTCTGTGCAGGACGTCGACGGCTCAGTGCTGGTGGTCAGCCAATTCACGCTACTCGGCGATTGCCGAAAAGGAAGGCGACCGGCGTTCACGGCAGCGGCAGAACCAACCCTCGCGAACAAGCTCTACGAGCAGTACGCAGAACGGCTAAGTGAATTAGGGCTGGAAGTTCAGCGAGGCATTTTTGCTGCTGACATGAAAGTATCACTCACGAACGATGGCCCAGTCACCCTGATCCTCGAACGCGTGCCATCATGAATCCCGACCACCACACCTGATCAACAAATGTGATCACATCCAACAGATCCATATCTGATTAACATCGAAGCGTGTGAACGCACGCAACTCAACGCCACGGCACAGAAGGCAAACTCACCGGAAGATCATAAGACGGTGGCTGGGCAATGTAAGTCTGATCAAGCCGAGATCGCTCGCGGATTCGATCCACAATCGCATGGTCACCCCACGCCAGATAGAGCAGCAAAAAGAACTTTGCGTATACCGACACGTTCGCTAAGACATTACCGCCAAAAAACTTCAGTGCCGTGCCAAAAGATTTCTTCAGCCGTATTCCGCCGCGCACCTGAACAGACCAAATCTCATCCATCGTCAAATGAACCATGAACCCAAGCAAGACTGCCGAACTCTTGTAAATGCGAATCGACTCGCTGGGGCAGGGCATCAATAAATAAGCCAACAGCCCAGCTGAGAAAGCGGCCGGTATGCTATGCCACATCCCTCGATGCACTGTGTAACGCCGGAAAAACTCCACCGCCACAAATCGAATGAAGATGTAAACCAACATCGCCGCCAATGCCATCGCCTCATGCGATAAGCCAAGATCGCGGAAACGATCAATCATGAGCATCGGAACGATCGCCGCCACAAACATCGTCGTCTCTCGAAGCGGCACACCTGAGTCACTGTCCAAATCAGGCAACATGCCACTGACCGAACACAAGCCCGCCGCAAGCATTCCGTTCTCCAACGAAATCCCCTGTGACATCACACCCCAGTAGCCGTAACCGACCCCGACGATTGTGCTACCGGTAATATGAGATTTAAAATCAGCCACGATTCATGATCCGTGATGAAGCTGGACCAGTATCCTGTTTTGCTAGCAAGTACATCGGCCGAAACGAGAATCGATCGACGACAGCTTGTTTGATAGGTCATTGGTGGCATCGACGCCAAGTCGAATCGATTGATCTTCGTTCCATTCTTGCGAATCGCTATAGTTTGCGTTTGCAGGCTGTCGACTGATGCCATTGCTTGCAACTCCCGCCCGGTCTCACCCATCTCCTACCCAGCACGGAAGCGACTGATGGAGATTTATGACATTGCGATGCTGATCGTCCTTTTTGGGGCGATGGTATTCGGCGCAATCAAAGGCTTTGCCTGGCAGTTAGCGTCGATCGCATCGATCGTTCTCAGCTACTTGGTGGCCTACAAATATCGCGAACCGTTCAGTGAATCCATTCAAGCAGAACCACCTTGGAATCGCTTCCTGGCGATGCTGATTTTGTTCGTTGGAACATCGCTGGTGATCTGGGTCGCCTTCCGCATGATTCGCGGGACAATTGATCGACTGAAACTGCGTGAATTCGATCGCCAAATCGGTGCTTTATTCGGCTTGGCCAAAGGTGCCCTCTATTGCATTCTGATCACGTTCTTCGCAGTAACGCTCTGTGGCGACCGGATCGGCGAAGCGATCGTTCGCAGCAAGAGCGGTCGCTATATCTCGCAGGTGCTAGACCGCAGCGAGGCGGTCATCCCAGCCGAGATCCACGACGTCGTCCAACCCTATTTGGACAAATTCGAAAATTCGTTGCAAGAGGCTAAACCGGGCCTCCTGAATCGCGTTCCCTGGCTGGCCGAGGAAGAAACCGCGCCAATCGAGCAAGCAACCCAATGGCTACCACAACAACCATTCAATTCGTCAGGTGAATCGCCACTCCCAGTTGATCCCAATCAGTGGCTTCCATCCAACCAAAACCTGGCACCTCAACAACCTCAGCAAGCACAACAACCAGTCTGGAACGGATACCAGCGGTAGTGGTCAACCAGCCCAAGCAAACAGTCAAACGAAGTCGCCAGAAGACTCCGCATCAAGATCCCAATCAAGATCCCAGAATGCAGTCGGCGTGAGCTGAAATTCACTCGCCAATCTGCTTCACTGAACGAGACGTGCTTGATGCTCTGGATGACGCACTTGATTCGGCAACAGAAATGCCCACCAAGCCGTGCGACAGCGAGAAAACGCCAGAGCAGTGCATAGAACCCTGGTTTTACGGCAGTTTTGATACAACATAAGAGGCATTATCGGACGTTGTTAATAGCCCGTTCTGGGCGTGTTTCCGCGCCGCCTACTCCGCTGACTCCGTCGTCGTGTCCAAGAACACACCGATCCGCCGAAACTTTTCGTAGCGTGTTTCGACAAGCTGATCCGAGTCGATGCCTTCCAATTCATTGAGCGTCTTGGACAAGTAGGACTTCAACCGCGAAGCCATCTGGTGATGATCCCGATGAGCGCCACCAAGAGGTTCCGTCAACACATCGTCCACGACGCCCAGCTGCTCTAAATCTCGGCTGGTAAATCGCAGAGCGGCGGCGGCCTTGGGTGCGTGCTCGTGACTCTTCCACAAGATCCCCGCACAGCCCTCGGGGCTGATCACGCTGTAGTAGGCATGCTGCAAAACAGCAACTCGATCACCGACACCGATACCGAGCGCGCCTCCCGATCCGCCTTCGCCGATTACGACGCAAATAACCGGAGTTCGCAACCGGCTCATCTTGAACATGCTTTCGGCAATGACCTGGGCTTGACCACGCTCCTCAGCGCCCACGCCAGGGTACGCACCTGGCGTGTCGATGAAGCAAATAAGCGGCAACTGATATTTCTCAGCGAGCGCCATCTTGCTCATCGCTTTACGGTAGCCTTCGGGATGCGCACAACCAAAATGGCATGCCGCACGCTCTTTGTAGGTCCGTCCTTTTTGATGCCCAATCACCATCACCTTGAAGCGATCAAGTTTTGCGAAGCCACTCAACATCGCTCGGTCATCACCGAAAAACTTATCGCCGTGCAGCTCAACAAATTCATCGAATGCCAGCTTCAGGTAATCTCGCGTGTAGGGTCGATTCTTGTGCCGCGCAACTTGCACGGTCTGCCAAGCATCAAGCCCATCGTACGTCTGGCGCAACTGACGAACCAACTCCAGCCGAGATTCGCGAATTTCTTTTTCGACGGTCTCGGTACGATCAGTCTGCCGCTCTAGAGACGCGATGCGTTCCTCTAGTTCGGTGATGTCATTTTCGAATTCTAATCCAGGTCCTGCGCTCATCGAGCCCGTGCCTCATTTCTCGTTTCTTTATTCATCATCATCAACATTCAGATCTTGCCCGCCTTTGCGGAACATGTCATCCGCCCCTTTGATTCCAGGCATGTTATCAAACACACTCACCTGGGGCTTTCGTGGCTTCTTCTTAAAAACCTCGATCGTGCGAAAGACCTTCAGGAATTCCCACATCGACGGCGGTCGACCGCTTGGACTTTTCGCCATCATGCTTTTGACAAGGTCTGCGAACTCCCGCGTCACATTGTCGTTGTGCACGATTGGACTTGGGATGGAAGCCGTCAAGTGCTTGTTCAGTAGGTCGTTCGGCGTATCCCCGGTGTAAGGCGGCTTTCCGGTGCAAAGTTCGTATAGCACGCAGCCGAAAGCGTAGACATCGGTCCGCTCATCACAGACCTTCCTGCGAATCTGCTCGGGCGCCATATAACTCCGAGTCCCCTTGGCCACCTTGGGGCGGTAAAAAAGCCTGCCCAAACCACCTTTTTTCTTTTGCGAAATCGTGAAGTCAATCAACTTCACTTGGCCGTCGCGACTAACAAGAAAGTTGTCGGGCTTGATGTCCAAGTGGATCCAGTTCTTGGTGTGCAAGTAGTACAAGCCTTCGGCCGATTGCTCGACAATTTTGTCCAGCATGAAAGCGAGTGACTCAGGCCCTCTCCGCAAGGCCTGTTTCATGTTCAATTCACTGAACAACTCCAAAACCAACAGGGGTCGCCCAGCATCCTCGCGGTACTCAAACACACGAATGATCCGCGGGCTACTCAAATCTTTGGCGACGTTGTACTCATGCTTCAGCAGCGTCGTTTCCAACTTATCGGCCTTCAACGACTCCTTCAAAACCTTGAGCGCAAACCGTTCACCATCCCCCTCATGGACGGCTTCCCAAACCTCGGCCGTACTGCCCACGCGGATCAGCCGAGCCAGTCGATACGGACCAAGGAAATCGCGAGTTTTCATAATGACCTGGAGCAGCTGGTTTTCGGACGCAAAACATTCTTCGTACTTGCCAAAGCAAACGACGAGCCGGAAAATTGACGAGCGACTCGTGATTCAAAACGCTGACAGGATCGCTCACCACTTGCCGACCGATCGAGCCAGATTCGCCTGGCTGCCAGCAGTTCTTCATTCAACATGATAATTGACGATTTCACCACCCGGGTAGTTGCGATCGCACGTTTCGAGATAGACCCACAATCTGCCTAAATCTCGCTGCCCTGCCGCCGCGGACCAGAGCTCAAAACACCCTGATACAACTCTCGAATTCGTCGTGTCATCGTCTGATGGCGAAATTGATCGGTGAAGAGCTCCCGCCCCCGTTGACCATACTGTTCCCGCAGGCGGCCGTCTGCAGCCAGCTCAATCAACGCCTCGGCCAAAGCAGCCGTCTGTTTTGGTGGTACCAAAACCCCTGTTTCCCCGGTGATGGCGACTTCCCTGGCACCGTCCACGTCATAACTCACGACCGGTCGGCCGGCAATCAAGGCCTGCGGCAAGGCCCGCGCCAAGCCTTCACGGTACGACGTGTGGACCACCAGGTCCATCGCACCAATCAAATCAGGCACCTGCGAAGGCGGCACTAAGCCTGTAAAAACAAAGTGCTGCCCCAGCGAAAGCTCTTCAATCCGGGATTGCAATTCGGCCCGCAGAACGCCGTCACCAACAAGCAAGAAGCGAACATTGGGGACACATCGCACCACATCGACGGCAGCCGTGATCAGATCATCATGCCCTTTTAGATGAAACAGCCTTGCGATTTTGCCGATCACAACATGCTCATCTCCCAGGCCATAATTCTCGCGCGTCTTGGACCGCCGCTTTTCTGCTTCCAGAAACGGCTCCACCTCCATCCCGCTGTAGATGGTGGTGAACTTATCACGCGGAGCAACCTTCGCCTGGACCATTAAATCTGTCATCGCATCTGCCACGGAAATCATGCGATGACATCGCCGAGCTGCCCACGCTTCACAGTGACGAAAAAATTCTCTCGCAGGCGCAGGCTGAAATGGGTGAAAAGGTGCACCGTGAACCGAATGAATAATCGCGGGGACCTTCAAACTGGATGCTGCGGCGCGGCCGAGTAATCCGCCTTTGGCACTATGAGTGTGAACCACATCAGGCTGAAAAGACTTGAGTGTTGCCTTGATGTCACGATAGGCTCCCCAATCCCTTGGATGGATCGACCGCCGCAAACGAGGCAGCAACTCAATCGGCAACTCCCCTGCCCTTCCCTGACTCAATAGATCGCCTTCCGGTCCCAGCGCGGGCCCAGTCACCAACAACACATCGTCGTTGTAATCATGCATCAGATCGAGGCAGTTGAGCAAAGTGTTCTCTTGCGCACCACCAACAATCATCCGTGTAATGACATGAGCGATCCGCAAATCAACCCTTCCACATCTAAGAAATAAAACCAGAGTCCGCTGCTGAAGATAACTTTGCTATCCCAGCCGGGCACGAATGCAAAACGACGCCCTGGCAACAGGGCGTCGTTTGCATTGTATTCGAAAGAAGAGCTTGATCAGGCTCCAAACTCGACCCGACGATAACCCAACTGCTGCTGCAGACGGTTCACAATCGACGTGTGCATCTGGCTGACCCGCGACTCAGATAGATCGAGCGTAGCACCGATCTCCTTCATCGTCAGCTCTTCATAATAATACAAAATAATGATCAAGCGTTCGTTTCGGTTGAGACCCTTGGTCACCAAACGCATCAAATCATTTTTCTGGACTCGGCGGGTTGGATCCTCGCCTTTCTTGTCCTCCAAGATGTCGATCTCACGGACGTCTTTGTAGCTATCGGTCTCGTACCACTTCTTGTTGAGCGATACGACTCCAACGGCGTTGGCGTCCGACTCCATCTTCTCGACTTCTTTGACGGGTATCTCCATCTGAGTGGCTAGCTCTTGAACGGTTGCAGCTCGGCCGTGCTTTGTTTCCAAAGTTTTCCGAGCAACGGCCAGCTTACTGGCCTTGCTGCGAACCAATCGTGGTACCCAATCCATTGTCCGAAGTTCGTCGAGCATTGCTCCACGAATCCGCGGCACACAGTATGTTTCGAACTTAACACCGCGTTCCATGTCGAAGGCATCGATCGCATTCATCAGCCCGAAGATACCGGCACTGATCAAGTCATCGAGTTCCACACCATCCGGGAGGCGTTGCCAGATTCGTTCGCCGTTATAGCGAACCAGCGGCATGTAGCGTTCTACCAGCTGGTTACGGAGTGTCTCATACTCCGGCGAATCCTTCGTCAGCTTTTTGAATGCCTTCCAGACTTGCAGTATTACGTCGTCGGCCGTGGCTGTCGCTGCCATCCAATCCTCCGTGATTGTTGTACGTACTACGGCTGTGTGCCGTACCCGTTGGATCCGGTTAACCACCGAATCATTTGGTTAGTGAAACACAGTGATCACTCGGCTCCATATGCCGAATTGCATCACCCCGCCTCGATTACCTCGCCACCAGCTCAAAATCCTTTTGCGACTGGTCACTCGGTTGGTCTGGTTCAACGTAGCCTGCCTCGGTCATCTCTTGCCGGTACCAACGCACGCGATCGCGGAACATCTGTTCCGTTGCATCACGAATGAGGTAATCAGCAATCCACCCTGCAACAAATCCGATGCCCATAAATAACAGCATCGCAACAATCGCTTCCATCGCGACATGGCTGGCCAATTCGCGGTTGATAACACCGCGTAACATGACCAACCCCATCGCCAGGGCACCGAGTGATACTGCGAAACTGCGTGACAACGTTTTATTACAGAGTACGAGGACAAGTAACTAGTTTTCCCAAAGTTGGCAAACCGCTTTTCCAAAAGAACACTAAAGTGTTTTTTTGTCATCCCGGCACTGCCCTGTTCGTTTATCGTCAAGTTGTGGATCAAGATTGAATTGTTTTTTCTTTTTTTAAGCCGCAATTGTTTTTGTTGCCATCTCTCGCGCTGGCAACAGCCGTGATAGCAGCAACTCCGTGCTGGCGGTCAAAATATCATCAGGGACCTGTTGCCCATTCGTGATGTAGCTGAGCGGAATCCCCGGATGGCGATCTGTCGCAACGACCGCCGACAATACTCCAGCGGTATGTGGCGCCTCGTCAAGCTTGGTCAGGATCCCGGCTGTCGGCTGCACGGGCGCGAACCCAGCCAAGATCGACTGAATCGTTGCCGCAGAACTTGTCGAACTCAACACCAAGTGAGTTTCGTCGGGCTGGGCACACCTGAGCATCTCGACCAATTGGTCAATCCGAGCGTCACTGCGAGGGCTACGCCCTGCAGTATCAATCAACACGAGATCCACATCACCTAACCGATCGAGCGCCGGCTGCATCTGGTCCGGTTTTTCCACTACCTCCATCGGTAGATCCATGATCTCGGCATACGCCTTGAGTTGTTGGACTGCAGCGATTCGAAAAGTGTCGATCGTCAACAGACCGACCCGTCGACGAGCCTCAATCCGAAAACCAGCAGCTAGCTTCGCCACCGTCGTTGTCTTTCCTACGCCTGTCGGACCAACCAACGCGACAACCCGGCGATCGCCAGGCTGGGTGCGAATCGGACTACCGATTCGCAACTCGCGTCCGACGCTTCGCTGGAGATGCTCGAACCAAGCAGAGCCAGCAGAATCGCGTGCCGCTGTATCTCCGACACTTACCGCAAAGCTGGTGGTCGCGTTCATCCAGCGATCCACTGTCATCGTATCGACGCCGCCCGTGAGCAGCTGTTCTCGATAGCTCTGCAGTGGCAAAGGCATCCCCGCATCACTCTTGGGTAGCGAGGTGGAATACGGTTCGGAAATGATACTGCGTGTATCAGCCTCTTTGATCGGCAGTGTTGAGATCGAGGACTGAATCGGATCAGCATCTTTCAGCCCCGCGGTGACCTCAACATAGGTGCGTCCCAACCATCCCATCAAACCATCACGAACTTGCCGCGTATGCAACACGGATGCATCCGGTCCCATCTGATGCCGGATCTGGTCCAGTGCATCTTGCAGGCTAGCGGCTCGAAAAGTTCGAATGTGCATGAAGGATCTATCTTCCTTGAATCGATCTCAGCGTTGGAAACATTGGCGGATCATTGATCGCTAATCACGCCATGTGATTCAATCTTCGTGTCTTGTGTAATCTCGTTGTAAGACAAAACTCGCAGTCTTGGCAAAGAAGCAGATGCAATCTGCCTTAGCCCTGGGCGTATCCTCGGGCTAACCAAAATTACCGGGGGATGCCCCGCGGTAATAAGCTTCTTAACCCCTTCTTGAATTCGCCCGCAAGTGAGGTCTACCGCTTGTGGGCTCATTCGTACAAATAACCCGCGTTCATTGTGGTCCAGCCCCGCTGCAATTCGATCCTCCATAGCCGGATCGAGCGCCAACACATGCAGCTGGCCATCTGAATCGCGATATCTGGAACTAATCGTCCGCGCCAATCGGTGTCGCACGTACTCACTCAACCAGATGGGATCCTTCGTCCGCCCCGCGTAGTCGCCGAGCGTTTCCAGAATAATGCTGAGCTGGCGAATCGGCACATCCTCTTTCAGGAGCAAGTGCAAGACCTGCTGGACATCACTGACCTTCATCATTCCCGGGATCAGTTCGTCAACAACAGTCGGCGCGGCTTCCTTCAGTTCATCGATCAAATGTTTCGTTGCGTCCCGCGACAATAATTCATCGGCATGTCGCTTGGCAATTTCTTGCAAGTGAGTCGCAAGAACCGCCGCTGGCTCGACCGTCATGTAGCCAAAAATCGCAGCCTGCTCTCGGCGAATTGGATCAATCCAGACTGCCGGTTCGCCGAAGGTGGGGTCTCGAGTTGGTTCTCCCTCGATCACCCCAGTTGTGTTTCCCGTATCGATTGCTAACAAACGATTGGGCAGCACCGTCGCGCGGGCGATTGGATTGCCCTCGATCCGAATTTCGTAATCCAGCTCACCCAAACTTCGATCATCTCGGACCCGCACTTTAGGAAGAATGATGCCCATGTCGGCTGCGATCGCATTTCGCACACCGGTAATCCGCTGCATCAAATCTCCACCACGATCTGGGGCGGCCAAACCCAATAATCCGAGTCCGATCGAAACTTCCATCGGATCGACCGTCAAGAAATCTTCCACCCGCTTGGCGGGCGGCGCCGTCTCCTCCGCAAGCTCAGCCTCAGCTCGCTGCTGCTCATCCGCTTGCCGGCGAACCGTTTGCCGATTCATGACGACTGCTAATCCGATGCAGCCCGCACCGAGGGTCGCCATCGGAACCGCTGGTAGATTGGTGATGATCAACAATGTCAAAAACCCGCCAGCAACAAACAATGCTTTTGGATTCCCAAGTAACTGTTGCAGGAACTGAACGGGCAGGTTCGTTCGCTTGGCACTTCTTGTAACGAGCAAACCGGCAGCAAGCGAAATCAAGAAAGCGGGAACTTGGCTGACCAAACCGTCTCCGATGGTCAACTTCGTAAACAGCTCGGCGGCTTCGCTAATCGTCATGCCCGACTGCATCACTCCGATATACAGACCACCGGCAACGTTCACCAATGTGATCACGATCCCCGCAATCGCATCGCCCCGAACAAACTTGCTGGCACCATCCATGGCTCCATAGAAATCAGCTTGGGCGCTGATCTCCTCACGCCGGAACTGAGCCTGTTTTTCGTCAATCAAGCCGGCGTTTAGGTCAGCATCGATTGCCATCTGCCGACCCGGCATTCCATCCAAAGCAAAACGTGCCGCGACTTCACTGATCCGCGTAGCACCCTTCGTGATCACAATGAATTGAATCAACACAATGATGATGAACAAGATCAAGCCAACCGCTAAACGGTCACCCGTGACAAACTCACCAAAACTCTGAATCACACCTCCGGCAGCACCCATCCCCCGCGCATCGGCACCGGTCAAAATCAGCCGGGTGGTCGCAACATTCAGCACCAGACGTCCGAGCGTCGTTGCCAACAGAAGCGACGGGAAGATACTGAATTCCAGCGGAGTCGCAACGTAAACCGTTGTCAGCAGCACGATTACGCTGACCGTAATATTGGCGGCCAGCAATAAGTCCATCAAGGCAGGCGGCAGCGGAACCAGGATCACCACCAAGCAGCCGATGATGCCTAACGGCAACACCAAGTCACGATGACGTAACAGAAACTGCATTGAGGGCCCTTTGAACAACGAACGCTTGAACTCACTTCTTGACAGGACACTACCGAAAAAAGAGAGTGACGGTCTAGAGAAAAAGCAGGCCGCGTTTCACACCGGTTGTTTCACATCAACAGATATACGCAGCACTCACCCAGACCGAAACCGCTCGCAAACCAAGCCACCGCCGCAAGTGCCACGCCATACGAATTATTCGCATTGGCATCAAGTTCACGCTGGCATCAAGTTCACGCTGGGCCGGGTCAACGAGGCGAACGACGCTCGAGGAGACGTACGCTCGGGAACCAAGGTCGCCTCGAACTATTTGGGAACTGTGGCGAAGAGAAGAGGAACGCCCTTTCACCAATCGCTGTTAGGGGGTTAACGCCCAATCAATTGCATTAGCTAGCAAATCTGGCAGCACAGCACCGCGAAAATCGTCTCGATGGCCGAGTGATGTATAGAAGGACTTGCCACCGTCACCGCGACGAAAGGTCCAGGCGACGGGTTCGGGATCGGCTCCGGGAACGCGGCCGACGAGGAGAACGCCAGCCGATTCGGAGACTGGTGAAACGCGATACAGAGATCCCTGCGATGGGGCTGGCAAAGCCGCCGCCAAACCATCCACGAGTGACGAATCGGTAACCTCGGGCCGCTTTGCCAAGTCAATCGTGGTTTGCAACGAATTCCCATGGTGATTCGTATAGCTTCCTCCGAAGACCTGTGAATCAAATTCAGGCCACACTGCCCTGCCCTGCGGCGTCTTCTTTCCTCGCAACGAAAAAGCATGGCTGGCCGTACGGATCCCAATGACCGGCTTTCCTGCAGCCACATAGCGTCGAACACGATCTAGTTGAACTTTCGGCAACGTCCGCCGTCGCACACTTACGATCAACAGATCAGCCGATTCAATCGCGTCGGTACCGACCAATGAATTTCGATCGTTTGCAGCGGCACCCAGGCTGGTAACCCGAAAATCCCGGAGTCGTTCTTTCGCGAACGCTGCCAACGACTCCTCGGTGGCGTACTCGCTTTCCGCAATTAGCATCACGATATGAGGTCGCTCTTTTTCGGCAGCAAACAATCCTGCGTTCGCAAGAATGCAACTCAAACTGAAAACGACGAGGGTGCAACGCAGATACGACATCGGATCACCTCATTGAATGAAACAACAACCAGTGCAATCCGTTGCCGAACAAATGTAAATCGCTACGGGGACTCCATGCGACGACCGGCAGACCGATCACTCCATCACGGCTTCAATGTTCGGTCATGAAGACTGAGGCAAATGACGCAACGACAGTACACCTTCTGTGTTCCGGATCAAACTTAGCGTTTCGTCATCAATCCCACCATCGAGATCAACGATGGTGTAAGCAACCTCGCCTCGTGATTTATTCAACAGGTCGGCAATATTCAAGCCAGCGTTCGCTAGGATCGTTGAGATCTGGCCAACCATATTCGGGACGTTCGCATTCGCAATCGTAATACGGGCACCGCCATTGCGTGGCATATAGGCTTCCGGAAAGTTCACCGAGTTACGAACGGTTCCGTCTTCGAGATAGTCTCGCAGAGAATCAGAGACCATCACGGCACAATTTTCTTCCGCCTCTTCCGTTGAGGCGCCGAGGTGTGGAAAAGAAATCACCTTAGGGTGCGACAACAATTGGCTGGTAGGAAAGTCGATGATGTAAGACAGCAGATGCCCACTGTCCAATGCCGCCAAGACAGCATCGTCATCGCAAATTCCACCGCGAGCTAAGTTCACCAAGATACCGCCTTTGGGCATCATCTTGATCCTATCTGCACTGACCAATCCCTTCGTCGCATCCAGCAATGGAACATGAACCGAAACAGCATCGCACTGTGAAAACAAATGATCAACGCTCACGGCCTGCTCCACGCCGCTTGAAAGTTGCCAAGCACTCTGCACGGAAATCAGCGGATCATATCCGACCACCTTCATCCCAAGCGAGAGAGCCGCATTGGCGACACGAAGTCCGATTGCCCCCAATCCGATGACTCCCAACGTTTTGGAGGGCAACTCCGCGCCGACAAAGTTCTTTTTACCCGACTCAACTGCTTTCGATACTTCGCTGTCCGTGCCTTCCAAGCCAGAGGCGAATTCCATTGCCGCGGGTATATTCCGTGACGCCATCAGGAGGCCTGCGATTGCGAGTTCTTTAACCGCATTCGCGTTCGCGCCTGGAGCGTTGAAAACGGGCACACCCCGCTGAGTCATTGAATCAACGGGGATATTGTTGACACCCGCCCCCGCGCGACCGATAGCGGCAACGGTAGCTGGGATTTCCATATCGTGCATTTTGAACGACCGAACCAGCACCCCGTCCGGATGGCTCACTTCTGACGCGACCTCGTAACGTTCACGAGGTAGACGCTGCAGTCCTTTCAACGAAATATTATTCAGCGTGAGAATCTTAAACATTGTTTGGTAGCCGAAACACGCAAGAGGAAACGGGAAGTCGAAACACGACCGCAAAGTCAAACATCAGTTAGCCGTTCTTTAAAGCAAAGTCCTTCATGAACTCAGCAAGAGTGCGGGGACCCTCGATCGGCATCGCGTTGTAGATACTGGCTCGGATTCCCCCAACGCTGCGATGGCCCTTCATGTTAGCCAAATTGTTCTCAGCAGCTTCCGCGAGAAATTTCGCCTGCAACTCATCATTGGGCAAGGTAAAGGTCACGTTCATTAAAGATCTCGCCTCGGGCTTCGCGTGGCCGTGGTAGAAATCTGAATGCGAATCGAGGACGTCATACAGAAGCTTTGACTTCTCTTGATTCTGTTTCTCCATCGCCTCGAGGCCGCCGATGTCATCAGCCAACCAGCGAGCAACTTTACCTAAAACATAAACAGGAAAGGTTGGCGGAGTATTCCACATCGACCCACCTGCGGCGTGATTACGATACTGCAGGTATCCGGGCAATTGTTCGCTGCCTCGTTCAAGCAGATCACGCCGAACGATTGCCACCGTCACACCAGCCGGCCCGGCATTCTTTTGTGCACAAGCGTACAGAAGGCCATATTTATCCATCGGCAGTGGACGGCACAAGAAATCACTTGAGGCATCACTCACCAACGGTACTGAATCGGGGCATTCAGGCTCACTCGCAAACTGAACGCCTTGAATGGTTTCGTTGCTGCAGTAGTAAAGGTACGCTGCCGAATCACTGACCTGGTAATCAGAAGGACTCGGAACGTGGTCGTAGTTGGAGTCTTTTGCGTCGTAAAGCACTTCGACATCGCCTTCCTTCTTGGCTTCGGCGACTGCTTTCTTTCCCCACGATCCGGTGAGCAAGTATTGAGCTGTTTTTCCGCTATCCCTCAGCAGGTTCGCTGGAATCATGGAAAACTGGAGAGCCGCCCCGCCTTGCAGGAACAGCAGGGCGTAATCATCCGACAGATTCAGGAGGGATCGAAGTGTCGATTCAGCATCTTCGATAATGTCGACAAAGGCTTTGCCGCGGTGGCTAACCTCCATGACGGAAGCACCGGCACCGGGAAAACAAAGCAGCTCTTCCTGGACCTGCTGAAGAACCGACAATGGCAGGGCAGCCGGGCCGGCCGAAAAGTTAAAGACCCGCTGCTGAGTTGCGCTGGCACTCATTGTTTCTGCGTTTCCTGATAGTTCGGGCCGTATGAGCGACACACGCACGGCCTTGACGGACAAAATGATCGGACTGGGGGGATTTTAGACCCCGTTTGGTTCATACGGAAGGTTGGCGAATCGGGCCTGCTCGCAGATCCTCGATTTCTGCCGTGAAGCCCGCGTTGCGGCGGTTTCGCGGACGTTCCGTCAAACTGTAGGAAGCTGTCACGCAGCTCCCGCGAGAAATTCCCTCATCTGAGTCCCCACTGGAGAATGCTCCCGATGACAAATGACCGATCGGATGCAGACCACGCCATCGAACTGGCTTCTCGGCTCCTGCTGCGAGCGGCCGAACTGCAGACACCCCAGGAACGACGTCAGCAGGCCGAATTGGACCGAATGATCAACCATGCCGACGACAAAGCAACGATGGTCGAGATGACTGACCAAGCCTTTCGCACCCATACCCCAGCCCGGGTTGCGGACCAATTGACTCACCTGCTCGATGTTCAAGGCGTTCCAAGGTTTTTCAGCCCGGTCGAGCAAGCGATGCTGAGGGGTTTTCAGTCATTTGGTGAATATCTTCCCGGTGTTGCCGTCCCTCTGGTGAAAGAAAAGATGCGGCGGGAAACGGCCAACGTCATCCTGCCAGCGGAAAGTGAGCTGTTAACGGAACATTTGCGAAACCGCCAACAGCAGGACGTTCAGATGAACGTCAACTTGCTTGGAGAGGCTCTGCTTGGCGAAGCAGAGACGCGAAGACGTATTCAACAATGCATCGATACCCTGCGACTGGATGATGTTCGCTGTTTATCAGTCAAGATTTCGACTCTGTACAGCCAAGTCTCCCCACTCGCACGGAAACACACAATCAGCAAAGTCTCCGACCGCTTGGAATCCCTTTTTCGAACTGCCGACCGTGAGATCGATCCGATCACTGGCACCGGTAAATTCGTCTACCTCGACATGGAAGAGTATCGGGACCTTTATCTGACAGCCGATATCCTACGCGAAACGCTGGAACGACCTGGATTGGAATCGACTCGTGCGGGAATCGCGTTTCAAGCCTATATCCCCGATTCTTACCAAGTGATGCAGCAACTCATTGACTGGTCAGCCAAGCGAGTCCAAACCGGTGGCAGCCCGCTGACGATCCGGCTCGTCAAAGGCGCCAACATGGAAATGGAGTGCGTCGAAGCATCAATCGGCGGACACCCTCAAGCTCCCTACAAAACCAAACTGGAGACTGACGCGAATTACAAAAGCATGCTCAGATTGTTGATCGATGCAGCCGCTCATCGATCCATTCGCATCGGCCTCGCCTCCCACAATCTATTCGATGTAGCACTCGGTTTGATTTGGTCTGAGCAGACGGTCCCCGCCGAATTCATCCAGATCGAAATGCTCGAAGGGATGGCCAATCACCAACGCCGAGCAATCTCGGAGCAAGACGCGAAAATGCTGTTGTATGCTCCCGCCTGCCGCCAGGAAGGATTCCTGAATGCCATTGGATACCTGGTACGCCGATTAGACGAAAACACGGGGCCGCAAAATTTCCTGCGTCACGCCTATCGCCTACAACCCGATAGTGACGACTTCCGTGAACTTTCAGAGGCGTTCCGAAGTTCCTTAGCAAGGATCGAAACCGTCAACCATGAGTCTCGTCGCACCCATGATCGAAACAACGCACCATTACAGCCAACGGTTGCCAATCACTGGACAGAATTATCCAACGAACCCGATACCGACTGGTCGGTACCAGCGAACTCCGACTGGGCCGAATCGATACTGAATCGCTGGCGAGACCGCTGCCAGGAAAAAGCGACTCAGGTTCAGCTTGTGATCGCAGGGAGTCCTGTTGCCAGAAACACCAAACAGCAACGGCAAACCTTCGATCCCTCGCGGCCTGGTATAAAAGTTTGCGACTACCAAGCGGCAACCTTGGATCAAGTGGAAGCGGGCGTGGACGCCGCGGCGAACGATGAAAGTGGTTGGAGTCGGCTACCGCTTCAGGGTCGACATGATCTGTTTCGAAAAGTCGCACAAAACCTTCGCATTGCTCGGGGAGACTTGATCGGAGCAATGCTGGCAGAAGGGGGAAAAATTGTTTCGGAAAGCGATCCAGAAATCAGCGAAGCGATCGATTTTTGCGAGTTCTATCCGCTCACGGTCAATGATTGGGATCAGCGTTCTTCGGTTTCGATGCGACCGCGTGGAGTGGTCGCTGTGATCACTCCCTGGAACTTCCCGCTGGCAATCCCATGCGGTGGAATCGTCGCAGCACTCGCGGGTGGAAACCGCGTTATTCTTAAACCCGCCAGTGAAACAGTCTTGATCGCCTCGCTGCTGTGTGATGCCTTCTGGCAGGCGGGGGTTCCTCGAGATGCACTTCAGCTAATCCCCTGTGATGATGAGGTTGCGGAAACTGGTTTGGTGTCCAATCAGATGATCGATACTGTTGTGCTGACCGGTGGGACATCCACAGCGCAACGAATGCTACAAGTCAGGCCCGGCTTGCATCTGCTGGCCGAAACAGGCGGCAAGAATGCGACGATCGTGACCGCCATGGCGGATCGCGATCAAGCAATCAAACACATCATCCACTCAGCATTCGGGCATGCCGGCCAGAAGTGCAGTGCTACATCGCTGCTGTTGCTGGAACAGGAAGTTTTCGACGATCCACGTTTCCGTGAGGCACTTGCGGATGCAGTGGAAAGCATTCAAGTCGGATCTGCCTGGGAACTGTCCACGAGCATGGGACCGCTTATCACACCACCCGGCAAAGAACTTACCCGAGGAATGAAAACACTTGAGGATGATGAATCCTGGCTCGTTGTGCCAGAACATATCGTCGGGAATCCAAACCTGTACCGACCGGGCGTGAAGTGGAATATTGGGTCGGGAAGCTTCACCCACCTGACCGAATTATTTGGCCCAGTGCTCGGCGTCATGCCGTTTCGCCGACTCGAAGAAGCAATCGAAATCGTTCGCTCAACTGGATACGGATTGACCAGCGGCCTGGAAAGCTTAGATGACCGTGAGATCGAACTTTGGAAACAATCAATTCACGCTGGCAATCTGTACATCAATCGGCCAACCACCGGCGCGATCGTGCTGCGGCAACCCTTCGGCGGTGTTGGCTTAAGTGCCTACGGTCCAGGCGTCAAAGCGGGTGGTCCTCACTACACCTTAGCATTGATGAATCTAAGCGACGGACCATCTCATACCGATGCTAATAACACTCCAGAGTTTGAATCGGCTCCACTCGATCAATTCTCCGATTGGATCACCGACTTGGTGAAGCTGGATCAGATCGACGCCACGATGGCGAGTGAATTGCAGCTAGCGATCAACTGTAGTCGATCCGCTGTTGCCACTGTATTTTCCCAACAACACGATACGGTTCGCCTCCTCGGCCAGGACAATCTTCGTCGCTACCGACCGGTTCCAGGCATCACGCTCCGAATCAATCAGACCGATAGCTTACGGGACGCTTTGATCAGTTTGATCGCAGCGGTGGCAGCTGGCGTCCAGTTGGTG
>JAQWPZ010000107.1 GCA_029245125.1 Rubripirellula sp.
GTGGGATCAATCTCCGCATTCACTGTAATATCGTTCGTGGCTGAAAGCCCAATCTCGCCGGATCCGGTCAACTTGGCATTCACTTCCATCGTGCCGGTGGCCGACAAGGCGGTATCGCCCGCCACATCAACCGTGCCATCCGACTGCATATCTCCCGCACTCGACAGTGCAAGTCCGTCGCCAGCCGTACTTGGGCCATCGACCAGCATCGAACTGTCTTCCGAGAGCGCGACCGCACCTGTGGAATTGAAAATCAGACTACCGAAGTTCGTCGTGATCCCAGCACTGTCGCCGAGAGTGATGTTCGCCGCCGACAGCGTCGCCAGCTCAGCAACGGTTACACTGCCCGAAGCACCATCGGTCAACTCACCCGCCACCACCACAGACAACAAGTTGCTATCCAGTGTTCCGTCGAGAGCAACCGAACCAGCTTCACTGAACAACGTTACCTGGTCGGCAGAAAGCACACTTGAACTATCCGCCAGCAGCAGATCCCCACTGGCAACACCCACTGTTTGCAGCAAAATTGCGCCTTGGGTCATCGCTGCAGAGGCATCGATTTCCCCCATAACTTCCAGCGATCCACTGCTGACCAATTTGACTCCGCCACCGGCAGTTTGGATTCGATTCACGACGTGAATATCATCCTCAGCAAAAACCTCGACTTGGCCGTTACTTGTCCTGACGATCTCATCGGCAAAGTGATCAGACGACGCTAATCGGATCGAGTCTTGCTCAAGGATTCGGATATCACCCCGATTTGGTCCCTCGACACTCGCTTCCAAGTCATTCACGTTGGTCGCCAAGTCGATCGAATATGCCCCATCCGCCAACGCATTCCCTGCGGTGATCGACAAGTCGTCCGATACGATCAATGAATTCGCGGCTACATTCAGAACGTCATCAGCTGCGAGCAAGGTGACATCACCTGCCCCAGCGAGAATCTGTCCGAGCATGAGGTCACCGAACTCATTCGCCACGACGATATCGCCGTCTGCACTCGATGTGTCGACGTTCAACTCGGACGTCACCATGCAGTCGAGTGGGTTCAAGTCCGTACCGACATGGGTCGCTTGTAGATAGATTTTGTCAGCCTGCAGATTTGCTGCTGCAGTACCATCGCCGTCAATGATTCCTTGCCCCGCGGTCAAACGCACCGTCGCACCGGTCGCGTCAATTGCTTGGTGCGACAAAACGATCGCACCCGCTGCGGTGAGCGTGGCGTCGAAACCGGAGGTTGTGACTGACATGATCGATAAATCATCAACCGCGTCGCGAAGCTTCAATGCACCATCGATGGCGACCTGTTCTAATAATCGAAAGTCATTTGCTTGGTTTGA
This sequence comes from Rubripirellula sp., assembly GCA_029245125.1. GTDB lineage: Bacteria > Planctomycetota > Planctomycetia > Pirellulales > Pirellulaceae > Rubripirellula. Next base: position 1,341 of record JAQWPZ010000107.1, read on the forward strand.
CAAGTCAAGTGAACTACTGCTGCTGACCTGCAGACGATCGATGAGCATGATGGAATTGGCCGACTGGGTCGTCGGGCCAGTCAAATCCTGATCAACTCCCATCACCACTTGTCCCGACGACGCATTCAAATTGCCGAAGGTTAATTGCGAAGCATTGCGGAAAACCATCGCAGTCGTGTTCGCGGAGCTATGCAACGTCGAACCAGACGTATCAATGATGCCGCCCCCGCCATCCATCGCGATCGTTGCTTGCCCCACCATCAAGACCGATCCACCACCGACCAAGATCTCCGTTTCGCCGGATAATCGAATTTGACCGTCGAGACCACCTGCCGTCGTATCAACACTCGCCAACAGATGGATTTGGTCCGACGTAACATCAAGATCGCCCGACAAAATCACGGGACCTTGAAAACTGACTTGATTCGCTGACGTCACCCGCAACGACTCAATCAAACTGACTTCGTCAGCAAATGAAACAGTGGAACCCGCCACGACGTCCAGATCACGCGAACCAACTTGACCAAAAACGGGTGAAGTAAATTGAACACGGCCTGCCGACGTTACGGAGGTATCACCCGTGGGCAGCAGTAAATCTCCGTCGAAAACGATATCGCCCGCAATCAATGTGCGAACATCCCCCGCGGTCAATCGAATTTCATCAGCACCCAGCAGAATATCGCCGGATCTCACAGACACCGCGTTGAGTTCAATTGTTTGTGCATCCACCCGCAGCCCATTGATATCTGACAGCAACGGAAGTGAACTTGATGAGCCAACCGCACCCTGCAAAGTAACCGATCCGCCCAAGCCTGCTGAGCGAGCATCGATTCGGAGACTGTCACCGACACCGTCAGCACCGACGATCGCATTCAAAAACCGAACATCACCACCAACCGTCGACACTTGACCATCGCCAGTATCGAGCACAACATTCCCATCCACCGTAACTGGGCCGGAAATCTGCACCAAACTTCCGCTCGTCAGCAACTCCGCGTCGGAGAGTTGTACTGTCGAACCTGTCAATTCAATCGTGCCAGTTGTTGACATCGCCGTCGTATCGATCTGACCCGACAACTTCAACACTCCCCCACTGTTCAATGTCACTCCGCCGTTCAAAGCTTCGATTCGATTTTGAATTTCAATGTCACCATCACTAAGAATGGTGACAGAATTGGCACTGACGTCTGAAGCTAGCACTGTCGCCTCAGTTACCTGCAGAACGGACAGGTCACCATCCAACTCCAGCGACGACGGGCCCAAGATGAAATCGCCGGCGGAGTGGACTGTCACATCATTGAGATTTGCCCCACCTGAGTTGTCCGTGCCACCAAGCAAAAATCGATTGGATGCCTGCGTTCCCAAATCGATGGAGAGCCCATACCCGGGTGCCGTCGCGGTGCCGATTGCATCAGAAAAATCGAGCGAGCCCTCGCCAACAATCGCGACATCGCCACTGATCAAGAACGTACCATCCAAATCAAGACTGCCGCGTGTGATATCTATTTGTGACCATGATGCCGGGTTGCCAAGCTGCAACTGACCGTCCAAGTGAACACTTGCGTCGGCGATTGAAACGGAACCCAAAGAGGGTAGAAGTCGAATGAGCTCGGCGTCGACTTCGATAGACGACGAGGACGCGAAAATCGCCGAGTCAAACTCGCCGAAGTCTAATTCGACTTGATCCGTTGCTCCGCTGGGCAACACCGAAACGTCAATCCCCCGCGGCAACTGCAAATTCAGAACATCATCACCTTCACCCATCTCGAAGCGAATCTCGTTGACCGCTGCTCGGTCAAGTGGATTCGTTTCGTTGCCCGGACCCTCTGGGTGGAATTCAATTGGAATCGCGTTACCCGATCCATCGCGAAGGCTCAAATCACCATCCGTTTCAATCTGCAATTGAACCACGTCTGCATCGGACGAACCAAAAACCAACAATTGCCCCAGCGGATTTAACTCGGCCGTCGCGTTCAAGACGAGACGGGGTTCTAGAGCAACGATACGCAGATCATTCGCTGAGTCGTTGGTCGAGCCAACAGGCTCGACCGGCTTGGACGGACATTGCCGGCCACGGCGCAGGAAGAATCGCTTGGAGCGGCGACGATTCATAAAAAAAACGGAATACGAGGTGCAGATCCCGAGGGAAGGTCGAACCTTCTATGTTAGTCGCCGTCCGGCAACTGTCAGTTCCACAATCAACCCGTTTCAAGAAGTGGCACCTCCATTACCGTTAAAACAGGACAATAAGGAAACACTGGACACCTGGGCTATCTGTAGGCCCCGCTGAGGCCACATTCATGGAGAGAGCACGAATCGCACGATTGACAAAGGAAGGTACGAACTGCCCCAAAATCTGATCTCCCGTAGCTCCATGAGACTTCCGTCACTCTCCTTAATGACCTGGGCGCTGCTGCTTGGCGGCGGATTCGCCAGCGGATTGTTGGCTAAAGATGGGGACCAAGACGTCGGTGAACCGGTCTCAGCGGCTCTGTCACTCGGCGGGCTCGTTCGTGACGCACCTTCGGAGGCCCAGCAGTTCGAATGGGTGCGTGCGGTGGAGGCGCAAAAGGCAGATGGTGCAGCGAGGCGAGAAGCGATATCCGTAGCTGAAGAGGAAGCCGTAGCTGAAGCGGAAGCTGTAGCTGAAGAGGAAGCTGGGCTGCTGCGTGAAAAGCAGATCATTCGCGAACAAATCAGCGAATTACAAACACCGATTGATCAGATCGTTGTTCCGTCTTATCTCTCCGATAAGCCAACACCGGAAGATCGTGCGAAGGAGGTCCTCCAGACGAAACCTCCCATCGAGATTGGTGGAACAGCGATCGGTGCGATCCTGCCAGATCGCTATCCTATTTTGATGTACCACCGACCTCTCTATTTTGAGCAACCCAATCTTGAACGCTGCGGAAATACTTGCGGTTACTTCCAAAACGCCATTTCTTCCGCGCTCTTTTTCTCGGACACAGTCGCTTTACCGTGTCGAATTTGGCAGCACCGGGGTCACTCTTGCGTGAAAGCGGGGGGTGATTGCCCCACGTGCCATAAGATCTCTCGGTGTGGAGAAAAATCTTGCTTTTCCATCAACCCAGCAAACTGGGCTGCTGAAGCTGCCGCGAGAGCCGGCTTCAAATTTCTATCGCTCTAGCTTCGCTGCAGATTCTACCGAAGCGTTTTCTTGCGTCCGGCCCATCGCAGCCGCGACGGATATTCCACCAGCAAACATCTGCCGGACGAAACCTCGTCTCTACAACTTCAGATGGACTGAACCTCTTTGAAGCATTCCTTGCCAAGGACCTCACGTCTCACTGAAGAGAGAGGCCCTACCTAGAGAAGGGGGGCAAGCGGCCGGGGATTTTAGCCGCAGGGCAGAAGCACCCCAAATCAAGCGGGATCGCTCTCAAATCTTGCGGGGAGCACCCGCCAACAACAAAGTAGCGGACAGCGCAGGTTTAGCGATTAGCCAAACTGTCCAGTGTTGCGAAACAACAACACTTGTAGCGGCAAATAAACAACACAGGAAAACTGGCTAATTTTGCGGGGTAACAGTTTCACGAAACATTGGTTTTTCAGGGGTTTCATCTACTTTTTTCTCAAGTCTTGCGTACCCTTAAATGCGGTCCCGATCTTCGGGGCCGCGGGTTCGGCCTTTCGTATTGCCAGACCCCGTTGAGCCGTCTCTGTTATCGATCGCCTAAAATATGAACCGTCACTCCATTTTTGGCATTGCTAGTTTTGTCGCTGCAAGCGGGTTGTTCGTGTCCAACCCGACGGTTGGACAAGAAGCCTGCTGCTTTGAGCCAACCTACCGACTGCGTTGCGAAACCGTGATGCAACCACAGACAGTCAAGCGGTTTCGGATTTCCTACGAAACTGACTATGTCCCTGAGGAAGTGACGAGTTACCGCAACGTCTTGAAATCGAGAACGGAAGAGCGGGTGTATAAGGTCGCTAAACCGATCGTTGAAACAAGCTACCGAGAAGAGCGATACACCGTTTGGAAACCCGTGGTCGAGACATCTTACCGCGACGAAACCGTTACACAAACTCGGTATGTGAACGAAACTGCCGAGCGAGAAGAGACGGTCACGACCTACCGACCGGTTGTGGAAACACAGTACTACCAACGTCAGTACACCGTGCAACGTCCGGTCACAGAAACCCAGTACTACAATCAACAATACACCGTTCAGCGTCCGGTCACAGAAACCCAATTGAGGACGCAGCAGTACACGTCGATGCGACCGGTCACCACGATGCAAAATCAAGTCGTGGATGCTGGTGGATACGTCGCCCAGCAGACCGTCACTCCCGGCCAAGTGCAGTACGACCTGCAGTGGCAGCGGAGCCCAGGATTGTTCGGTGCCTTCCGACCACAACTATATTGGACCCCGCAGGTGTCACCCGCAACCGTCCAAACCCAACTCGCTTATCGCCCGAATTACATTTCGCAGCAAGTCTCACAGACCTCCTACGTCCCAGAGACTCAGCAGGTGCAGGTCCCTGTGCAGGTTCAACGGATGCAGACCGAGGTTGTGACACAGCGAGTGCCCGTTCAAGTTCAGCGGATGCAATCGGAAACCATGACCCAGAACGTTCCAGTTCAAACGACTCGAATGGTTCCCACGACTGAAGTTCGCAAAGTTCCCTACGTGGTACAGCGTCCCGTAACAGAAACTCTGACGCGGAAAGTACCCGTTCAGCAACAGCGTTGGGTGCAGGAACAACGGGTTCGAAAGGTTCCCGTCCAGAGCACCCGCGTCGTTTATGAGACTCGCAAACAACCTGTCCAGGTTCAATATTACGAGCGAGAAGAAGTTAAACGAACCGTCATGCGACCGGTCACCCGACAGGTTTATGTTCCTTACAACGAAACACGAATGGTTCCTCGCCAGGTTGTTGAGCGAGTGCCATTGTCCTACTACGACCCGTTCAGTCCAGCTATCGTCAGCGGCTATTCGTCTTTCTCAGCCCCGACCGAAAGTACTTCGACCCTCGACAGCACCGTCGTGACCCAACCACAAGGTGACGATATTGATCGAGCGAGAGTTCAAAAGGTCGAAATCGATCCACCGGAGCCACAACCAGATCCGAACACCAACAGTGGCGATGCGGATGAGGCTGATGCGGGTAACGACGACGTGGACGGTACTGCCGCCCCAAGTGTTGAAGAATTACTGCCGCCGACTCAGGGTGTCGATGCCTGAACGCACGAGACAAATCATCTCCTGAGCAATACGGTGGATCGCTTCCCAGAGCTTAGTTGCGGTTCACATCTAAACATGTCGGCGGTGCAAAGATCGGCCCGACGTTTTCTTATTCCGAATCAATTGTCTTCGGGATCCATGATTGCGGCAAAGGGCATGGCAAGAGGCCATCGATGATCGTTGCCGGAAGTCCAGACGCGGTCGTAAATCCTGCATCGATATCCCAAACCATCAACGACGAGATCGTCGCAATGAGGTCAACCAAGGGGCAGGTTTCGCCAATCCGGTTTCTGCCACCCTCACTGGTTTGCCCTACGACTTTCCCAGCAAGGTTGCGTCCCACTCACACCACGGGCGTCATATTGGGAGAATGATCTCGCCCAATAGCAGCGTTGACGGCCTGCGTTCGAACAAACCCCCATTGCAACGCTGAGCGGGGCCCCGATAGCCCAAACGCTTGCAAACCGTGCAGGAACTGGGTGCATCTGGCTCAGGAGAAAATGACCATTTTGATCCGCCGCCATACAAACAACATCGCTCCCATCAAACCTAACATGCCGATGCACAACCACATCAGCATCGGCCCCATCAGCAACAGGTTACTCGCCAACCAACCGTTATACAGTTGATCCCAACGAACGAGGGTCAACACGGTCCCGGCGCAAAGGTAGGGTCCGTACGGCGTGTAGGTATCGCGTGTGATGACATACCGAACCAAGACGATGGCGATTGCGGCAAACGGTGACAAGAAGAATGCCACCAAGGCTGCCTGCCAGCCAATCATCGCACCGATCATGGCCATCAGCGTCACATCACCGAAGCCCATTGCCTCCACATTCAGTGCCCACGTTGCGACAATACGAATCGCCCAAATCACGCCGCCACCAACCGCTAATCCGACGAGAGATGTTGCAAGTCCTTCCCAGGGTGCTCCTCCCAGCGTCCAGACCCAAGTGATACCGACGATCCCAAGCAGCCAAATAGCGACGAGTACTTTCCAAAAACCGTAATGAAACAATCCGTCAAAAAAGTGCTTCATTGCACGCCGAAGTCCACGCCGCCGAAAAATCACTGTGCTCCAGCGTCGATCGGCTAATGCGAAACACCAAACCGACCAAATCAACAGACCGAACGCTAGCCCTCGCTCGGTCGTCCAGCTGACCGACGTAAACCACGGTGAGTCAAACGTGGTTGGCTTCACTTCCGTAGCGAATCTGGCAACCGGGTAAGCAGTGGGAAGGAACATCGGAATTCCAGCCGCCGCAATGACAACGGCGATGATCGCACCCGGGATCGTGATAATATCTGGGATGGTCCGCTCGTCGAAATCGACAAATGTCGCGGCAACCATCAAGACCACCAAGATGGTGTGAACAAAGAACATCGCGGTGAGCTTCAGCTCCTCGGCCGACAAGGATGCTGGAATTCGCAGTTCCGCTGGCAGCTGCCCGCCGGCTTGTGTTTCGAATTGATAGAGCCACATCAATCCGAGTGCCGTTCCGATTTCGATCAGCAACGGCCGAACCCAAAACCCATTCCCATGGATCGACGCCTCTCGCCTCAATGCGAACCAACCTAGAACCGGTATCCGATCGCCCCAGCGGCGTGGAGGAGCTTCTGCGGGCGACGGCCCCCAGGGAGAAATCAACCGGGGATTAAAATAGGCAAATCGGTAGATCACCAGATTCGCCAAGCTGCCCCCCAGTAGGCCAGCAAAACCCACGAGCAGGAACCGAAGACCCAGCGGCAGTCCAATCCAGAGCTCAATCACATTCGGCCCGCGGTGAGAGGTTTGCGAAAACAAGAGTTTAGCGGACCGAGGTAACGCTGAGTACTAAAGCGGCTTTCCCAAATCGAACCACCTCGAAGGCGATCCATCAGCCCCCGAGATATGCGGTGATTCGATTGACGGAAGGGAGCGGCCACATTAAAGTGGGTTAGTGTCGGATATTCCAGTTTTAAGGGGTTTTCGACATCCCCGCCTGCCCCTTCTTGGGCTACCTTCGTCGGGCCAGTAATCCGAGGTTGGATTGGCTAATCGATGTTGGATTGGTGTTCTCCCCGCCACCCGTTTTCCGATAGCTGCTTGCGAGCAGATGAAAATCGCTTCATCCGCGGCAAAAAGTTTGTTTCGCAAGGATCTTTCCGGGATTCCCACCTCTTCGTCAAATCGTCGCCTTTCAACGAACGCCACCTTTCAAAGAGCTTTGATCCGTGCACGCCAAGAACGCCCTCCGTTTCGCCGCACTTGTGTCATCGATCCTCTGTTTGCCACTGATTGCCGACGAAACGCCCGGCAAACCTGAATCGAATGATCAGGCGGTAAGTTTCGCTCAGGACATTGAGCCGATTTTCAGCCAGCACTGCTACGGCTGTCACCAGGGAGCCAAGCAACTCGGCTCGTACTTGATGACAGACTTTGATGCGTTGCTGATCGGGGGTGAGACAGGAGAGGTTGCGATCGTCCCGGGCAAGCCCGATGAAAGTAATTTGGTGACGCAAGTCACCCCGATCGATGGTCATGCCGAGATGCCGGACGAACCTTTTCCGGCACTAAACAAATCGGAAGTGGACCTGATTCGCCAATGGATCACGGAAGGGGCAAAGAATGATTCCACAAACGTTGCTAAAGCGACTTATGACGCGGAACACCCGCCGGTTTATTCGGGTCAGCCATCGATCCCCTCGATCGATGTTTCGCCGGATGGATCCCTGTTGGCTGTCGCTGGGCTGAATGAAGTGCTGTTGCTCGACGCGAAGACGGGAGAACGCAAGAGTCGCTTGATCGGCATGAGCCCGCGAATCAACACTGTTCGATTCGGTCCTGGCGGAAAACGACTGGCCGCTGTCGGTGGAACCCCGGGGGTTCGCGGCGAACTGCAGATTTGGGATTTGGAATCGAATGAACTGACTCTCTCTCGATCAGTCACCTATGACACGCTTTGCGGAGCAAGCTGGTCGCCAGACGGTAGCAAACTGGCCTTCGGTGCAACGGACAACGTCGTTCGAGCAATCAGCACCGAATCTGGCGAGCAAGTGCTTTACCAAGGTGCTCATAATGATTGGGTTCGAGATACGACGTTCACACCTGATGGAAAACATGTCATTTCTATCGCACGCGACATGTCGTGCAAATTGACCGAGGTGGAAACCGAACGATTCATTGACAACATCACATCGATTACCCCTGGCGCGTTATCGGGTGGATTAAGCAGTGTGGTTGCACACCCAAAACGCAATGAGATCTTCGTCGGAGGAGCCGATGGGGTCGCCAAGGTTTACCGCGTATTTCGCGAAACGGCACGCAAGATCGGAGACGATGCCAACCTGGTCCGCAAGATGCCGAAATTACCAGGCCGAATTTTTCACGTCGCGATCAGCCGAGATGCTACCCGCTTAGCCGCGGCGTCCACGCTGGATGGCAAGAGCGAAGTTCGAGTCTGGGATTACGACTTCACCAGTGAATTATCTCCCGAGATCAAAGCAATCCTTGCGAAACGCGTGGCCGATCGGAATGCCGATGAGAAAAAGAAAGCCGATCAATACCGGAATTCCAAAATCACAGAGGTGTATCGCCAAGTGATTGACGGAGCAGCCGCGTATGCGATCGCATTCGCAGGCGAAAACGAATTAGTTGTCGCAGCAGCCGATGGAAAAGTGCGGCGTTTCAACGCGACGGGCGACTTAGCCGCTGAGTTTTCGGTAGTGGATGTGGCCGCGGATGCCGCGATCGCCGCCCAACCATTTAATGCTCGAGCTTGGAATGAAATGCTGACCCAGCGACTCGAGAGCACCGTGTCAGAAATCGCTCCGCCGCTCGAACGAGTGAAGGCGATTGTCGTCGAGCCCAACATCATCGAGCTTAATTCACCCTACGCTTATGCTCAGCTGGTGATCACCGCCGAGATGGATGATGGATCCAGCGTCGATGTTACGCGGATGTGCAGTATCGACGTGCCTGAATTCGCCACGATGACCGCCAACGGCTTGATTCGTCCGACAGCAGATGGTGACGGAACCGTTTCGATCAGCTTCGGAAAACAAACGACCGCCGTCAAAATCTCCGCCTCCGCAGCATCGCCAGCGAATGCAGATCATGGCGCCGTCGATTACATCCGTGATGTCACCCCCGTCATGAGCCGGTTGGGTTGCAACGCGGGAACTTGCCACGGAGCCCAGAAGGGAAAGAATGGTTTCCGACTTTCACTGCGCGGCTACGACCCGGTCTTTGATCTCCGCGCTTTAACAGATGACTTGGCGGCAAGAAGAATCAGTGCTTCGGCACCCGAAGAATCATTGATGCTTCGCAAACCCCTCGGTTTGACACCGCACCAAGGAGGTGCGGTGATGAAAGTCGGGGATCCATATCACACGATTCTTCATCGCTGGATCGCCGATGGCAGCAAAGTAAATCTCGACGCACCACGAGTCACCGGCTTACAAATCTTCCCCAATAACCCCGTCGTGCAGCAGATTGGCTCGAGGCAGCAAGTACGAGTCGTCGCCTACTATGACGATGGATCGAGCCGCGATGTCACGCCTGAGGCATTCATCGAAACGAGTGACAAGGAAGTGGCAACCGGTGATGCAACCGGATTATGGACGGCTGTTCGCCGTGGTGAAGCCGCCATTCTGGCTCGATTCGAAGGGGCTTACGCGGCCACAACCCTGACCGTCATGGGCGATCGTTCCAGTTACGAAAAACCTGAAGTCGAAACCTGGAGCCGCATTGACGAACTCGTCGCCCAAAAGTGGGATCGCGTCAAAGTTGTGCCAAGTGAGCTTTGCGACGATGCGACTTTCCTTCGCCGCATCTACCTCGACCTAACAGGCTTACCGCCAAGCAGTAAAGAGGTGCGAGAATTCCTCGCCGACACCACGCCAACCCGAATCAAGCGTTCGCGGATCGTCGACGCGTTGATCGGTAGCGAAGCCTACATCGAATACTGGACGAACAAGTGGGCCGACCTACTGCAGGTCAATCGGAAATTCCTGGGTGTTGAAGGCAGCACTGCATTCCGCGATTGGATCCGTAAATCGGTCGCCGAAAATCGCCCCTATGACAAAATCGCCAGCGAAATCCTGACGGCCACCGGGTCAAACAAAGACAACCCGCCAGCGTCCTACTTCAAAGTCCTCCGCACGCCCGAGGACACGATGGAAAATACCACACACTTGTTCCTCGGCATTCGGTTCAACTGCAACAAGTGCCACGACCATCCCTTTGAAAGATGGACACAGGATCAGTACTACGAGATGTCGGCTTACTTTGCACAGCTACAACTAGAAACCGACCCTGCCTCTGGAAAGCGAAAAGTGGGAGGCACTGCAGTCGAACAAGCAAAACCACTGTTTGAAAAAGTCGTCGATAAAAAAACCGGCGACATGATGCATCCCAAAACAAACGCCGCAGTTCCGCCTGCGTTCCCCTTCGACGTCGATCACGAAATCAATCCGGAAGCCTCGCGACGCGAACAATTGGCGGCTTGGATCACAGATGCAGACAACCCATACTTCGCTCGCAGTTACGTCAACCGACTATGGGCCTATCTGTTGGGTGTTGGACTCATTGAACCGATCGATGACATTCGCGCAGGAAACCCACCAACGAACCCTGAACTGCTTGACTATCTAGCAGACGCCTTCGTCCAATCAGATTTCAACATCGCGCAGATCCAACGAATGATCTGCAACAGTCGCACTTACCAGTTAAGCGTGGCAACCAACGAGATGAATTCAGATGACAGCCTGAACTACTCACATGCACTGCCGCGACGCTTGCCTGCAGAAGTGATCTACGACGCGGTGCACGCACTCACCGGATCTCAAAGCCAGATCCCTGGGATGCCCAAGGGAACGCGAGCCGCGGCACTCACCGATTCAGGCGTAAGGTTGGCAGACGGATTTCTGCAAAACCTGGGACGTCCAGCTCGCGAGAGTGCTTGCGAATGCGAACGTTCCTCCGATCTGCAACTCGGCCCCGTCATGGCGTTGATCAGCGGGCCAACCATCGGCACCGCGATTTCCGACCCGCAGAATGAACTGGAAAAAATCACGACCGAGTTTGCCGACGACAAGCAGTTGGCCGAAGAAATCTTCTTGCGAGCCCTTGGTCGCTTGCCACGCGAACAAGAATTGGCCGCCTTTGAACAAATGAAATCGATGATCCAAGACAACCACCAAGAGATGGTAGTGAGTCTTAAAAAAGCAGAAGACACCTGGACGCAGCGTCGCGCAGAATTAGAAAAAGTGCGTGCGGAGCAACTGGCCGAAATCACGCAGCAAATCGAAGCCCGCACCCAGGAGGTCAAGCCCGAGCGTGAAAAGCTCGCAAAAGAACGCGAACTGCGAATCAAGGCTGCCGAAAAAGTTCTTGCCGATGCCAAAGCAAATATCAACACGAAACTGGATGCCATGAAAGTCGACCCGAACTGGGCGGAGTGGTTTCCACTCGCCGCCAGCTCAGCGACCGCCAGCACGAAGACCGTGTTGTCACCTCAATCCGATCGTTCGATTCTCGCCAGTGGCAACACCGACAAAGGGATCTACACGGTCACGGTCGACACCAGCCTGCAAAACATCACCGGTTTCCGATTGGAAACGCTTGGCGATTCCAATCTGCCATCGAACGGCCCTGGCTTGGCTGACAACGGCAACTTCGTGTTGACCGAATTTGAAGTCTTTGCCGCTGATTCCAAAACACCGAAAAAATCGACAAAGCAAAAAATCGCCAGCGGACGAGCCGACTTCACGCAGGCCGGCTTCAACATCAACCAAACCTTCAATGGACAAACTGGCAATCAGCAGGGATGGGCGATTTCAGGAGCACTTGGCCTGACTCACTGGGCCACCTTCAAGTTGGCCCAGCCGATCCAACATGATTCAGGCACCACACTGACATTCAAAATGCACCAGGTCCACAACGCGGAAAAGCACCGACTCGGTCGTTTTCGCATCAGCGCAACCACGGCCGCCGGTGACATCCCATTGGGACAACCGGAGCCCTTCGCCGCGTTACTGGCAACACCAGTGGAAAATCGCTCCGAGGAAGCCAAGAAGGATTTCCTAGCCTATCTCGCAGTGATGGATCAGGGCATCGCGAAAGCAAATCAGGGATTGGCAGCCAGCAAGGCGCCAGTGCCACCCGATGCAACTCTGGTTGCACTAGAAAAACGAAAACAGCAGTTTTCCACGCCGACCCCAGATGACCCCGCGTTGGTACAGTTGCGGGAAGACACGAAACAAAGCACAAATCAACTCGCCAACATTCGCTTGACGGCTGCAGAAGATTTAACGTGGGCATTAATCAACAGCCCCGCGTTCTTGTTCAATCACTAAATTGTTCCCACCATCCCGACGCACTCAACACCACCGCTAACGGAGATTTTGCGATGCTTTCCTTCAAGGGCTTCAAAGCCAAGGACCTTTGCGATTCGCACTTAGCCCCCACGCGAAGAACTTTCCTGCGTGTTGGTGGGGCAGGTGCCTTGGGCATGTCATTGCCTTCGCTTTTGCAACTTCAGCAAGCGGCAGCGGCAGAAAAGAGCATCACGGCAAACGCCAAAGGTGGGCCCGGCTGGGGAAAAGCGAAAAGCATCATCATGGTCTACCTGCAGGGCGGACCAAGTCACTTGGATTTGTGGGACCCGAAAGAAAACGTTCCCGACAATGTAAAGAGTGTTTTCAACCCGATCAGCACAAAAATCCCCGGTATCAAATTCACCGAGAACCTGCCAAAACTGGCTGACATCAATGATCGATTTTCGATGATTCGATCGATGTCATATACGCCCAATGGTCTGTTTAACCACACCGCGGCGATCTACCAGATGATGACCGGTTACACGACCGATAAGGTCAGTCCGTCGGGGCAACTCGAACCACCTTCGCCGAAGGATTTCCCAAACTTCGGCAGCAATCTGATCAAAATGCGACCGGTCGATGAACCGATGCTGCCATTCGTCATGCTGCCACGCCCGTTGCAAGAGTCGAACGTCGTTGGAAAGGGTGGCACTGCGGGATTCCTCGGCAAATCGTTTGATCCTTACACGTTGTACCCTTCCGGGGACGACATGGACATGAACAAGATGAGTCGCATCAAGATCGATGATCTGAAATTGCGACCTGAAGTGTTCAGCGTGCGACTGCAGCGAAGAGCGAAACTCCGCGACCTATTGAATCAGCAGATGCCCGAAATCAACCGGGCAGTTGAATCGTACGAACTGGACGAGTACTACGATCGAGCCCTATCGCTGATTGTATCGGGGCGGGCCCGAGAAGCATTCGATCTGGCCAGTGAGTCCGAACAAACTCGCGATCTTTACGGCCGCAACACATTCGGACAAAGCTGCTTGCTGGCACGACGATTGGTCGAAGCGGGAACCCGAGTGGTCGAGGTAATTTGGCCCAAGGTCGCCAACAGCGATAATCATTCTTGGGATCATCACGTCGGCCTAAGCAAGCGGATGAAAGATCAATCAGGCCCGATGCTGGATAACGGTCTCTCCGGACTGATTCGCGATTTAGACGATCGTGGCATGCTGGAAGACACGCTAGTCGTTTGCGTCGGCGAATTCGGCCGAAGCCCACAGCGTGGTGTCAGCACCAGCGGCAACAATAATACCGATGACGGCCGAGATCATTGGCCCTACTGCTACACCGCCGTCATGGCCGGTGCTGGAGTCCGACGAGGTTACGTGCACGGCAAAAGTGACAAAACCGCGTCCGCTCCGCTAGAAGACCCAGTTCATCCAAGCGAAGTGCTGGCAACGATCTATCACAGCTTCGGCATCCATCCTGAGACGATCGTCTACAACCACCTGAACCAACCACGTGAATTGGTCAAGGCGGCGGCACTCACCCGACTGCTGACCTAGGCTCGATCGCCGGGAATCGCTGTTGGCAGGTCATGCGGCCTGGCAACAGGCAATCCCGAGCCAGCGGAACACAAATGGCTTGGCAAAACAGTCCTTCAACTCAGGAGGACCGCATCTTGGGATCGAGCAATTGCTTAGGGAAGCTGAAAGAGTCGCTTCGCGTTGGCAGTCGTCACTTCTGCTAAGTGTTCCGCTGACACGCCTCGCGCCTCGGCAAGACACCGCAAAGTATGCTCGACTCGCGCCGGTTCATTTGGTCGGCGGCCCCGCAACGGCTCAGGACTTAGATAGGGTGCATCGGTTTCTACTAGCAGCCGATCTTCCGGTACAAACTGAGCGACTGTTCGCAGATCGTCACTTTTTTTGAAAGTGACCATCCCAGCAAAACTGATATCCAACCCGAACTCCAAGCACCGACGTGCTTGCTCCAGGCTACCAGTGAACGAGTGCATCACACCGGGAGGAACAGTCGCTTGCTGACTTAGTTGTTTGATGATCAGGTCACAACTTTCTCGCATGTGGATGACCATCGGCAAACCGGTTTGGCGACAAAGCTTTAGGTGCCGATCAAAGTAGTCATGCTGCATCTCGATCGGGGTATCGTCCCAGTAACAATCGAGCCCTGTTTCGCCAATCCCGCGAACGCCGGGACAACCCGCCAGCTGTTCGATCACGCCGAAATCTCCCTCGCCGGCTTCGGCAGCCGAGTTGGGTTGAATCCCTACCACCGCGTAAAGGAATCCGGGATTGGCAGCAGCCAAGTCGCAAGCCCGACGGCTGGTGGCGACATCGACCCCAATCACATTGATGCCAACTAAACCAGCATCACGGGCACGTTGGATCACTTCATCCAGACAGTCATCAAAGGCATCGACATTAAGATGGGCGTGCGTATCAAAAAGCGTGAGTGTCAATATTGCGACCAGAAGAATCGAGTGAGGTGGTAAAAAACCGGAGCAGCGAAGCAAATATTATCAATTTGATCCAGGACACCTGCATGACCTTGAACCAACGTCCCCGTATCGGTGACGCCGCGATCCCGCTTGATGGCGCTCATGGTCATCGAACCGGCAGTTGCCATCACCGTCAACACCGCTCCCAGAATCCCCGCTTCCCAGGGATGAAACGGAGTCGCCCAGTACAGCGCAGCACCCACTAATCCGGTCGTCACCATGGACCCCAAAAAGCCTTCCCAGGTTCTGGAAGCATTGATTTTTTCTGCGATCACATGACGCCCCGCCAATTTGCTCCAGGCGCGTTCAAAGACCGAAGACAATTGCGAAATCAGCACCAAAAAGATCAGCAAGCTTACGGGACTGCCCGTCCACTCCGCACCTGCCGTTTGCGTCAGTCGCAAATCGAGCAATGCCGGAGCATAGCTGAGCGAGTAAACACAAATCAATAAACCTGACTGGATCTTTGCGCTCCGCTCCAGGAATCGTTTGTAGTCGCCTGCAATCGCCGCCCGCGCAGGGATAAACAAACTGGCATACACGGGGATCATGATGCTGTAGAAATTGTAGTAATCGATTCCGGCAGCTCCGCCCAACGCTTCGGGTGGATTACTCCCCAACCCAATCAGAATGTACTGCAATGGTGTAAAGATAAAGAACACCCAAAACAACGTCCGATGATCACCGCGTCGAGTGGGCGTCATGGTGATGAATTCGCGGAGGGCCCAAAAGGAGATGAACCCAAACAACACCACCACACCAATTCGCCCCAGCAAGAATCCGACCGCAAAAATCACGGCCATGATCCACCAGACCTGCAACTTCTGGTTGAAGCGACGAACGATCGCCGATTCCACACCCACCTTCTCGCGGCGTGTCAGCACCAACCCGACGATACTGGCGATACTGAGTGACCCAAGAATGACCGCCAGCAATATGTAGGTGCGCAGGTCATGCACGGTGCCTTGGGCGATAAGCCCGGCGAACCCGATGCTGCTGCCGATATCAGAAGCCTGCCACAACATTCCTATTCGCCCAACCGTTGAACGACTGCTGATCCCATCGCCTCGGTTCCGACCGAATCTGTCCCGCGAGCCAGATCAGCGGTCCGCAAGCCATCGGACAATACTTGCTCGACTGCAGTTTCCACTGCGTCCGCTTCCTCTGCGAGGGACAAAGAGTGCCGCAACAACATCGCAGCGGCCAAGATCGTCGCGAGTGGATTGGCGATACCTTGCCCAGCGATATCTGGTGCCGACCCATGGATCGGCTCATACAATCCCGGTCCGCCTTCGCCCATCGAGGCGCTCGGGAGCATCCCGAGTGAACCGGGCAACATCGAGGCTTCGTCGGTCAAAATGTCGCCAAACATATTTCCTGTGACCACCACGTCAAAATCGCGAGGGCGATTAATCAGATGCATCGCCATCGCATCGACCAACACAACGTCGTATTGAACATCAGGAAACTCTTCTGCCATCACTTGCGCCGCGACACGTCGCCAGAGCCGACTCGGTTCCAAAACATTGGCCTTGTCGACGCTGGTCAGGCGATTGTCACGGCCCTGTGCCGCCTTGGCTGCCAAGCGAACGATCCGCTTGACTTCACCAGCGGTGTAAATCATCGATTGGTAGCCTGCTTCGTCGTCGCCGCTGCCGCCACTGCCTGATTCACCGAAATAGATGCCTCCGGTCAGCTCACGAAGAAACAAAATATCGGTGCCTTCAATAATTTCGCGGCGTAACGGTGACGATTCAATCAGCTGGTCGAATAAGCGGATCGGTCGCAGGTTGGCGAACAGCCCGAGTTCCTTTCGGATTTTCAACAATCCAGCCTCTGGGCGGGTTTTTGCGGAGGGATCGTCCCATTTGGGACCACCGACCGCTCCGAGCAAGATCGCATCGCTGGCGCGGCAGGCGTCAATCGTCTCCTGGGGCAATGGATCGCCGCTACGATCGATTGAAATACCGCCGATTAGATGGCTACTGAAGGAAAATGTGTGTTGAAACCGTGTCGCAACGGCCTCCAAGACTCGAACGGCTTGGTCAACGATTTCTGGCCCGATGCCGTCGCCCGGCAAGAGAACAATATTGGCTTTCAAGATTCAATTCGGGGGAGAAAGGGGGTACTGGAACTAGCTACCGTGCTCCGCCCACTTTAGCGGAAGCCTGGCAACGCGAGTATTGGTGGGGTTCAGATACGACCGATACGATCCGTTTATTTGGACCGCCAGCTCCCCTGACTGCTCACAGCTTGATTTTCGCAAGTGATTTAGATCGGTTCCCATCGCATGGTTTACCGGCAAACTGGCGTTTAACGGCAAAGCCACGTCGTTTCCGTCTAAGCACCTTGGGCATTCCGCCTTGGGCACTCCAGCTGTGGAAACTCTCGATGTTGAAATTCACCGCCAATACCATGAAGCCGCCAGAGGCCGTGGTGGTTCCGACTCAACCGGTCGCGATCGACACGAGAGTTCTACATATTGTCAATGGCGAGCATTTTTCGGGTGCCGAACGAGTCCAATCACATCTGGGCCGCTGTTTGCCGAAATTTGGGATTCAGGCCGATTTTGCTTGTCTGAAACCTGGCAAATTTGCGTCGATGGTCGACGAGAACGACGGCCAATGGGGAATCGCATATGACGCCTCGATGAATAGTCGTGTCGACCTAAGACCAGTGAAGCAGTTGCGAAAACTGGCTCGGGAACACGACTACCAATTGTTTCACGCACACACGCCCCGCGCTGCCATGATCACTGCGGTTGCGTCGACAATCAGTGGTGTTCCCTGGATCTACCACGTACACAGCCCCGCCTCACGTGATTCGCTCAGCAAGATCACCAATCAGGTCAATGCTTGGATCGAGAAACAGTCACTGCGGGGTGCTTCGCATCTGATCACTGTCTCCGAGAGCCTCCGTTTGGACTGTGTGGTCAAGGGAGTCACTGAAGACCGGGTCACCGTCGTGCACAACGGAGTTCCCGAAATCCGCCCAACTCGCTCGACAACGCCACAACCTGGTGGCAAATGGACCATCGGCATGGTGGCATTGATGAGACCTCGCAAAGGCCTTGAGGTGCTGCTGGATGCAATTGCAAAGCTCAAGGAAAATGAAACCGAGGTTCACCTGCGATGCATCGGCCCGTTCGAAACAGAGCAGTATCGTCAGTCGATCGAAAATCAAATTGAGCGGCTGGGAATCGCCAACCAAATTGAGATGATCGGGTTCACCGAGAATGTGCCTGAGGCGTTATCGCAACTCGATGCGATGGTCTTGCCCAGCGTGTGTGGCGAGGGGTTGCCCATGGTGGTCTTAGAAGCCATGGCAGCCGCACTTCCCGTGATCGCGACCCGGGTGGAAGGAACACCAGAAGCGATCACCCACGGAGTCGAAGGGTTGGTCGCTGAACCAAGCGACCCAGATTCATTAGCCCATGAGATAGCAGCGTTGGTCAGTGGACAGCACGACTGGCAAGCAATGGCCGAAGCTGCCTGTGACCGTCACCAGCGCTGCTTTTCGGACCTGGCAATGTCAAGCGGAACCGCCGACGTCTATCGCAACTTGCTCTCTGCATCCCGGCAACGATAGCTTTACCTGGAGCACAACAGGCTCCGCCGAAAAAGCAAGCCTTCGCGACCAGCGCACTTGGCTGCCGCCTGATCACCGAATCGACCGTTTCTTAAATCTTTGCCCAGTGTGGGAACGTGCGGCAACGTGCGGGAACGTGCGGCGTTTGCTGCGTTTGATTGAATGCTGCCGCAAGTCACGACATCTCAGCCGCCGCCAACATCCGTTGAAATCACTTGATTTTGCCGGGTGCCAAGACGCCTTTCCACGCCAGAGTTGGTAAACTGGGCGGACGTCAATCGCTCGCCCATTCCGACTCATCCCACCTCTGGTTTGCCATGCTCACCCGGTCTTATGTGACATTCGCCCTGCTGTTGCTGATGTCATCGTCATTGGTTCACGGTGACGACAAAAAACACATCTTGATGATTGCGGGAAAACCCTCGCACGGCTACGGCTCTCACGAACATTTTGCTGGCTTAAAAGTTCTTGAGCAAGCAATCAACGAGGCCGCCGACAACGTCGAAATAACGACCGTGAAAGGTTGGCCGTCCGACGAGTCGTTGGTCGAACGCGCCGATTCAATCGTGATCTATTGCGATGGCGGCGAAAGACATTTAGCCATTCCACATCTGGACACATTGAGAAACAAATTAGCCGAGGGCTGCGGTTTAGTCTGCATTCACTACGCAGTCGAAATGGTGCCGGGGCCTCCTGGCGATGCCTGGGTCGAAATGCTCGGCGGCCACTTCGAGATCCACCGGAGCGTCAACCCTCACTGGGATGCCGATTTCAAATCGATGCCCACTCACCCGATCACTCACGGGGTCAAACCATTCGTCACGAATGATGAATGGTACTTTTACATGCGGTTTAAAGATTCGGACAACGTGATTCCTATTCTGGCAGCGGTCGCACCAGAATCGACAATGGGCCGCAAAGATGGACCACACAGCGGCAACCCCGCCGTCCGAAAAAGTGTTGCCGCTGGCGAACCACAGACAGTGGCGTGGGCCTATGAACGCCCCGACGGCGGACGTTCGTTCGGCTTCACTGGTGGACACCACCATTGGAACTGGGGCAACGAAGATCAACTGCGAGTCGTGACCAATGCAATCCGCTGGACCGCCGGCGATGAGGTTTCACCCGAAGGATCCAAGCTCACCAAAGAAATCGGCATGGAGCGATTGCTGGAGAACCAAGATTACGATCCGCCGAAAAACTTCAACAAGGAAGCGACGCAAGAAAAATTCAACCTGCAATCCTCCCAGTCCTTACCGAAAGCGACTCGGTTGGTCGCGGATCCGTCCGCTGCTACCGACCAGCGTAGCGCAAAAAATGCAATCGCCGGTTTAGAAATCGCTGACGGGGTAGAAATCACACTCTCGGCCAGCGAGCCAGAACTGCGAAGCCTGACGAATCTCGACATTGATGATCGTGGTCGTGTATGGGTCTGCGACGTCATGAATTATCGACACAACAACGGTTCAAGACCGGAGGGCGATCGCATCTTGATTCTTGAGGATACCACTGGTGATGGGATCATGGATTCAGTCAAGACGTTCTATCAAGGCAAGGACATCGATTCGGCGATGGGGATTTGTGTGCTCGGGAACGAAGTCATCGTGACCGCTACTCCTACCGTCTGGAAATTCACGGACGAGGATGGCGATGACAAACCAGATCGCAAAGAAGCGATGTTTACCCAAACCGGTCAACCACAGCACGATCACTCCGCTCATTCTTTTCTGTTTGGCCCCGACGGCAAGCTGTACTGGAACTTTGGGAACACAGGAAAACAAGTTAGAGATGCGAATGGCAACACCGTCGTCGATATTCATGGTCGCCCCGTCGTCGACAATGGCCAACCACTTTATGGCGGCATGCCATTTCGCTGTGATTTAGACGGTTCAAACTTCGAGGTACTCGCACACAACTTTCGCAACAACTGGGAGACCGCCGTCGATTCATTCGGTGCGGTATGGCAAAGCGATAACGACGACGATGGAAACCGCGGAACCCGCATCAACTTTGTCATGGAACACGGAAACTATGGCTACCGGGACGAATTGACGGGTGCTGGATGGCGACAGTCACGAATCACCATGGAGGACGAAGTTCCCCATCAGCACTGGCATCTCAATGACCCCGGTGTCATCCCCAATATGCTGCAAACAGGCGCCGGCTCACCGTCAGGGATCACGGTTTATGAAGGTCGCTTGCTACCCGAGAGATTCTGGGATCAAGTGGTTCATTGCGATCCCGGCCCAAATGTCGTCCGAGCCTACCCAGCGGTTCCCGATGGAGCAGGGTACAGTGCGACAATCGCACCTCTGATGACTGGCACGACCGACAAATGGTTTCGCCCTGTCGACGTCTGCGTCGCTCCAGACGGCTCGCTGTTTGTGACGGACTGGTATGACCCAGGCGTCGGGGGTCATCGCCAAGGCGACACAGACCGCGGACGCTTATTCCGTATCGCCCCGGCAGGCACTCGATACACCGTTCCTAAATTTGATTACTCCACCGCTGTCGGCGCCGTGGAAGCACTGCGAAATCCAAATCTTGCGGTTCGCTACAAAGCCTGGATGGCACTACATGCCATGGGAGAATCAGCCGAGGCAGAGTTGCTCAAACTTTATGCTGACTCCAATCCACGACTACGCGCGAGGGCGTTGTGGTTGCTAGGCAAGATCGATGGCCGCGGTGAGCATTTCGTCGCGATGGCATCCGCCGATGATGACGTCAACATTCGATGCACTGCCATCCGATTGGCTCGACAACTGGGGATGACACCCTCCACCACGCTGGCAAGAGCAGCTCAGGACCCTTCGCCAGCCGTTCGCCGGGAATTGGCGGTTGCTCTCCGCTATGACGATTCAGCCACCATGCCCGCTTGCTGGGCTGAGTTGGCACAGCAATATGACGGCAAAGATCGCTGGTATCTCGAAGCACTCGGCTTAAGCAGTGACCTGCGAGCAAGTGAATGCTTTGAGGCTTGGCTAAACGCCATCGGCGGCGACTGGAACACCACAGCGGGACGCGACATCGTGTGGCGGATTCGCGCGCCGGCAGCAGCCGATGCAATGGCACAAATCATTGCGGATCCGAGCTTGAGCCTGGAAGACACCAATCGATACTTCCGCAGCCTCGAATACCATCAACCAGCGACTCGCAACGCAGCTCTTAAGAAATTGTTAGCGCTCTAATCAATAATTTCTTCCACCCCCTTTCATTCACACCCCATCCTGATTTCTCTGAACACCATGATTCGTTCTCTTTGTTGCTTCGGACTAATTGCTGTCACGACACACTCCGTTTGGGCTGATGACTCGCTGCGTGCAAGGAACGATGCGATCATCGTTCGTGCCCTCGAACGAATGGACAATCACGATTACTCCCAAGATGAACATGTCCAACAAGCAATCTCGCGGCATCTAGGTCGGCACGAAGGCACCGCAGAATACGTCGCTTTGGCAAGAAGGTTCCGACCAGCCAACATGCAGGAAAAACTCACCGCTTTGATTTTTAGCGATGTTGATGATTCGATCAAAGTTGATGCAGTGGGTCTGCTAGGCGACGTCGAAAATGGTCCGCAAATGATCCGTCAACTTCTAGAAAGTGAATCGGAGGACCAAGCAGCCGAAACCGCCCGCATGCTAGCCCTGTTGGGAAACGGCCGAGCGATCAGCATTCTCGGCGATGTCGCGAAAGACGAAGAACGCCCCTATCAGGTGCGACGCCACGCAGTCGCTGGATTGGCGCGGAATCGCAACGGCGAAAAGGTGCTGATTCAGTTAGCGGAATCAAAAGAATTAACTCCAGATACTCGCTTGCTGGCAGGTGGCTTGCTGGCTCGCAGTCGCGACGAAAATATCCGCAAATTGGCCGGCAAACTGCTGCCCCAACCACAACAAAAGAACCAGCAACCACTTGAACCAATCGACAAGCTGGCCCAAC
Source organism: Rubripirellula sp. (assembly GCA_029245125.1). Taxonomy (GTDB): domain Bacteria; phylum Planctomycetota; class Planctomycetia; order Pirellulales; family Pirellulaceae; genus Rubripirellula. The sequence goes on from JAQWPZ010000107.1 coordinate 23,904, forward strand.
GGCGTGGTGATGCTGCAGCAGGCATGAAACTGTTCCGTGGGACCGCGACCTGCGCCAATTGCCACATCGTCGATGGGTTTGGCAAAGAGGTTGGTCCCAACCTGTCGGAAATTGGAAGCAAGCTGTCCCGAGAAGCAATGCTCACCTCCATCCTCGACCCCAGTGCAGGAATCAGCCACAACTATGAAAACTATGTTGTGCTGACCGATGCGGGACAAGTCATCGTCGGATTAAAAATGTCCGAAACGCCGAACGAAATCTTGATTCGAACAGCCGAAGCGATCGATCACAAAATCCCACTCGACGAAATCGAAAAAATCAAGCTGAGTGAAAAATCAATCATGCCAGACGATCTGCATTTAACCTTTGACCAAAAAGGCCTGATCAATCTCGTCGAGTACATGACGGAGCTAAAAAAGAAATAGGGATCACCTTCAAACGGGAACCACATGCTTTCGTTTGGCTACTGAAAAGTCAACTCACTTTCAAACGGCGCAGCGATCCAGATGACGACTCGGTTGCACTCTACAAAAGGATCGACACGGGTTTCGGTTCGCAAGTTGTATGACGGGCAAATCGGCCCCGCTCTTACCGGTCGATCACACCGGCCAAGCTCTCGATCGATACCAGCTCGTAGTCTCGACTATCGACCGATACCGGAACGTTGTCACCCAGAACAAAAACGAATTGGGCGGGAATGGTTAGAGGATAAATTGCCCGATCGTCTGCCGGGCGTAGCCGATACTCGATCAGTCGATCCACCTGCAGATTCGAGAGCGTCACATGAGCGCCTTCGATTCTGATTGCGATCGGGCGTTGCGGCTCAACCGGCAACCCACCGGTTGGTTCAGCAGTAGCAAAGTTGATGTGAAAGGATGCCTTGCCATCAACTTGAATCTCAGCAGATCGATTTCCCTGCTCGGACCACAGTCCAATGATCAACTTGCTGGGATGCGATGACTCGGCAACACCCGTCAAAGATAATCGATCCACGGGAAAGAGCTTTCGCTGCAAGTCCAGGTTGCCTGGGTAGTCGTCAAGAATCGGACTTCGCTGGCCATGACCGTGAACACTGCGGTGCGAGTAGCAGAGCCAATCGTCATGCTGATCCGCCTCATCGCCGAGAGGTTCGGCAACGCCACTTTTCCCCTGTCCGACATTTGCAATCCATTGCCGCTGTGCGGAACGATTCCACTGCGATCGTTCAAGAAGCGGTTCCCAGCGAGTTTGCTGGCGGTTCGAATCCCGGTCGACAACGAAACTGGGGAGCGGAACCGTGCAATGCACTTGAGCGAGCCGATCTTCAACACGCTCGCCGTTAATGAATAACCTGGATCCGTCGAGGGTGACATGATCTCCGGGCAGGGCGACAAGCCGCTTGACATGCTGCCGCCCATCTTTCTTGATCACTAACAGTTGCCCAATTCGCAAATCCGTTATCGGCCTTGATTGAACAACATCCGGAATAAGCCGTTTGGAAATCTCAAAACTTTCCCTTGAGTGACCGCAATAGGGACAAATGCAGCTTGCCGGAATCGAGACATCAGCGTCCACTTTCCAATCGGACTGGCATTGATTGCAAGTGATGGATCGATGGGCCGCCCACAGCGACGGGGCCATTGACCGGCCCTCGATTCGATGCCGATTGGATTGAGATTTTCCGGGCCAACTGCGCCCAAACCACCATCCGACCGGAATTGCGGTCGCAAACAGCAACATTACGGCAACGAAATGCCTGCGACGTGAGACACGCGGCGAAACCGAGCGGCCGCTCAATCCACCATCATTCGGATGCCCCTTCGAACTTAGATCTGACAATGCGAAAATCGGGTCGTTATACTGGGGGATCTAGAAAAGCCGCTCGTGGCGCACTTCCGTCGCTTGGGAATTACCGCATCATACCTGACTAGCTGATCAACGACTGCGACACACAAGATGGAAACTCAAACGACTGAATCTCGAGAAGAAACGCTGACAGAACAACACACTGAATCGATGCCTCGGGGCCGGATGGGCAAGGTCACCGGTGTCCGAATCGCAGCCACTGGCTCGTCAGTAGGTGCCGAAGTGGTCACCAACGAAGACTTGGCCGCGTTGGGATGCGATAGCGAATGGATCGTACGACGGACGGGAATCCGAGAACGTCGGCGAGCATCCGACGACGTTGCCACCAGTGACCTGTGTTACGAAGCAGCGACGGATTGCTTGAAGCGCGCAGGGGTATCGGCCGACCAAATTGATCTGATCATTGTTGCAACGATCACCCCTGATCATGCAACACCATCGACAGCCTGTCATCTTCAGCGACGACTAGGCGCGATTGCACCTGCGATGGATGTGAATGCGGCATGCGCTGGATTCATGTATGGACTGGTCACTGGATCCCAATTCATCGCAGCCGGTAATAATCGCTGCGTGTTGGTCGTCGGCGCCGACCTGATGAGCCGTACCATCAATCCAAACGACAAAAAAACATACCCCTTGTTCGGTGATGCAGCTGGGGCTGTGTTGCTGACTCCCGGGCAAGAAGGTGGTGGGATCCTGTCCTACCAAATCGGCAGTGAGGGATGTGGTGGCGAAATGCTCTGCATTCCCGCTGGCGGCACTCGCCAAGAACTCACACCCGAAGCCCACCAGCAAGGCTTGCAGTACCTGACGATGGATGGCCGCAACGTTTTCAAATGGGCCGTTCGAATTTTTGATGAAAGTGCCAATCAGGTTCTTAACGATGCCGGCGTGGACGCCAGCGAATTGGATCTTGTCGTTCTGCACCAAGCCAATCAAAGAATCATTGATTCTGCGGTTTCAAATCTCAACGTTTCGCGTGACAAAGTCTTCGTGAATCTTGACCGATATGGCAACACATCCGGGGCCAGTATCCCATTGGCGTTGGACGAAGCGGCTCAAGCCGGCAAGATCCAACAAGACGACCTCGTGCTTCTTTGCGGCTTCGGAGCAGGATTAGCCTGGGGCACAGCTTTGCTGCGTTGGTAAGGCATCACGCTTCGATCTCGGTTCGAGCAAACGTCCCCAAGAGTGGTGCGGAGGCGGCCGGTTTACAGCAAGTGCTTTGCTTTGACTTCGAGATACTGATTGACCAACGGCGCGGTCAATTCATCGGGAAACGCATCGACGATTAGCACGCCTCGATGCTCCAGATCCCGTAGCACCTGATCTCGCCACAGCAGGATGTCGGCAGCCGCGGCAGCTCGATACATCTGAAATTCGTCACCCTCGGGCGAATCCGCTGCTTCAAACATTTCACGGTCGCGCAACAATATGCCCAACGGCAGATGTTGACCATTAATGTTTCCCAGGTAATCAACGATTGCGTTCCCATTCACTTCGTCAATCACGTTCGTTGCCAATACGACGAGTGAACGACGCTTGCAATGTGTCGACAAGTAAAGAAAAGCTTGGTCGTACCGTGATTCCACCAGTCGAGGGAATTGATCAAACCCTGCCTGGATCAGGCGGTTCATTTGACTGCTGCCGCCACGGGGTGGAATGTAAGAATGGATTTTGTCCGAAAAGCACAACATGCCCACGGCATCACCTTGCGACAACGCCACGTAGGCCATCATCAGAGTCGAATTCAAAGCATGATCAAGCAGCGAATATCCGTCGCGTTCGTTGGTCATCATGCGTCCGCAATCGAGCAAGAAAATCACTCGCTGGCTTTGGTCGTTTTGAAACTGCCGGACGGTCAGTTTGTTGCGGCGTGCCGTGCTACGCCAATCGATGTGGCGATGATTGTCGTCGCGCGTGTAATCACGCAACCGCTCAAATTCACTGTCTTGCCCGACACGGCGTGTTTTCCGCACACCGATCAAACTAAGTCGATTCGTGCGAGCCAGCAACGCGTAATCCGCCAACTGCTTCATGTCCGGATAGACGTTCAGTGGATTGACCACATCAATCCGAACTTGCCGCACCCACAACCGCAACGTGCTGGCAAATCGAAGATAAACGTATTCCAGTTTAAATGCACCGCGACGGCCAGGCTTGAGCTTCCGTTGTGCTGTCAGCCGGCCAAGGGGCGGCAACCGCAAAGCATGCTCAGCAGGAAGTGACTCGAAGTTTTCCGGCAGATCATCTCGCACCTCGCCTACCAAGGTCATCGATGTACGATTCTCAATCGTAATCGAACTAGCCAACGGTACTCCCAACGAACAAGTCCTCGGGATCTCACGAGAAGCCTCGATGCCCTGATTGGTTGCTAAATAGAGACGTAGAAAATCGATCCCGGCTACCGCAATCAACCCCAGATCGATTGCCACGGCGACGGCCAAGAAGCCTGGATTGAAGATAGAAATCACACAGGTCACCAGCGAAACCGCCAACACCAAAATCCACCAAATCGATGGATAGATCTTCAGCCGCCACGCGGCCAGGACCAACGGCAGTGCCAAAACCACCAAGGTCAGCCATGGCAATTGGTTCTGCCACACGAACTGACTTAGCAACGCCTGGCTGACTAGATCATTCAAAGAGTCGGTCCTCTGGGTCAAATTTACTTAGCGAGGGTGACACCCGATCGGAACACTTCCTCGGCTAACGAGCGATCAACCAAAATCATAATTGCAGGGCAGGGCAGGGCGGTAACAAGGGACTTTCCGCAGGACGCAGAAATCTGACCGAGCCTCCGCCGCCGGTCCGCCTACAGGGCGATCGTCACGGTTTTATTCTCGGTATAAGCCTTCAGTCCTTCTTCTCCTAATTCGCGTCCGTACCCGCTCATCTTGA
>JAQWPZ010000112.1 GCA_029245125.1 Rubripirellula sp.
GGGACTCGCATTTACACATTCGCGTGGACTCTATTGGAATGCATGCGTGCTTGCGCTGAGTCGAATGTTGCCATGCTCATCCTGGATCGACCCAATCCGTTGGGAGGATGTATCATCGAAGGGCCGATGCTGAGCCGGGGCTACGAGAGTTTTGTCGGGGGCGCCAAGATCCCGATGCGACATGGATTGACTATCGCAGAATTGGCCCGTTTTTTTCAACACGAGGATCATCTTGATTTAGCGTTAGACATCGTGTCAATGGAATCGTGGTGCAGCGATTCTGTTTGGCAAGACTTGGGTCGAGCTTGGATACCGCCCTCCCCTAACCTGCCGACCACCCAGTCAGTTCGTTTGTATCCGGGGCAAGTTTTGCTGGAAGGGACGAACCTTTCCGAGGGACGCGGCACGACTGTGCCTTTCGAGATGGTTGGAGCCCCGTTTATCGACGCGGAGGCCTTAGCGGCGGCGTTGCAGCAGGTCTTCTCTGATTCAGTTCGAGTGTTACCGGCTTGTTTTCGCCCGACCTTCGATAAGTGGGCCGGCGAGCTGTGTGGTGGCGTTTCGCTTCATGTCATCGGACCAGATAGGTTTCGGTCATTTCCGATGACGATTCGTATGCTTGCTGAGATCAAACGACTCTATCCCTCTGGATTTCGATGGCTTGATCCGCCCTATGAATACGAATTAGAAAAGCAGCCGATCGATATTCTCTACGGTAACGACCAACTGCGTTTGCAACTCGGTGTGGTTGAACCCTCGCTTTTATCAGCGGCACCCAATGTTGTTCAGTACCGAGAAAACATCGGCGAGGCGATGCTTTATTCAAGCGGCGAATCACGTTTTCGTGACTGATCAAATGGATTGATTTCTATTTCGTCACGGTGCGGATCTTGCCATCATCAACAGTGATGTCAAAAATCATTGTTGGGAAGGTGAATGCTACAAGCTTTGGCGAGGATGTCCCTCGTTGTCGATCTGAGAATCTGGAATCGATTCCAAGTAAGCGGTTCCACGCTCTCGATCCCATTGTTGATGGCTTGGAGACTCCATCCAATCTTCCGGTTCGACACCAAGACCATCCGCGATGCGGTTGATGTAGTTGAAATAGCCAATGACTTGGGTTGCCACGGTGATTTGTTCGTCCGTGATACCCAACTCGCGGAGTCGATCAAGATGCGATCGTTTGATTTTTGCTGGCTGGAGGGTTAGCAAGATGGCATAGTCGCAGAGTCGTTTCTCTCGTTCTGAGAGGTCCGCGACTCGGTAATCGAGCACCAGTTGTTCTGCCGTGTGCTGTCGGTTCGACTCCTGACCGAAGTCGCTCGCATGGCTTAGCGTTCAGTAATAGCAGCCATTGGCGTTGCTCACGACCGTTGCAAGCATTTCCCTTTCGGCCACAGGGAGTGAGTTTTCAGATTTCATCAAACTGACATAAAACTGCATCGACTTTGCGGCGGAACGAGCATCCAGGCTCATCACCGTGATGATGTTTGCAACGTGTCCCGATCGACCACTCGCATCGTCGTAGACTTTCTTGAGCATTCCGGTCGCTCTTGCTGTGTCAATTTTCCGAATGTAGGCCACTGTAATTCCTGGGTTCAATCACGTCGAAGGATTTCTCTTTCTTCCTCATCTCGCATTATACTTGACGACTGTGTCAGCCTTTTTTGTCGCTGCCCGCTGATTCCACTTGGGGGAAACGCAGGTTCGAGATTTCGAGCGGAATTTTGCGTGTCCAGTCAATCAGTCAACTGATCCCTAAATACTGCTGTCGGTTCTCGGTGCGATAAGCTGTGCATCCAACCTTTCTTCCTTCCTGGAGCCCTTCCTGTGTCACGATATTTCTTGTCCGCCGTATTCGGATTTTTGTGTTTTGTGCCTTCATTTAGTTTTGCGGATGAGGGTGGGGCTTACCGAGTCGTCGTCGAAGAAGGCAAGTATGCGGATGTGATTGATCCAAATGGGGATCCAATCTTGAGATATATGTATGAACGGGACAGTTCAAGTCCCGAACGAAGTTTTGATACCGCCAAGGTTTTTGCGCATGTGATGGCGCCGGGAGGAAAAGAGACACTTACAAAAGGTGCAGGCGGCAAGTTTCCCCACCATCGTGGGATTTTTATTGGCTGGAATCGGATTGAACATGACGGAAAGCGGCATGACTTGTGGCACGTTCGGAACACGCTGCAGCAGCATCAGGAATTTTTAAGCACGGAGGGCAGCGAAGATGGCGCAATAATCACGAGCGTTATATCCTGGGTCGGTGTCGACGGTCAGACATTGATCGAGGAAAAGCGAACTTACCAAATCCTCGAATCGTCAGATTCTTACGCCTTGATCGACTTCACAACTGCGTTGACTGCGAAGCAAGGTGACCTGAAGCTGGGGGGGGACCCGGAACACGCTGGAGTGCAATTTCGGCCATCACAGAAAGTGGCCGAGAATCAGTCAGCCACCTACACCTTTCATGAAATGGGAATCGACCCGAAGAAAGACCGAGATCTTCCGTGGGTTGCAGCCAGTTTTGACATCGATGATCAGATGTGGACGGTGCAGCATATGAATCACCCATCGAATCCTCGAGGCGCAGTATGGTCAGCCTATCGTGATTATGGTCGCTTTGGTCCTTTCACCGTGCTCAAAATTGCTAAGGGTGAAACGGTGACGCTCCGATACCGCTTTCGTGTGACGAAGGGGGACGCCCCACAGCGAGAAAAAATGATGGACCACTATCGGCAGTTCTCTCGTTAATGGATCAATTGGGCATCCAGTTTTTCGAAATCGGCTTCTTGGATTGAAAGCCTTGTCAATGTGTGATGATTGAATTCATGCCAAGCCCCATCTCTTCATCGCAATGCCTTGTTGCGATCGAACGATTTGAGATGCGTGCGTGATAAACATTCTCAGTAGGCGAGAGTTTTCAGCGGCCGAGTTGGGCGGATAGCTCGCGGATTTCGGACAGGACGCCCAGGTGGGCTTCGGTCCACGCCGTCTTGCCGCTGTTTTGGTTCGAAGCTTCATCATGCTCATCACCAAGACCACTTGTGTGGGCGACGCGGGTTTTGGCCATGATCGAATCGCGGATTTCAGCGGCATCCGAGACACCTTCGATCAATCCAGCATGCATTCCTTGGGCACCTTCTTGCGTTGCACCGCCGCCGCCCGCCGTTTCTACGACCACATTCGCAATCCCAAAGAAACGCTGCAGTGGACCTTGAGAGACTTTTACATTTTGGATGTTCTCGTAGGTAATGGTGGACTCGCGAATCAACCAGACACCTCGACGTAGCCGCATGCTGCGGTCACTGAATACATACCAGGTGGTGTCATATCGAAGGTAGATGGCCAAATATCCGACGAGCGCTAGCCCAAAAAATGACAGCCAGACTGGAATGGCGAGTATGGAAAAACCGACGTTTTTATTCGCGACAATGGCGATTGTGGCACCGCCGGCAAGGAGGAACAGGAATGCCATCGCAATGGCCCATTCGAACTTCAAATATCGAAGGAATCCGGCCGCAGGTTTTCTGGAATCGATCTCTTCGTGGTCCATCACGGGTAGATGCGGCGCATCACGTGGGACGCACATCAGCTTGCCCAATAATCCCCAGACACCTTCATAGACCCAAGTGAGACTCGGTTGTGGCTTATTGCTCATGGCGACCTCCTGCTTGAACAAGTTGATGGAGGTTGTCGCGAATGTCAGTCAGTAATTCCAATGCTAGGTCGTCATTAGAAGTGTTGTCGGGCTCTGGTTGGGAGTGACCAAGTGAGCCTCGCATCTTTCCGTAAAGGTGATCGCGAAGGTCTTTTGCCTGCAGAATACCCTCGATACTCATTTCCGGTGTAGCGCTTCCTGATGCTGTTTGAACAGCAAGCGTTGCCAGACCCATCCACCGCTGAATGATGTTGCGAGTCAGGTGAATATCTTGAATGCGGCGATAGGTCAAATAAATTTCACGTCGAAACAAAACTCCCCATTGCATTGCGATTCCGCTGTCATCAAAGCGGTAACGGAGTGTGGCGTATTTGCAAAATAGTGGCACGAACGCGATCGGGAAAAATGGTCCCGAAAGGAGACTGCAGAGTAAATAATAAAGCAGCAGCGTGCGGGCGGGCCGCGTTAAGTCCTCAGCACGAAAGCTTGCCCCGCCGTCAAGTGCTTGGTTATCAGTATTTGGCATTGGAATAGCCTTGTTGAGATCTAGGCGTGATTTGTTCACTCTTCATTTCGTTCGTCGTACACCATGCATTATTGGCGAGAAGTTTTCATAGTATGGATCTGACGGTTTCCATCACTTTGCCGAAGGAGATTGTTGACTCCATGCCCAGCGAAAAAGATTTCTTGTATCTGCGTAGCGGGCCGCAGATGACTGAGCACCAAGAACCACAACAATCAGATCCTCTCCTGAATTGTTTCCCATAGAAACCAAGCAAGCACCAGCGGCAGATGTCGTCCCGGTTTTGATGCCTTGATAACCATCGACGGCTAGCAGCTGATTCGTATTTTTCCAGCGTAAGTTTCTGGCGTAACCTGATGAACTCTTGACTTGGCAACCGAACTGCCGTGTTGCAACGATTTTTCGAAACAGCGGATGCTTCATCGCGACGGCACTCAGTCGAAGCAGATCGGCTGCAGAGATCAGATGTTCGGGATTCGAAAGGCCATGCGGATTTGTGTAGTGGGTGCTTTGTAATCCGAGACGTTTTGCTTCGCGGTTCATTTCCAGCACAAATCCGTCGATGGGATCCTGCTCGGATATCTCCACGAAGGATTTTCCAAAATGCTCAGCCAGGGCGGTCGCCGCGTCATTTCCTGACGGTAACAACAAGCCATACAAGAGCAATCCAGCTTCGATACTCTCACCTTCTCTGATGCCCGAGGTTGAGCCAACTGTCTCGTCAGCTTTTCTCGAAAAGGTGATCAGTTCGTTTAGGACATCAGGATCTTTCTGCGCCATATTCAGCACGATATGCGCGGTCATGATTTTCGTCGTGCTGGCGGCCTCGAGCTTCTGGCTGCCTTGCTGGTCCCAAAGAAGGTTCCCTTCTCGATCACCGATCACCCAGGCTTTGCAAGTCACGACTGGCGGAGCGCTTAATGCAGGTCTTGGAATCTTGGGGAAAATTTCTGAGTTGACAATCTCAGGAGGCGGGATGGGATCATCTTGTTCAATTAGAGTTCCCAGTGAGTTCCACGTTTCTGGGGTCATGATCCCTGTTTGGGAAAGTGAGTTCGCTTGTTGGAAACGCTCGACTGCGGCCTGTGTTGCCGGGCCAAAGTCACCATCAATTGCCAGGCTTGGTGTCGGTTTCAGCCTGCCGTTTAGGGTGCGTTGAAGTGATTCGACTAGGCGACCTGTTGCACCGAATTGAAGAGGTCTTGCTGTGTCTTCGGTACCGAATCGGTCGAGCACGGCTAAGCCAATTTTGCCGCAGAGGATTTCCGCTTCATTGTCGTCCGTCCAACTCCGATCCTCATTCTTGTTAGTCAGCACGCAAAGAGCGACCGGGCCGGACGCGGTGAACAGGATGCCAGCGTCAGCGCGGCAATTGGATACAGCACCTGTTTTATGCGCGAATTCGATTGAAGGATCGAAAAAACGGGCGAGCTTTGATCGATCATCGCATGCCATCAAGTGCCCCAGCATTTCCGCTGTTGCTTTCTGATTCCCAAATTTACCATCCTGGAGCATGGCTAAAAGTTGCACCATTTCAGATGCTGTTGTGCTGCCTAGACCGAACTCACTGCTTCGAGTTGGATCGATCGAGGTGTCACCACGATAGACCTTGGAATGAAGCCTGGTATTTGCCAGCCCCAGAGAGTTCATTTTTTGTGTCGTGGTCGGCAGGCCGACTTGGTCGATGACGATATTAGTTGCCGTGTTGTCCGAATACCGTATCATCAAACGGACGTAGTCACGCATTGACAACATAGCGCCGACTGAAAAGTGATCACGCAGTATTCCGGATCCAGGTACGGTATCTTCCTCGCGAAGCGGGATCATTTTGCCGAGGTCGAGTTGTGCCTGCTGTTTGAGTTGATAAACCGCGACCAGTAACGGCAACTTGATCAAGCTCGCCGTTGGCATGATTTGATCGGCTTGGTGCGTGAAGGATTCGCCCGTTTCGAGATGTCGAATAGCGATGGTGACGTCACCACGATGCGTCTCAATCAAGGGGAGAATCGCCGCCCGCAGTTTCTTGTCCTGGGTCGTGTTCTGCACTGCTTCCTGGGCAATCCCTGGTGGTTTGGCGACGGCCGATTGTTGCGAGTCAACCAGGGGCAACCAAAGGTTGCAAACCATAAGGAAAACGACATTTCGATGAATACTTGTTAGCACCGGATATCCTTCAAGGGGCACGGACGAATCAATTCTGACGCATTTTGCACGGTTCCGCAGCATTGCACGACGGATGCGAAAAAAGAGGATCAAGAACTGGCACTTCGATAGCTGGATAAGGCACGGCCAAATACCCAGCGGCTCACGCAAACACTTAGGACTGTTGCAACGAGAGCCCAGCCTACTAGCATCCATTCGGCCCCTGTCCGCGGACTGACCGGTTTGGCAATCAGACGGGCGGGGACATTGACGACCAACAAGACTGGGATCACAAACGTGAAGAAACCATAAAGTGGTTTGCCTAGTCCGTGATTGTATATTTCCATTGGGTAACGACTGAAGTTGGTGATGTAGAACCAGAAGTTGTAAAGCGTCTGGTTGCGGCCGAGCCAGATGCTCGTCGCGCTCAGGCAGATCATCAGGCTGTACATGATGGTCACTCCGCAGGCAACAAAGACTAGGTACAGCACAACGGAGCCGAGCGATGGAATCATCGGATCGGTTTCCTGCGTCGCCAGTCCATGCAGGGAGACCCCGGCGATCACCATTCCAGCGAGGAAATTTGAGAGAGCGCTCCAATCGATACGCCGAAAGGAAATTAAAAACTGTGTATCGATCGGTTTCAAAAGGGCAAAATCGAGGCCGCCTGTGCGGATCAACTCGCTGAATTCTTGTGCATTGGGCATGAAGAAGGCTTGCACGAGGCTGTTAATGAACCACGTCGTCGCGATAAACAAGAAAAAGCGATCACGGTCCCAACCACTTCCTTCTCCGATGGTATCAGCGTATTGAAAGATGATTAGGTAAAAACCAACGTTCATTAATGTCCAGCCGACACTACTGATGCATTGCAGGAAAAAATTGACCCGGAAAGTCATGTCCCGCACAAGGCTGTTTCGGGCGAACGTAAGAAAGACTTTCCAATAATTTGGCCGAACCGATTCGGTTGACGAAGCATTCATCGTTAGCCTCCGTACCCACTGTATCGATTAACGCCTCTCGCATAGGCGGTGCGGCAAACAATAATGAAGAAAGCCAGCCATAAGGCTTCAATTGCCATTTCGGTTGGTAACTCTTCTGCAGGGATCTTGCCCAGAAAGATTGCGGCGGGAAAGTAAGCCAGATATTTAAAGGGGAGGAAATTGACAAAGGATTCAATTCCGTCCGGCAAAAGGGACAAGGGAAACATGTGTCCGGACAAGAAAAAGCTGAACAGCATATAGACAAATAGGAGCGATGAAACTTCCAAGAACCAGAACCCGATCATGCCGATTGCAGCTTCTAAGAAGAAGCCAATTAGGAATCCCATCACGAGCGAAGCGGTAAAGGCAACTAGCACATGAATCGGTGGCCAGCCGTCGACAAAATAATCACGGCAAAGAAAGAACACCAATGCGAAGGGGGCGATCGCGACAGCGTAATACGCCAGTTTGTGCGCGATCCGATTAAGCAACAGAAAGCCAATCAAATCGATCGGTTGAATCAAGTACCGTTTGATTTCGCCATCGCGGATTTGTAGGGCAATTCCAGATGCCAGTCCCGGCATACTGGAAAATGCCCTCGCGATCATGGTGACCAAGTAATAGGCGACCATTTCGCGAAACCCAAAACCACCGATCTGGACCGCTTGGATCTCCGACCCGGGCTTGGATTCGACAGCACCGATCGAATCAAAAATCGCATACCACAGAAAGATTTGGGTGATGATCGGAAGAAAACGCATCAGCGTTCCCAGGGCGAAATCTCCGCGGTAGACGAGTCGTTCCTCCAATGCGGTTTGCAGGATCGTCCACCACAGCGACATGCGCCATCTCAGTCCATGATGGTGGGTCGGAGGGATCTCAGGATCAGAAGCTATCGACACAATGCGACCAAATTTCGGGTTCGAATTACTCTGTAATATCGGTTTTTTTGCGAGTTGACTAGCTGGGAAGTGTTTGTGTCGAGGGTGGATCGATCTGGCCAGCAGACCCAGCGAAAACGCAGGGGGCCGATCTAGGAACTGGCAGGCCTGGGATGCTGACAACCATGTCGTCGTTTTATCGCGGCATTTGTCATCAATTTTCGATGCTTGGGGAATCCCGAGGTTGCCCATTCTTCGAATCATCCACTGTCGTGTCAGGCTCTGTCGAATTCCACATCGGAAGTGTCGAGATTCAGTGTCGGTCTGGAGACTGTTGGCAGGCTGACATTTGCGTTGATTTATCTCTTAGACTTGCGTGTCTTTGCTCCTTGCCAATTCACGCGGTTGATCAGAAATGCAACAAACGACTCTCTTTATTGCGCTGGCCTTGGCACTCAATCTGTCACCGGTCTTTGCCCAGCAAGTCACCGAACCACTGTGGCCGAATGAGTCGTTGCAGCAACGTGGCGATGGTGATGTGCCGCAATTGATCATCACCAAGGTTGATTCCGATAAGCCAACCGCAGGTGTCGTGATTTTGCCGGGTGGCGGTTACCGCGGTCATGCCATGGATCACGAAGGCTATCAGTTTGCCCGTTGGTTTGCTGATCTTGGCGTGACTTCTGCGATTTGCACCTATCGTCTCCGCGGTAAAGGAAATGAAGGGCAAGGTTATGGTCACCCTTACCCGATGATGGATGCTCAACGCGCGATCCAAACCTTGCGGGCTCGGGCGAAGGAACTCAATCTCGATCCCAATCGAATTGGTGTGATTGGGTTTTCTGCAGGGGGACATTTATGTTCGACCGTGTCGACTCATTTTGCAGAGTCCAAACCAAATTCCTTGGACCTGATCGCGCGTGCTTCGTCACGCCCTGACTTTGCTATCCTGTGCTACCCCGTAATCGCGTTTGATCAATCCTTTACCCACCGCGGCAGTCAAAGGAATCTGCTTGGTGAAAATCCAGATCCGGAATTGGTCACGCTCCTGTCCAATGAACAGCAGGTTTCCGCGTCGACTCCCCCCAGCTTTTTGTTCCACACAGTGGAAGACAAAGTTGTGTCCGCAAAAAACAGTGTCGTTTACTTTTCGGCATGTCTCGAACAAGGAGTGCCGGCGGAACTCCATCTCTTTCCGAAGGGTCGACACGGGCTTGGTTTGGCAGCGGGACAGCCAGGTGCCGATCAATGGCCGGAGTTGTGCGCTGAATGGCTTCGTCGTCGCGGGATTGTTTCCAGCGATTGAGCAAGACTGATTGCCGGTGTCGAAACGCGGCGATCGAGTTGCTTGATTAATTGGAACAGCGGCTCAAATAGCACCGGATGGAAGGCGTGCTAGAGTCTGCTGCTTCAGAGGGCAATGCACGATGTGCAATCACCGCAATTAGGCAGTGGTGAAGAGACGTCCTGGGGATCGCCTTGGGGGCGTATCGATCGGTCCACCAACATAGTCAGCGGCGGCCTGCTCTTTCTCGATGGCCTGGAGTGTCGAGGCGAACTCTTTTTTAGAGTCGCTCAGACAAAGAGCCGTTAATTGTCGCACTTCATTCGGGTCGTTGATTTCTGATATCGGCTGGACCCCGGTCGCTGTTTGCGCAAGGATGAGGATTCGATTGCCGCAGCGTACCAGTGTCAGGCGAGTCCGCGGATCAAGGGGGGAACTCCCCAAGGCCTGCATCACCTCCGTAGGAATGCCGCCTTGCGGCATTGAGCGTGCTGCGAACCGTCGCGTAACCCATACCAAAGCGGCAAAGAGTCCTAGCACGACCGCCAAGCTAGACCCAACGGTGATCAGTGACCCAGAGAAAGGGATGGATCCCTCGCTGCGAGGTCCACTTTCTTGTTCGGAAGCAGATTGAGGGCTGAGCGATGGAAAGTTGCCGGGTATCGTGCTCGCTTCAGTTTGCTCAATGGGAGTACTGCTGGGAGCAACCGATGCGTAGGACCGGTGGAGGACGCTTGCCTCTGGCGACGCTATCGTTACTTGTTGCGCCGATGATCTGTTGACTGCCAGTCCCAGTCCGATCACGACGAGCGTGCTGATGGCGATTCGATTCATGCTGCCACTCCATTGTCCCGTCATTCAAGCACCAACCAATTCAGTGACACGAATGCAAAAATTATCGTTCATGACCAAGACTTCGCCACGTGCGATCAATCGTCCATTGACGAACACGTCGACTGGATCCCCTGCCAATTTATCCAGGGCGACAACTGATCCATTGCGGAGTTGCAGCACCTCTTCGAGACGCATTTCTGTACGCCCCAGTTCGATCCGCAGGTCCATTTCAACTTCGCCGAGTAAGTCGATGGATTGCTTTCCATCTGATTCGGCATCCACGGTTAGGTCACTTAGGCTGAAAGCCTCGGCGGCTTGGGTAGAGACCGAATCGCCGGCGGCTTGTTCGAGAGATTCGGTCGCCTCATCGAGCAGCTTTTCAATTTTGTCGGAGCCGAATTCGGAACTTTCCGAGTCGGATGCGACCGCTGTTTCCTGATTTGGAGTGGAACCGGCGGGGTCTTGCTCAGCGGTTATCGCTTCGGTCGCGGCAGCTTCTGCTTGGCCCTCTTGGTTGCCTGTCGGCGACCCGGCAGTTTCTGGCTGAGGGTTTTGCGTTGGTTCGTCTGCTGGTTCAGCCACTTCGATATCCTTCCCTGGATATTTGAATTGTCAGTGTCTTCTCACGCGTCAGCGTCTTTGAAGGGGATTGATGTTCGGCCCTCCCAGTCCGCTCCGCAGATGTTTCACGCGATGTTTCCCGCGCGGACTGAAATCCTATTGCTCGGTCAGTTCGTAACTCTTGAAGCCGATGCTCAGCAGCAGGTCGTCCTCCAGTAGGTGATTACATGTCGTCAAAATGCGTCGTTGCAGCAAGCCCAAATTATTCTCTTCCAGTTCCGAAAGTTCGCTATTGCGGACTTTCATGCGGATTTCATGCCTGAGTCTTCCCTGTTTTTCCGCGAATTCTGACTCCATTTTGGGCAAGTTTTTTTGGCGACACGTGCCGAACAGGTCAATCTCGACTCGGTAGACCCTCTCGGTTCCGCGTGGGCTGAACGTTTCGCCGTACATTCCCAAGTTGAACTCTTTGACGAGATCTTTTTCGACGGCTTGCTCATTGTCCGCGTCCTCATCCTGTTGAACTGAGCTGATGAGTCTGGCTTCAGCCAATGCGCTCACTTCATCAGCGCTGGGCACCAAGAAGAAGAACATCGCGGTTTCCAGCAGGACGACGACAGAAACGAAGGCGAGCATGAGTGATCGACCACCGCCACGGGTAGGCGGATCGGTTGCCTCATCGCTTGTTTCTTTTTCTTCGTTTTCGATTTCATCTGCCATCAGGGATTTCCTTGTGAAGCATCTTTCAGTTGAACCGTCCCAGCATTTCGCTCATCCGTTGAACCTTGGAGATTTTCAACGGTTTCGTCCAGCATGAAGACTTCGACTCGTGGATTTCTTGCGATTGCACTGCTGCGACCTGTGCGGCTCATTGGCTCACTGTCGGCGGCGGATGAAATCCGAAAACGATCTGGATTTATCCCTTCTCTTTCGACCAACAAACGGCGAACTGTCGCTGCTCGGCGGAAACCGAGCATGATCGCTTCATCGGTTCCCTCCATTCTCGCTGCGAGTTCGGCGGACACATGTCCACGCACTTCAATTTTTTGAGGTTTGCCGCGAAGTTGTTCGGCCACACTCTTGATCACGGCGTTTGCCGTTGGGCCGATTCGATCGGAACCAATTTCAAAGAACACGACTGATCCAATCGCGGTGGTTTGTCCTGGTCGAATAATTCTGACTTGTGGCTCTTCACCGGTCGGTGATTTTTCCGGGACGCCGCCTTTAGCTGTATCCTTCTTTTTCGCCCTGCCGGTGGTCGCTAGAACCTTGAACGCGGAGGTGCGTGGCCGCGTCTCACCCGGTGTTAATGCGTCGATTGTCTTCGCATAGCCGAACTGGCGTTGAAGTGAATTGACCAATGCTTGGTATGTTTCTTCTTCCTTAATTTCGCTCAGCGAAACAAGCATGATAAAAAACGTTAGCAACAAACTCATCATGTCACCAAACGTAACGACCCATTCTGGGATGCCAATCTCATCTTCGCCTTCATCGTCCATGTCTATTCCGCCTCACGTTGCTTGAGCGGTAGAAATGTTTTCAATTTCTGGTCGATTGCCCGGGGGCTTTCCCCGGATTGGATTGCCATTACACCACGAATTGCGATTTCCAGACTGATCATTTCGTTGCGATTCAGGAAGCCAAGCTTTTCCGCGAATGGACTGAAGAATACATTCGCGACGATGGCCCCATACAAGGTCGTGATCAGAGCCACGGCCATTCCAGCCCCAATCCCTGACGGATCACTCATGTCTTGCAACATCATGATCAGCCCCATCAGAGTCCCGATCATTCCGTACGCAGGTGCGAAGCGACCGAGCTGTTCCATGATGCTTTTGCCCTCGCGGTGCCGATTTGCGATGGCTTCCACTTCCGTACGGAGGACTTCTTCGACGACCTCAGGTGTGCTTCCGTCGACCGCCATCTGAATGCCTGTGCGAACGAGCGGATTCTCGATTTCTGTAATTCGTGTTTCCAAGGCCAAGAGTCCGTCCCGTCGAGCTGTTTCAGCAAGGTCGACGATCTGTTTGATCAAGGCGAGTCGATCTTCGCTCTTGTTGAGCAGGACTTTTAAGGCGACCAGGGGCGTCTTGAGCATGCTTCCCATTGGGAAGCAGATCAGCGCGGCAGCTCCCGCGCCTCCAATCACGACCAGGACGGATGGGATGTCAATAAACGCGGTGAACGGTGCATTTCCCAGCGCGATGGACGCCAGGATGAGGCCGACAGCGAGAATCAACCCGATGATGCTTGCAATATCCATTGTCTATATCTGCAGAATCAGGTTGCTGTGGATGAGATCGATTCGTCGTGCTGCACTGGCGAACTGTGCGGGATTGGCATGAAGTGCTTTTGTTGCTGGTATTCAACAGCTTGTCGAATCACTTCATCCATCGATTCTGCCACCACAATTCGATCACCACTGGTCAAAGTGATAAACGTGTCTGGGCGACGTTCCACATATCGGATCAAATCCGCGTTGAGCACAAATGGCTCACCGTCGAGTCGAGTCAACTTGATCATTGGGTTCCCCGGGCGTTCTCGCGCCAAAAGTGGCGTGCGTTCTTGGGAGTTGCTTTGCCGCTGCAGTCGCAGCGATGCAACTCACCTTTGAAAGTTAGAACACGTTGAGACGGAGAGACGACCGTGGTGAAAAAGAAACACTCGCTTCGCTTACTATGTCGAGTGGCATAGTAAGCAGAATCCGCAGATTCGGATCATACGCGGCGTGGACGATACAGATCCAAAGCGGTTCGGCCAGCCAGCCCCGCGTAAATCCGCGTGATTTCTTTCAGGCCGGCTCGCAGATCGTTTGTCCAGTCGTTGCTGGGATTTGTGCCGATGGAGAAGAAGTAGGGTGCGGGGGGGGGGAATCCGAGTTGGAGATTGGAGACTTGATTGCCCACTGCCAGGATCACCGCTTCGGCGGTCAGTATTTGGGCTTCAGCGGTTGGCGCACTTCCAGGCGGTTCCGCAATGGTGAGTTCAAAATCAGCTGGGATGTCCTCTTCCGCGTCAGCCTCGGCAGGCATTTGTCGGATTGCCGTGACACGAGAGTCAAGCTGGACTCGCCCTCGAAGTAGATCAACTTCGCACAGGGGTTCTAGTGCTTGCTCGACCCATTCTCCGAGATTGGTGGGAGGCACTGTTGCGATTGCTTCCCCTCTTTGGGCCTGCAATGCCGATTCTGCTAGCGAAGACAACAAACGGTTTGGCATTGCTGGCAGATTCTCGGTGGGACGTTGTAATAGGCTTGAACCGATTCGGTCCATTTCTAAAATCCGAACGTCGTAGCCTAGGAAGCGGCCGTACAAAGCTGCTTCGATGCCGATTGTTCCTGCCCCTACCACGACAATGGTGCCTGGTGGGTCGAGGGTGAATGCTTCCTCTTCGCTGTGATGATGTTCGTTCATTGAGTTAAGATCGCGGCATGGTGCTAAGATTTGATATGCTTCGAACCGATGCTAAACGCATCCAGCGACACCGTCGGTGAATCGCCGAGGACCAAAGCCGTCAGGCATTTTGCAGTCGCTGGGGCCAAGTGCCAACCGCTGCGGAAGTGACCAGCAGCAACGAACAACTTGGGTTGCTCTGGGACATGTCCGATCATTGGAAACCCGTCAAATGTCATCGGGCGAATTCCTGACCAAGCTGCAGCACGTTCTGCGTTTCGAAGAGATGGAACCAATGTTTCAGCAAACTGGCTGAAGGTTTCGAGCATTTCGGCGGTTGTTCCCGTTTCGAATCCTGTTTCCTCTTCACAAGATCCGACGAGGATGTGGCCGTCATCACGCGGGATAAGATAACGATGGCCGACGTTGATGATCGATTTCAGTTCTGGCTTCTCTGTTTTCAGTAGCAGGACCTGCCCACGGATGGGAATCACACTTTTTCGCAGTCCTATCGATTCACCCAGCTTTCCCAGCCAAGCGCCAGCACACAAGATTAGGTCATCACAAGTCTGCCACTGATCGCCGATTCGGTAGCGGGGCCCGCTGTCAGCGGTTTCAATCTGGCCGACGGTGGTGTTGTCAACAAAGTGGACTCCGGTCGTTTGGCAAGCCGCTCGCAATGCCTCGAGCAGATGCGGCGGCCGGATCTGCCACTCGTCAGCGACCCACCATGCGGCCGCAGATGGTTGCGATTCGATCCACGGTTGGAGTCGAGGCTCTCGCACGCCTAGTTCCGAAAGCGATACAGCTTCGCAGGAAATGCCCAGCTCATCCCAGTAATGTGTCATCCCGATCATTGATGCTCGTTCACCGGGGGTATTCGCTAAATACCAGCCACCACACCGCCGGAAACCACAGTCAATTTGGGTGACCGATTCCAAACGGGAAACCCAGTCCGGATAAAGCTCGTGGCTGAAGCCTCGCAGTCGATCAAGTGGGTCGAGCGATTTAGCCAGATTGGCGGGCGGTAGAATTCCGCCCGCAGTCCAGGACGTCGTTTGCTTTGCTGTGTCTCGCTGGATGATCGTGACATCGACACCCTGTTGGCTAAGTTCCCAAGCGAGACTCAGGCCGATGACGCCGCCGCCTATGATGCTTATTTTCCGTTGAGTCGTCATTCGTTTGTCGCCTCCGTTTCACAATCTGCCAAAATGCGATTGATCCCGTCGAGCAGACCGTGTGGATCGTTCGAAATTAACTGGCGTCGCAGGTGATCGAGATCCTTGCGATTGTCGACATCATCCATGGTAGGTAATTCGGCCGAGGCGAGGCCTGCTTCTCGAATCCGTTCTCGCGTGATTTCGAGTACGCTCTCGGTACTCCAGGGAATTTGCTGGAAGAGCCGTTCATGGCCTTTCTCACCGGACCGCCAAGGTCCTCGTAGCCCGATGAGCGTGTAGCCTCCATCGATCGCTGGAGCAAGCACGATCTGATGGTGTTGAAGCAACCGAATCGCTGTTTCGATCTCTTCAGTACCAAGTGTTGGGCAGTCACTGCCGATCAGGATGGCGGCGTTGTCGGGGCGATCAGCTAATTTTTGTTCAAACCAATGCTGCATTCGTGATCCCAGTGAGCCGGCGTGCTGCTCCGTGACTTGCCAAATTGTCCCCAGGCCGAGGGTTTCAAGCGTCTGTTGGAATGTCGAGATTTGTTCAGGCGGGTCGAGGCAGATCTCACGGCATTCACCGCAGGTGGCAAGCTGGTTGCAGAGATGGCTGACGAATAGCTGGTGGATTGCTGCGGCGCGGGGCATTCCAATGGAGGCTCCCAAGCGGGTTTTGACACGCCCGGGTTCCCAGAATTTTGTCAAGATCCCGAGCGTTGCTGAACAAAATTCGGGTTCCATCTCCAAGATCTCGCTGTGCTCGACAATTTCAGTCATTTTCGGCTAAAACTTGGTTTTAGCAAAACTCCGATCCTGACACGTCCGATGAGTTTGCTTGCTCGCTTCCACGTCGCAAAAGTCAGCGATTACGATTAAACTAGTGCGACGCGAGATTTTTTGCACGTCGCAGACCAGCCGGCGCTGTTTTTGGTCGTAGAACTAAGCGTCGGCAACCGGTTATCTTCTCACATCCTTATCACTTCCTCCATGGGGGCACGGTCGGCAGCCCATGTCGCAACAGGTCACATCGGAACGATTCCTCGAGTGTGTCACCAAATGTGGATTGGTGGATGCCAAGGCTTTGGATCAGCTTGTGGACAAGGTCCGTAACAAGCTTGGTGGATCGCTTCCCGACAATCCCAAGAAGTTTGCCGGAATATTCGTCAAGCGAAATCTGCTGACCGAGTGGCACGTCGAGAAATTGTTGGACGGTAAGTACAAGGGGTTCTTTCTCGGTAAGTACAAACTACTCGGCCATATTGGCACGGGCGGGATGAGCAGTGTGTACCTCGCCGAACATAGTCGCATGGGGGATAAGCGAGCGATCAAAGTGCTCCCCAAGAGCCGAGTGAAGGATGCGACCTACTTGGCACGCTTCCAGCTGGAAGCCAAGGCGATCGCGTCACTGAATCATCCGAACATCGTGCTGGCCTACGACATCGACAATGAGGGTGACGTCCACTACATCGTGATGCAGTTTGTGGATGGGAGCGATATGCAGCAGTTGGGCAAACGGGATGGGGCGGTCGATCCCTCGACTGCAGCGGGACTGATCGCACAAGCCGCACGGGGTTTGGAACACGCTCATTCAAAAGGCGTCATTCATCGCGACGTTAAACCAGCGAACCTTTTGATTGACAGTGATGGTACTGTTCGCCTGCTCGATATGGGCTTGGCCTTGGTGACTGCCGGTGACCAGGAATCACTGACAGTTGCTAACAATGAAAATGTACTCGGAACTGCCGACTACCTGGCTCCCGAGCAAGCTCTCAACAGTCATGCCGTTGATCATCGTGCCGACATCTATGGGCTAGGATGCACGCTCTACTTTTTACTCACCGGTAAGCCACCATTCAGCGACGGAACGCTAGCTCAAAGGATCGCAAAACACCAAACGGAGATGCCAAAGCCGGTTCGCGAACTGCAACCAGATTGCCCGGGAGAGCTAGAAGGTATCTGTGTTAAGATGATCCAGAAGGATCCCAGGTATCGGTATCAATCAGCGGCTGACGTGGCTGATGTACTTGAGAAATTTTCGGCAGCGGTTCCCAAGGGAGCCAAAGTTACTGCCGGCTTAGGTGCAGCGCCAAATGACTACGATGATGACTTTTCCTCATCGATCTCGCTCGAAAGCCCGCGGCGTTCAAGTGACCAGCAAGGCGACACGCTCACAAACAAGAATGATGACACTCTTGCGAGTGCTCGCAAGGAATTGATCCGTGGTCAGGGTATCTCCCCCAGTGACAGCGGTCGTCTTGTTGACGTGAAACCACGACCGGATCTGATCGATGGCAGCTTTATCGATCTCCAGGTCGAATCGGGTTATCGATCAAGCTCGCGTGCCGCAGCACGGACAATTGAGTCTGTTTCGAGGGGCGAGGCGGCGACGGGTGGGCCATCAAGCGTCCAGCTCGGAGAGGATTCTGATATTGTTCCATCACAGCGAGCTAGTAGTGGCGGATCACGACCCAATCGAAGTCGCGGCCTGGATCCGCTGCTGACCACTGCATTGGTGGCTACTCTGGTCATCGTGGCATTGGCGATTGGGTTCTTTGTGGCGCGAGTCACTGGTTGATTCGGTGCATTCTTAGCAATCTCTGCTTACTCGGATTCTGACATGAGCCTCGTGTTTGATCAGCCGTACGAGTTTGTGCCACCACATCGTGGCAATGGATGGCCCTCTGCAATCCAGCACTTACGCCTTGTCGATCAATACCTGCGTCGCAAGGAAGGTGTCGTTGACCATGAATGCCGAGGCTTGGATCACTTTGGTGAGGCACTCGCTCGTGGTGATGGGATTTTGCTGGCTCCCAATCATTGCCGGTACGCCGATCCATTGGTTCTTGGATGGCCGGCCCGTGAGGTAAAGACGCATGTCTACGCGATGGCATCATGGCATTTGTTCAATCAAAGCAGTTTTGACTCTTTTGCACTAAGGAAGATGGGGGCCTTCAGTATCAATCGAGAAGCCGTTGACCGACAGTCGCTTGATACTGCTGTCAGTGTGCTGGCTGATGCAGAACGGCCATTGATATTGTTCCCAGAGGGCACCACAAATCGCACGAATGACGTATTAAAGCCTCTGCTTGAGGGCGTGTCATTTATCGCTCGAACAGCCGCACGAAGACGAAAGAAAACGAGCGGTGGACAAGTCGTGATGATTCCTGTCGCAATCAAGTATCTCTGTGTGTCAGACATGTGCGGCTGGGCGGATCAGCAGTTAAGCCGAATTGAGCAGCGTATTGGTTGGCTTAAACCGCTGGATGAAGGGATCTGGGAACGCACGGTGCACTTAGCAGAGGCGCTGCTTTCGTTGCGAGAAATCGAGTATTTTCGTGAAGTCAAAAGTGGTGATCTTTCCGTCCGCCGAGATCAGCTCATTGAATTTCTGCTCACACGGGTTGAAAAGCGGATTTTCTCAAAAGGCAAGTCTGGTGAAGTGCGTGATCGTGTTCGCGGTATTCGAACAGAAATAATTAGCCAGTATTTTTCTACCAATGCGGGTGCAGCAGAAAAAAAGCGTTTGCGTTACGATTCGGTTGCCGCTGAATTGGCTCAAGATCTACTTTCCTATCCCGATTGTTACCTGCAGCCAGAGCAGGTGACTGACACGCGGATTGTGGAAACGATTCAGCGGATGCAGGAGACGTTTTTTGGTGAGGCGGATGCTTCTGTCCCACTCAAAGTGGTGATCCAATTTGATGAACCAATCGTTGTGCCTGCAGAGAAGGCCCCGCGTGGGCAAGCTGATCCGTTGCTGAACCTACTGAGAGATCGGTTAACGACGGCTTTAGAACAATTATCGAATGAATCCCGGCCTATGGAAGTACGGCTTCCAGACCAATCGAACGAGGAATCCGCATGATCATTGGTGTACCAACTGAAGTAAAGACCGACGAGTATCGGGTCGCCTTGTTGCCTGTTGGCGTTGAGGAACTTGTCGCCCGTGGGCATCGGGTCATCGTGCAATCTGATGCAGGGATTGGATCGGGGTTGCCTAACGACGACTACAAGCAAGCCGGCGCGGATTTGGTGAGCACCAGTGAGGAAGTGTTTTCGCAAGCTGATCTCATTGTAAAAGTTAAAGAGCCGCAGCCAGATGAATATGCGAAAATTCGTCCCGGCCAAATGGTCTTTACCTATTTTCATTTTGCGGCCAGCCATGATTTGACTGTTGCGATGCAAGGGTCGGGAGCCACCTGCATCGCTTACGAGACATTGCGGGATGCGAAGGGGCGGTTGCCGCTGCTCACACCGATGAGTGAAGTAGCGGGCCGGATGAGTGTTCAAGAGGGTGCTAAGTATCTGGAACGCCCGCAGATGGGACGGGGGATCTTGTTGGGTGGAGTACCGGGTGTCGCGCCAGCTCACATTACGGTTTTGGGTGGCGGTGTGGTGGGAGCGAATGCAGCCCGGATTGCGGCCGGATTCCAAGCCGATGTGGCGATCTTGGATGTCGACCTTGATCGGCTGAGGTATCTCGATGATGTGATGCCCGCAAACGTGAATATGCTCTACAGCGATCGTCACACGGTGCTGGAGCAATTGGAGCGAGCAGATTTGGTCATCGGGTCAGTTCTGATTCCGGGGGCCAAAGCACCACAACTTGTTCGCGCTGAGGATCTCAAACGAATGAAGCATGGTAGCGTCGTGATCGATGTCGCCGTTGACCAGGGTGGTTGCGTTGAAACCAGTCGTCCGACTACACACAGTCAGCCCACGTATGTCATTGATGACGTCGTTCACTATTGCGTTGCGAATATGCCGGGTGCCGTTGGGCGAACCAGTACCTTTGCGTTGTGTAACGCCACGCTGTCTTGGATCATTCGCTTGGCCGCAATGGGATTGGATGAGGCGATCGCAGAGAAAGGTCCATTGCGAGAGGCAATCAATATCCATTCAGGGAAATTGACGAACGCCGCTGTCGCTGCTGCTTTCGATCTGGAATTCGATCCATTGGATTGAGGTCACGCAGGTCCTCGCCCCTTCAGCGTCTTTAGGCTGAGTCACCTTGGCTCAAGTTGCCGCGGATGTTTTCAAACTCTCCACACTCCGATGATCGATTTACCAAAACGGTGAAAGCTTATCGGGTCGAACGCTTTCGACAGAGTAACAAAAAAACGATCCCACAGTCGGATTTGGTTTTCATTCGGGTAAGGCTGTTTCAGGAGAAACTTGTTCGCAAGTGAAGCTAATAAGCCGACACAGTCCAAGTATTCGATTCGCAGCGGTGCGCAAGCTGATAATTCTCGATACATCTGTTTGTCGTATCGACGGTAGTGGCCGATGGCATCATCAAATGGTGAGTACAGCCAGTTGTGCGCCGGGCAAAGTACAACAAGGCAACCGTTGGGGCGTAGGCGTTCGATCGCCAGATTCACTTCCGCTGCATCGTGTTCAATGTGTTCCAGGACATCTATATAGAGAATGGTGTCGAATTTCGTACTGGGATTGCAGTCTCGCAGCGTTCCTTCGAGGAGGTCGCATTTTGCTGGAACGAGTCCACGCTCTTGCCGCCGCCGGAATTGATCGCAGAGTTTTGGATCTGGTTCGAGGGCGAGGAACTGTTGCAGATCCTCGCGATACAGGTAGGGTGAATTTGCCCCCAGGCCTGCGCCGACTTCCAGAACATCACCTTTGATGTAGCGACGTAAACGCTTTGCGAAATAACGTTTCCAATTCTTGGCATGTAAAAAGAGTTCGAGTTCATCGCCGATGTACTCGAAGGGTGTCTCTTCTCGCAAGTTTTGAGCGATTGGTTTTTCAGCCATGCGTTAGTTCCTCCACCTGTAGAACAAAGTGCTCAAAGTCACGCGATGGAATGAACTGGCTGAGTCCTCGAGTGAATAGGACAACCAAGCAGGCTGTTAAAATGAACGCAACAATCTGTACAAGCAGCAGCGTTAATATTCCAAACGCATTGGTTGCCCAGCCAGGAATGCCATAGTCCGTCAACAGACGAATCGTTGTCACCGCGAGCAATCCGACGCTGGCAATAATGGTGCCCGCTGCCGAAAACAGTAGCAACCTTGTGCTGATGCGATCTGAAAATACCGACAGAGCGCTGAGTCCATGCATCACGAGATCCGCAAACCGCATTTTCGATTTTCCGGCCAGCCTTTGTCCTCTTGCGGTCGGGACGAACGACATTGGTTGTCGGCAAGCAAATACTGCGGCTGCGTAGTGGTTCCACAGTTCCCATGAAACGCAGAGGCTTTCCAGACACTGCCTGTCCATGACACTGAAGTTTCCTACTCGAATCCGGTGGCCCACGAGTATCCAATGCAGTGCGCGGTACAGGAAGTAAAAGAACGAGAAGAGGTAGCCTTCGGAACGTCTTGTGCGTTCAGCAAATACCACCCTCGCCGTGTCGTTCCCTTTCAGTTCAGCGATCAGTTTCGGAATATCCGCAGGAGCGTCTTCGCCGTCGCCATCCATAATCAGTACGCGTTCCCATTCAATCTGCTGATTGAGGTGGCAGAGGGCAATGCAAATAGCGCGTTGGTGTCCGAGGTTTCGTTTGAGTCTCAGCACGCGAATGGCATGAATGCCTTTCCCCGGCACTTTCCAGCTGCTCGGTCGAGGCTGCTGGGAGCAATCATCTACCAGCATGATGTCAGCAGAAATATTTGCAGCCACCAGTTGGTCATCAACCATGGGTAGGAGGCGAGTTACTGATTCCCAGTCTTCATAGACCGGGATCACGATCTGCAGTGCGCAAAACGACGTCATGGAACGTGCTCGTGTTACTGAATTCTTGTGAACAATCGAAACGCATTGTTCTGGAAAACCAACTCCCAATCGGTTGTTGGTGGCGCCCAGGGTAATTCCGGCATGCCATTGCTCAGTACGATCGCATCAATTGACCTTGTTTCCCAGTCCGACATGGTGATCTCGCCATACTGTTTGGCCAGACGACTCAGTTCACTCTGTGGAATGATCGTTTGCCAAGTGTAGTCGGAATTCGGGATTAGTTGCTGCTGTTCTGGGGTGTAGTCTTCGCTGGGTGCGAAGGTATGCAGACGCGAGGCCTGGTACTTTGCCAATCCAAGCCAGAAAACGTTGACGTAGCCGTGGATGTTGGGTTGGCTTTCAATCGGGGTCTGAATGAATGCCAAGAAATCCTCCGTTGACATTCCCAGTAAATTGCAGAGCAATGACAGACGCAACTCCAGTTCCCGATCTGGAATGCTTGAAACAAAAGGCTCCACTAGAAACCAGTATCGTCCGTGAAATGTGAGCCACCAAGCGAAAACTTGATGATCAAAGCTGGCAACCACAGCATCTTGTGGAAGATTCGCTTTCATAAATTGGGTGAGTTCGGAGAACTCGCTTCGGTAGGATGGATCAACGTCAGTCGCATGCGCATAGTAGACGCTGCGGACTGGATTGACTGTTTGATTCTGATTCTTCTGGGCAAGTGCGTTGTATCCCAAGACCACGAAAAAAAGTGCTGTCATCGCTGCATAGGGTAAGCCGTTGATTGCTTTCGCTTTCCATCGGTCAGGGATGGATTTCCACTTTGTTCTTTCGCAGAATGCGATGGTTAAGTACGCGAAAGAGATCATCACAACGTATCCACATAGACGTTCAGCACGATCATTGAAGTGATAAGGCTGAATCGTCTTTCCAAGAATCAGTATCGAAATTGAGGCACAAGAAAATGCAGCAAAAAGCAGCATGGCTAAAAACCACCACGTTCGCAAAAACGCATGATCGTTATGTCTCAGGACGGACGATGGTTGCTTTTGCCCGCTAATTGAAATTCGTGTGAGCAAGACGAGTGCAATGGCAAACGTGGGAGCAACAAGTTGTCGCCAGTAAGTTCGGAAGCCAGCCATGCGATCCAGTTCGAAAACACCCCAGCGATTCGGAATGTCTGGATGCTCCAGCCAACGCTGCAGCAGGAACGGTGCGACGACGACGGTAAATAAAATTCCGGCGAACAGGCAGTTTTGACACGTTGGTCGTACTCCATCACGTCGTGCTATCACAATGATCAAGCAGGGGCTGATCAGGGCGAAAGTTAATGCCGCGTAAACATCGCCCTGCAGCAGGATACCGAAGGTAAAGGCCAGCCAAAGCCAGTGACTCCGTTTTGTTCGGTCAGCAATTAGCAGTCGTAGTACCGCAATCAATGCGGCGACGAGGAAGAGCTCAGAGACGAAAGGACGTGGAATTCGCATTCCCCAGACGTCTGGCAAGAATGGAAAGGAGCTGCTGACCGGTCCGAGGGTCAGGTTGAACACCAGGTTCAAGGGGATATTCAATGCCAGGAAGCACCCTGCCAAGGTGCTGGCAGGCTCGGGGATTCCCATCGTTCGAAATAGTAAAACGACCAACAGGAAATAGCAGACGGTCACAGCAATATCGGCGACAAGAAATCCGTAGCTCCCAAACGCAGCAATCGAGATCGCATGAGGGAAGATGGTTGCGTGTGGAAAGGAACGGAGCACGCTCCCATCAAGTTCTTTAATCGTGCCGTCTGTGATTGTTCCTCGCGATAATTGCGAGATCAAGGGGAAATACTGAATGTCACCAGGAGGATCGCCACGGTAAATTGTGGAAACGGCGATTGATTCGTCAGGAAAGTTTTGAAACGAATGAAGCCATGGCAGCAGTGCTCCCGCAGCAACTCCCAGCATGCCAAGGGTTAAAAGTGGCCACCATTTTGTTTCAGGGCGAATCACAGATTTTCCATGCGTACGAAGCCTTGAAAGGCCGGGTTTTCTCGTTGAGCCGCACATTCGCGTGACCTGCTTGTCGAACTCAGCAGTATCATCGCGGCAAGTATTTCTTTGATCGCATTCATAGCGATATGTTTTCTAGGAGAGCCAGGAAATGCAACCTTCGTTCGAATAGCCAACTCAACGGTGGCGGATAAAGTCCGAGTTGATCGATTGACTCTCGAACTCGAAGGTCTGCACAGCGGAACATCTCAGTCCACTCATCCGGAGCCAAGTAGTTGCAGGGGATTGCTACTCCATGCCGCGAGTTTCCTATCTGGTCCATGAACGCCAAGGTGCGATAGGCTGCCAAGCCTTGCAGGTAATGGTCCTTGATCAGGATTTGATTACTGGCCACACGTGCTGATTCGTTCACGAGTTGTTGAGGTGATTCAGAGTGGTGCAAAACATCCACCATCATCACGACATCAACTTCATTGTCGTTGCAGGGAAGTTGGCAGCCGTCAAAAACATCGACTGGAATAGCT
The DNA here is from genome assembly GCA_029245125.1 of Rubripirellula sp. GTDB lineage: Bacteria > Planctomycetota > Planctomycetia > Pirellulales > Pirellulaceae > Rubripirellula. The sequence continues at coordinate 24,639 of JAQWPZ010000112.1, forward strand.
GTTTCACCACGCACCAAGACTTCGAGTCCTCTGATCTTTAGATCGGGACGTCGTTTCTGGATTTTCGCCGCCAATTCACCATCACCACAGCCGACGTCCAACACCGAGGCTCCGGTGGGTAGCCGGTTTGTGATCCAATTGGCTAAAACCTCAATACGTCGTTGGTGGATGCTCCGCTCGTGAAACCAATGAATCGGATTGATCATGCGTTCGACTCGTGAGCCGATTCAATGTTTGAGATCGGGGATCGTTGTGACGGATCGTGTCGATGCATCTTCAAGACTCCCGCCATCAAGGCGGCCATTGCTGTTTGAAAACCGATGCCTACGAACATGACGCCCGGAATCACGAACCGCATCGTATACGGATAATCCAAGTCACCAAAGTCGACCTGCCACCAGCGAAAGATGACGGCTGCAATTAATAGGGATCCGATTACTGACATGATCAATCCGAACACGATGCCATGCTCGACCGTGATCTTTTCCAACCTTTCATTCGGTGGCATCATTCCCTCGCGGGCGGCGAAAATCTTTGCCAAGCTCGCTAGAAGGATGCACTGCCAACCGAGCAGCCCCAGTAAGCTGGCCACCAGTAGCGTATGAACATCGAGTTCGGCGCCAAAGACTTCGACTCTAGGCAGTGCTAACGCGTAGCCGAGCAACGCGATTAGAATTAGGCATAAACCGGGGCGGAAAAAGGTCCATCTGGGACTGAACACGAGGAATAGACGCAATGTCCGCCAGCCATCGCGAAACGTTCGCAGGTGGGGACCGTGTTGTTGTCTTCCATCAGGATGTAAGGTGATGGGGATTTGGTCCATCGTTGCGCCGTGCAGGCCACTCTTGATGATCATCTCGGTGGCGAATTCCATGCCCGGAGAGCGTAGGTCGAGCCGATCGTAAAGTTGCCGCCGAAATCCTCGCATCCCACAATAAACATCGTTAATCGGGATTCGGAACATCCGTCGCACAAGCCATGACAGTGCTGGATTGCCAAACCAGCGATGCAAAAACGGCATCGCGCCTGGCATCACACGTCCGCCACCTCGCGGTAGGCGGCAGCCTTGAACCAAGTCAGGTCCTTCCCGAAGCTTTTCGACGAAATGTGGCACTTCCAGAAAATCGTAGCTGTCGTCGGCATCGCCCATGATGACAAATTTACCCTTGCTGGCTTCGATGCCACCCATCAAGGCAGCCCCGTAGCCCGGTTCGACAACATCAACGGTTCGAGCTCCCATTGATTCAGCGATTTCTTTGGAGCGATCAGTGCTGCCATTATCAGCCAGCACAATCTCACCATGAATGCCAGCTTCATTCATCGATCGAATCGCTTTTTCGATGCACACACCAACCGTGTCTGCTTCGTTCAGGCAAGGCATCACAACGGAAACCTCGATGTCGTCACCCATACCCAAAAACTTTCTCACGAACTGGTTAGTACCGAGGCCGGTTTACGACGTCTCGATAACAGGACTGCAATGGCGCCCCCGCCCAAAGCCGCTGTGAGCGGCTCCACCACGATTCGATAACGGTAGTGCGGGATTTCAAAAACCCCGGTGATGACCGCAAAGTAAGCCAAGATCATCAACACCCAGAATGCATAGGGTCGCGAGGGGCGATTGATAAGCAAAACGATTCCCGCGGCAACGATCATGCCGGTCAGTAACGTGTTGAGTAGGACAGACTGGCTGAGTCGGTATTCAATTGCCGCTTCTAATACAGGGATATTATAGATCCAAATCAACTCTCCCAGGTAATTTCCCTTCATTCCCTGGGCCGGTAATTGGGTGGCTGCTGCTCGCCAAAAATTGACGGTTCGCCGAAACGCTTTGTAAGCGAAGGTCGGTTGATCAGACTTGATCGCATCGAGTGATACTTGCTGCATCAGCCGATCGGTTTGCGGATCACTTAATCCGGATTGAACCAACGCATTGGATACCGTCCAGGTGAGTCGCCAATCTGCATCCGCAGTGCTTGTTCGATTGAACCGTTGCTGTAGCCGTTCGCTTGATTCAGTTGCTGGTAGCTCCAGTCCCGCGCCCGAGCCATCTTGGAAGGTCACGACCCAAAGGTTACGTCCGACGAATTGGGTAATGAAAGGCTCATCAAAAACGATCGCATTACGAGCGATCCAAGGTGTGACGATCGCGATTGCCGTAAAAGCGGCGAGCATCCCGTGGCCGATGCGTCCGTGCAGTTTCACACGCTCTGATGCCGCTTTGCCAACTCTTCGACGCCGACGATAGTGAGACCACAAAACAAAAGGAATGTGAGCTAGCCACAGCAACAAAACGATCGGTCTGGTCAGCAGCACCAATCCGAAAGTTACCCCAGCGAGCACCGCTCGTTTGGAACTTGGGTTTTCGTCGTAATGAAGCATCGTCAGTAGATGCAGCATCAATAAAAAGATGAATAGAGATTCCGACAATAAGGCGGCGTTGTAAGTGAATGCTGATACCGCCGGCAACGTGAGGAGCAGTGTCCACACCATTGCGTTGGGAAGGCGAGTGATCCGAGCGGCCATTTGTCCGGCGATCGCGATCGACCCCACCATCAGGGCGGACTGGGCAACGGCAATCGCTGGCAAGGCATACTCGCCAGCGCAGGCACGCAGGATGGCGAGGAACCACGGATAGATGGGAGTGCGGTAAGCAATCGGATCGGCCAGCATCAGCCAATCTCCCGCCATCACCAAGGTGCTCAGTTTCCAGTATCCCCACGCGTCACGCTCAATCGGGACCGGGCCGAGCGCGATGACGGCGACTGCCTTGACGGTAATCAGGGCAAGCAGGACGAGTACAAGCAGATTACGCACGATCGAACCATCTTGGGATCTGATGCCATGAACTGTCTAAGCTTACCGCGCTGAAAGGTCGAATGTTGGGCTGATTTGCGTTCGATTTACTGTTATGCGGATGAAATCATCCTATTCCCTTAGCAGCCAATTGCTGGGGAGCAGTGGTAGTTTGGGTAATGGTGATTCGAACTTCAGGTACTTTTCCCGGCGGGAATTACTGGACCTCACACGCTGAACATTTCGAGTATGCCTGGGGTTATCGACCTCGATGATGTATTCATCGAAAAACAGTACCAATTGAAGATTCATGGACTGCCAGCAATTGAGCAAGTCGTGGTGAAGCGTGTATTTCGCAAGGAAACGAGCTTCGACCTCATTGTGGAGCTTGAGAACGTCTCGAAGTCGGTAATAAAGCTGATTGAGGTAACGCGGGTTCTTGGCGGCTTTCGTCAATCGTTCAGCGGCATCGTTTAAACGGTTGACAAGTGTCTGATCGGCTCGATCGATCCCTCGCACCCGCTTGGCGATAGTTTGAAACGATTTCACCGATTTCTCGTAGCGAATGGCTAGCGGCGAAAGTGGATTGGTTTCCTTGGTCACCGCGTCAGCTGCGATGAGCTGTTGGCTCGCGAAAGAAGTTGTCCCGAGCGAGAAAAGTAAGCCGGCTAGCATCAGCACTTGCTTTTTCATCACGATCTCCAAATTCAGATGAATTCACTTTCTGGTTCGCCGCTGGTCCATCACGGCTGTCGTTAACGAGGTTTTACAGCGTAACAGGTTGATGCGCGCGTCGACGATGGCGATCACAAGTCGGAGTTTGATCGGCGACTTTCATGGTCAGCAATCGTTAGCGTCTCTTTTTTCGCTTCTTCTTGTCTCGTCGATCTTTTTTTCGCTTCCCCTTGTGGCTCGGCTTCGTCTTGGTGCTCTGCGTGGACGAGCCTGGTTCACTGCGGGCTGAGTGATTTTTGAGCACGTCGAAGAAGAGTTGCCGATCTTGCAAGTCGACTTTGGCAATCCTGACGGTTAGCTGATCGCCCAATCGAAAGCGATTCCCCGCTTTGAATCCGATGATCATCTGCCCCCGTCGCTCGAACCGATACTTGTCGTCCGGTAGCGTGGTGATTGGAACAAATCCATCCACCGGCAGTTTCGTGCACCGAGCATGCAGGCCGTCTGCAAAAACGCGACTGATGACTGCTTCCATCGTTTCGCCGACGTGCTTTTTCAGGTAGTGCAGTAGCTTCAACTGGGTCAGTTCACGTTCCGCAGCAGCAGCATTTCGTTCCATGTCACTGCAATGGTACCCCAGTTTGATGAGCGTTGGATAAGCCTCGTCGGGGGTCTGCTTTTTCTCTAACAATCGCTGAATGAGGCGATGGACATTCAGATCGGGGTAGCGACGGATCGGGCTGGTGAAATGGCAGTAATGATCCATGTCCAGCGCGTAGTGACCTTCGACCTGAGGTCCGTAAACAGCTTTGCTCATGCTCTTTAACACGGCAAAATTAACAGCATCTTCAAGCGGTGTTTCGGCGACCGAATCAAGCACTTTTTGAATCTCGAAGCGACTTTCGATGGAGCCAACATTGATGCCGAGGTCTTTGACAAAGTTTCCGAGTTGCCGAAGTTTCCGTCGTTCAGGTGGGGCGTGAATTCGATGCAGGTAATGAAGCTTCAGATCATCGAGCCACGTCGCGACAGCTTGATTCGCTGCCAGCATGAATTCTTCAATGATCTGATGGCTCTCGGTGTGGTGAACTCGGAACGCGCCTTTGACTTTGCCACTCTTGTCCAGGTCAAGCTTGATGTCCGGCATATCCATCGACAACGCACCGGCCGCAAAGCGGGATTTGCGCAGCTTCATTGCCAACGGATGCATTTGGCTCAGTAATTCGCAAATTGGCTCGCCCCATTTGTCGTTGTACGACTCTGGGTTTGCCAAGAATTGGTCGACCTGCTCGTAGTTAAGTCGCAGGTCGCTTCGTATCGCGGCGTTATGTACCTCGGTATGGGTAATTGTCAGATCATCCAAGAATTCAATTTCACAGGTCTTCACCAGGCGTATCCGCTCCGGTTGCAAACTCGCCAAGTGGTTGCTGATGATCTCGGGGATCATTGGGATGACGCGATCAGGTAGATAAACGCTCGTCGCCCGTTTTTTTGCTTCTTCGTCCAGCGGGCTTCCCGGCGGTACAAAATGGCTGACATCAGCGATGTGCACCCAAAGTCGCCAGCGTCCCGGTTCGCGTTCGAGTGAAATCGCGTCATCAAAATCGCGGGCATCAAATGGATCAATCGTGATGGTCAGCTTGTCCGTTAGGTCAAGCCGATCGGCGGGCGGGGCGTCGTCGACAAACGCATCCGCTTGTTCGCGCGCATTGTTGATCACCTCAGCTGGAAAGTCATCCGGCAATCCATACTGCCGCATGATTGTAATGGTGTCGATCGCTGGATTTTTGTTGCTCCCCAATCGCTCCAGGATAACTGCTTCACCACCATGTCCATCTTCACCGGGGAACTCGACCATTTCAACGAAGACTTTGTCGTCGTCGTCGAGTTGAATGCCTCGCACGTCACCAACGGTTACTGGCTCTTCAAACGGAGTCCCGTCCAGGATGACGGTCGGTTGTTTGTTGATGTAGCGAAACGTTCCAGTGAATTGCCGCCGCGCACGTTGCAGAATCTTGGTGACTTCGCCTTCATTTCCGCCACGGCGACTCGGACGTACCTTGACTTCAACTTGGTCGCCTTCCAACGCACCGGCCGTCGATCCAGGCGGAACAAAAATATCTTCTCTGGTATCGGAATCTTCAGAATGGTTGGGGCGGACAAATCCAAAACCACCTCCTCCCATCGCTCGCTGGAACTTTCCCTCGAGCCGGTCGCTCGGACCACCGATGGCACCCGGGCTGATGACGAAGTGATTGGAGCCGTAGATCAGACGCCCCTCGAGCACGAGCTGTTTGATGACGCGTCGCAGCTGCCTGTAATCCTCATCCTCGAGGTGCAATTGGGCTGCAATTTGCTTCGGTTTGCTCGGCCGGTAGTCTGGCGAAACGACCAGCCGCATGACGCGGTTGGCCAAGTCAGTTGAAATTTCCATATAAAAAACATATCCATGCGCCGCCAACTGAACAGTGGCCAAAATGCATTTCGCGGGAAAGCAGGCGGAGAAACTTTCCAAACCTATGGGGTGTCAACCAAAATTAGCGATGCCCAACGGCGGGGCGGAAGACCGCGAAAACGGCCAAATGCCGGGTTGCCTCGTCAGAACGGGTTACCCGATAAGAAACGGGACACGCGATCAGAAGCCATGCGAGAGGAGCCACACGAGAGGCCGGCCTCGTTCGGCCGGCTATCTTCACAGAGCAAGATTGACAGGAACAGGTTCACCTATTCATCCAAGAGACACCAAGAATTCGCCATGAGCCTAGAGCAAGCCGGATATGTGATTATTGATAAGGTGATTGCCAACGCGGGCTGCAAGTCGATCGCTAATCAAGTCCTCGCAGCATTGCAGCGAGATCACCAATCGTCCATTAGCAGGGAAGGACACACCGAGCGACTCAATCAGAACCAGCGGAAATCCAGATCGGTCGTTGGTGGTCGCAATCTGCTGTCGTTCTGGAGTGACTGGAGGCAAGTAACCGAAGATCAACGCATCAATGATTTGATCCTGCAGTCTGTCGGCGACCAGGCTGGGTTGGTGCGAGGACTGTACTTCGATAAACCGCCCGGCCAGGGATGGGCTTTGGCATTGCACCGTGACTTGACCATTGCGGTCGCCGAGCATCGGGAGCCCGCTAGCCCCTTTTCAAAGCCGACACGCAAGGGTGGTGTTCCACACGTGGAAGCGACGCAAGAGTTACTGCACGCTATGCTGACGCTGAGGATTCATTTAGATCCGATGGTCGAGGGGAATGGCCCTCTCGTTGTGGTTCCGGGTTCTCACCGCGAAGTTGGTGCCAGTTCGTCTGCGTCGGCGGAAGCAATTTATTGTCACGCGGGCGATGTGTTTGTCATGCGACCGCTGCTTGTTCACGGTAGTCGAGCGTGTGATCCGAAAACCACCTTGCATCGTCGTGTCATCCATCTCGAGATTGCACCCTCGGAACGATTGCCAGGTGGATATCGCTGGCATCACTTCGAGCCGTTGTTTTAGATCGCCATCAGGCCGGCTCGTAGGCTAGGTTTGGCGCCAACCAGCGTTCCGCTTCTTCGATCGGGATTCCCTTCCGCTTCGCGTAATTCTCCATCTGATCTTTGGTGACTCGATCGACGGCAAAATAGCGGGCGTTGGGGTGGGAGAAATACAAGCCACTGACAGACGCCGCTGGTGTCATCGCAAAACTGGAGGTGAGTTCGATGCCGGCGTTTTGTTCGGCACGCAACAGATCAAACAGGGTCCGCTTTTCGGTGTGGTCGGGACAGGCTGGGTAACCTGCCGCGGGTCGAATGCCGCGGTACTTTTCAGCGATCAAGTCTTCCGCGGAGAAACCCTCGGTGTTCCCGTAATCCCATTCATCTCGTGCCCGTTTGTGTAGCCATTCGGCAAGCGCTTCTGCCAACCGGTCAGCGATAGCTTGAACCATGATGGCGTGATAGTCATCGAGTTCGGCCTTGTACTTGTCAACTAACTCGGTGGCTCCAATTCCAGCCGTGACGGCAAAGCCACCGATGTAGTCTTCTCGGCCGCTATCGATGGGAGCGACGTAGTCGGCCAGCGAGCGGAAATCATTTTGCCCCTTTCGCTGCCATTGTTGGCGGAGGCAATGAAAGCGATTCAGTTCCTGCTGACGTTTTTCATCGGTGTACAGGACGATGTCGTCTCCATCACTCGCAGCGGGCCAGAACGCGTAAACGGCTTTAGCGGACAGTCGTTCATTGGCGATGATTTGGTCGAGCAACTGATTGGCATCATCGAACAGTTCCTTGGCCTGTTCCCCGACTACACTGTCGTCGAGGATTTTGGGGTATTTTCCTCTGAGTTCCCAAGTCATGAAGAATGGCGACCAATCGATGTAGTCACGTAGTTCTGTCAGCGAGATGTTTTCGAGTACTTTAATGCCGGTAAACGAGGGCTTGGCAATTTCGATATTTTGCCAATCGCTGGCGAACCGTTTTTGTAGTGCTTCCGCGTAGGGGACGAGCTGTTGCTGGCGACCTTCGTAGCTGGCGACCAATTTTGCCTGGTTGACTTCGTTATCGCTGAGAAACGTTTCTCGCATCTCTTTACTGATCAGTTTCTCAACAACGTTTACACTTCGGCTGGCATCGAGCACATGAACGACAGCAGAGCCGCAGGCTGGCGCGATTTTCACCGCCGTATGTTTTGCACTGGTGGTCGCTCCACCAATCAGTAGGGGGATCGCCATCTTGCGACGCTTCATTTCGCGGGCGACGTGAACCATTTCATCAAGACTGGGCGTGATCAAGCCACTCAAGCCGATCATGTCAGCATTTTGGCTCTCGGCTTCGTCGAGGATGGTTTCAGTATCGACCATCACGCCAAGATCAATGACCTCGTAATTGTTGCATTGCAGCACGACGCCCACGATGTTTTTTCCGATGTCATGAACATCACCTTTGACCGTGGCAATCAGGAATTTTCCGCGAGCTGAGTTGCCCTCCAAGCCGGCTGCCCGTTTTTCTTCTTCCATGAAGGGTTCGAGGTACGCGACTGCCTTTTTCATGACGCGTGCTGACTTGACCACCTGCGGCAAAAACATTTTGCCGGCACCAAACAAATCTCCAACGACTTGCATGCCATCCATCAATGGGCCTTCGATGATGTGCAGGCAACGGTCGAAGTGCTGGCGTGCTTCTTCGGTATCTTCGACGATGAACTTGTCGATCCCTTTGATGAGGGCATGTTGCATTCGTTCTGCGACCGGTGCTTCTCGCCATTCCAAGTCTTGACCGGCTTTTTGCATGCCGGAACCGCGTACGGTTTCGGCGAGCTCGAGCAGGCGGTCGGTGGCATCTGCACGACGATTCAGCAGGACATCTTCAACCCGTTCGAGCAGCTCAGCTGGGATCTCTTCATAGATTTCCAATTGCCCAGCATTCACGATGCCCATGTCGAGGCCGGCTTTGACCGCATGAAAGAGAAACGCACTGTGAATCGCTTCACGCATGCGATCATTTCCGCGAAAACTGAAGCTGATATTGCTTACGCCGCCGCTGGTTTTTGCGCCGGGGCACTCTTGTTTGATGCGGCGGACAGCATTGATGAAATCGACTGCGTAATTGTTGTGTTCTTCGATCCCAGTTGCGACCGTTAAAATGTTGGGGTCAAAGATGATGTCTTCGGGTGGAAACCCAACTTCATGAACCAACAGTTCGTAAGCCCGCTTGCAGATTCGAACTTTGTTGTCCTCGTCGGCAGCCTGCCCTTCCTCGTCAAATGCCATCACAACAGCGGCGGCTCCGTACTGCCGAACCAGTCTGGCACGCCGGAGAAACTCTTGTTCGCCATCTTTCAGCGAGATTGAGTTGACAATTGCTTTGCCTTGGACATTCCGCAGTCCGGCTTCGATGATTTCCCACTTACTGCTATCGATCATGACCGGAACGGCAGCAGCGACATCATCACCGGAGATGAGGCGTAGGTAGCGGGTCATCGCTTCCACGCCGTCGAGCAACGCATCGTCGAAATTGATGTCGATGATGGTGGCGCCGTTTTCTACCTGCTCCCGCGCGATCTCGACCGCCTCCTCGTACTCTTCTTCACGAATCAAACGAGCAAATTTTCGGCTGCCGGTAACGTTGGTGCGTTCACCCACCATGGTGAATGGAATCTCCGGACGCATCACCATCGGCAGTTGGCCCGACAATCGCGTCCAAACTGGCCCCGGTTGCTCCTGCTTTGGGTGAATCCCTTTGACTCGTTCGGTCATGGCCCGGATGTGATCGGGAGTGGTTCCGCAGCAACCACCAAGAATGCTAATCCAATGGTTGTCAGCAAACTCGCCGACGATGTCAGCCATCGCTTTTGGCCCCAAATCAAATTGTCCCATATCGTTGGGCAGGCCAGCATTTGGGTGACAACTAATTGGTAGGTTTGTCGACTGAGACATCTCTTCGACGTGTGGACGCATCACATCTGGTCCAAGAGCGCAATTCATCCCGATCGACAGAACAGGGAAATGCGCTAAAGACGTTACAAAGGCTTCGACTGTTTGTCCGCTGACGAACGTTCGCCCACCCTTATCGAAGGTGCCGCTGATCATGACCGGCACACGACGACCGCCGGCATCATAGAAATCTTGGATCGCGAAGAGACACGCTTTCAGATTCAAGGTGTCGATCGCCGTTTCCGGCAGCAGGATATCGACTCCAGAACTCACCAACGCATCGACTTGTGCCCGGTAGCTATCTCGCATCTCCTGGAAGGTGGTATCCCGATGGGCCGGATCTTCCACTCGTGTGCTGATGGCGGTTTGCTTGGTTGTCGGCCCGATCGAGCCAGCCACGAACCGTGGCTTGTCTGGCGTTCGCTCGGTCCACTCGTCGGCTGCTTTTCGAGCACAGTCAACTGCAGCTTGATTGATTTCCTGTACCAGTTCGAGCGGTAAATCAAATTCAACCATCCCCACCGGGGATGCCCCGAACGTGTTCGTCTCGACGATGTCGCTCCCAGCTTCAAAATAAGCTCGGTGGATATCGGTGATTTTCTCCGCGTGGGTGAGGCAGAGAATGTCGGAAAAGTTTTTAAGATCCTTGTTGTGATCGGCGAAGCGGTCTCCGCGGACAGCAGCTTCATCGAGCTGCAGCCGCTGGATCATGGTTCCCATCGCGCCATCGAGTAGCAAAATCCGATCGCGGACTAGCTGTGGTAGAAGATCGGTCGCTGTATCGGGTCGAAGCATAGCTGGCTCAGTCTCGCGTTTCGGTCTCGCGTTTTGTCGGTTTCACGGTACTCGTGTCACAATCTTGGTTTCACGGGCCGGGTTTCACGCATAATCTTGCGTCGAAATCCAGAAATCCACAACCCGATCGACCGATTTGATCAATCAGTCCGAACAGTCTATTTCGCGAAAAACAATGGTTTCAGACGCATTCTGCCTGTCTGTTGGGCTCGTCTCCGTGCACTCCGGCAGCGGTATCAAGCGACAGACCTCCCTATTTCATCTTGCCCTATCGGCAAGCTTTGGCTATTTGGCAGATCCTTAAAGATCGGCAAGGTTGATACCGATCTAGAAGGATGTGTTGGAATCGAGTTCGCTGCTGCATAACCGCAACAACGGCCCGTCATTCATGGACCGAACAACAGGAATTTCCGATGACCGTCTCGCCAGGAGGGCCCCAAGACGCGAAAGGCCCTACGCCAGAAGTCGCCGATGGCGGCAATCTCGAGGCAATTGCGAAGGAAGCCGAGGCCATCGCGAAGGAAGTATTGCCCCCCACGCTGTTTCAATTGCCGAATCTCAAGCCAATTCATCCGACCAGTAAGCCGATGATCCCGGCAGGTCAGGATGCCGATTCTTTGGCTGCGTCGGCATGGGATTCCGACCGGCGGCATGAAGGGGCACAACTCGTTGACTTGAGTTTACCCGCCACCCCAGCCGTAGGCACCGTCCCAGCAGCTGGTGTCGATGAACAGGCGTTCGCGGTTTCCGATCAAGGACCGCTTGTAGAACGACCCGATGTATCCGTCATGCCTGTCCCTGACGCGATCGGTACGACAAGAGAATCGCGGTTGGCCGATTTTCCTGCGTCGACTCCAGACGAGGGTTCAAGCACGCCGTCCATTCCGCCTGCACGCTTACCTATTGAAGTCCCTGCCGGCCGAGCATGGAGTGAATCAATTGGTTCACAAGGCATTGTCATCGCTTTGCTGGTGCTGGTTGTTGCTGCCGCTCTGATGTCGAGGCGTGGTGCTGATGATGACAGCACGGAATCAGCTCTCGCCGAACATAGTGATCTCTTGGAATTTGATCGCGGCGAGTCCATTGTGATTCCCGAAACAGGTCTGACCGAAACAGGGAATCCCAGAGCCGAGATGCTTAAGTACGGCAGGCCCGGAGTAGGTGTTACCCCGGAAACCCATCGGGAAAATTGGGCGAACAGCTCGTTTTCTGATCGTTCCGCTAGCAGTGATGTGCCTGGCGTGCCCGATATCACCGAGGTGGCGAGCGTCGCCCTTGAGTCCCCGATGGCAGACAATTCAGTTGCGAAATCAGAGGTTGATCCGTCGGCTGATGACGTTCGCGAGAGCCCGTTTTTTGATGGATCGAGTCAGGTTGAGGCCCAGACTGTCTCGGACCGATCCGACACCGTGGTTGCGTCCGGTCTAGATGGCGGTGCCGATTCAGTGGTGTCGCATCGAAAATCCAGCACCCCAGCAGAAATGAACAACCTTTTACAGTACTTGCCTCCATTACCGGAGTCAGTCACTCAGGCACCCGCCGTCGGTATCGGTGCTCAAACCGATCCTTCCTACGCGAAATAAGCGAATCATCATGAGTTCGACCAATCCAGCCTTTGTGAAGGCATTTGCTCGCCGCAACCGTGCTGCTTCTCAGTCGCCTACGCGGCCTCACGCAAGTATCGCATCAGCATCAGAAATTACAGAACCAGAAGTCTCGGGGCCAGAAGTCTCGGGGCCAGACGTCTCGGGGCCAGACGTCTCGGAGTCAGACGTCAGCTTCGTAGAAGGCGACACACCGCAGCCTCAGGAACAGTCCGTTGCCGATCGTGCGGGTGTTTGGCTTGACACCGTTCAGCCGCAGTTCGCTCGGGCGGATCAGCCTACGACGGCTCCGCCGATTCCCCATGTCAATCTGCCAAGTGAGCCTGCACCGCCTCACACTCGGACGGTTGAAGAATCGCTTGCGGCTGACATGCAGACGCAAGTCAAAGAAAATTCGATTGATGAGCCGGTGATTACAGATTCGCTGCAACACATCCACACGGCTTATGCGACGGCTCCCGCCGATCTCGCCTTTTACCGACTTGATACCACGCAGACGCCCGAAATCGAGTCGCCACCGGTGACCGATTTAGACGTTGAACCTGTCGTTCAAAACTTTGAAACGGAATCTGCTGCGGATATCCAAACGGAACGTGTTGCCACGCCCCAAAGCGTGGATCCCGAAGTCGTGACGACGACTCGCATCGACCCGACGCATGGAAGCGAGTCGCGTCCAATAGATCCATCCGTGGAGCACGAGCAGCTAGCTCCGTTGGTTCCTTTTCGACCAGTCTGGGAAGTCGATGTCTTCGACATCCCTAAAATCGTCGCTGATTTGTTTTTCGAGGGTGCATTGTTTCAGCAGATCGCTGAACGGATGGGTGAAGCGGTTAACCGTGGTCTCAATAGCGTGTTGGTGACCAGTGCTCAGACCGGTGAGGGACGCAGTAGCGTCGCGATTGGAATCGCAATGGCGGCCGCAGCAGCTGGTATTCGTGTTGCGTTGGTTGACGCTGATACGAAAAACCCCAGCCTTGCGGATGATCTTCGCTTGGAATTGCAATACGGTTGGGTAGATACAATTCGCGCCGGTCTGCCCATTGCCGAAGTGGCCGTTCACGCGGTTGAAGACGGTGTTACTCTTGTCCCGCTCATGCCACCGGGTGGGGCAACGGCGGCTACCGGTGCGGAAGTTGTTCAGCTGTTGGAAGAGATGCGGAACCGGTTTGAGTTAGTTGTGATCGATGGTCCTGCCGAGTCACTGGACGATGTTCAGCATTATGCTTCAGTAGTTGATTCGGCGATCATCGTGCAGGATGTCACGCGCAGCGACCCGGCACGAATCAATGAATACTCTTGTCGACTTCGAGAACAGGGGATCACTGGTGTAGGCGTTGTGGAGAACTTTGCCTAAGACGACATTTTTTCGTCGTTGATGCGATTACCGCTGGCGCTTGTGTTTCGCTGGCAGCGAACACGTTTGATATCTGCTGGCCACGGTGGCGAGTTCGCTCATCACTGACGAGCGAACACTTTGTATCCATGCCAAAGCTGCTTGTGGGTCTTGCACGCTTGATGACTTTGCAGACGAATCGTAACTCGTTTGCACTTGCTCGATTGTCGTGGTTCGGCTTATTTGAAATTGATACAGCGAGGCGGCGGGGCGAATCAGGATGCCGCGGCTTGCCTTGCTTGCTGGAGCAATTCGATCCAGGGTCCGACGTAGTGTCCGTTGTCGTGGAACGTTCTACCACTGACCAGGTTGCCGTCGATCACACAAGGTGCGTCAACGAAGGTACCGCCGCAAACTTCTAAATCGAATTTGCACTTTGGTACCGTGGCCATTTTGCGTCCGCGAACGCAGTCGGCATAGGCCGGGATTTCGACCCCATGGCACACGCTGGCAACTGGTTTGCCTGCGTTGAAGAAATGCTTCGTGATGCGGACCAAGTTCTCGTCGTAGCGAATGTACTCGGGAGCCCTGCCACCGCTGAACAGAATCCCCGCGTATTTTTCGGGATCGACTTCGGCGAAAGCGATATCTGCTTCGATCGTGTACCCTTCCCATTCTTTGGTAATCGTCCAGCCTGGCTTCACCTCGTGCATCACCATTTGGTATTGGCGTTTTTCAGGTGCGGCGACGATTGGTTTGAACCCTGCTTCTTGCAGCCGGTAATAGGGGTACATCGTGTCCAATGTTTCGGCTGCATCGCCGACGATGATCAGAACTTGATCGGTCATGACTGTTCCGCGAAAGGGTATTTGGTGGCTCGTGATGGGAGAGTATTGTGAGCTCGCGAGCGAATGCAGGCCAGCACCCAAGCGGGGGCTTACATCAGTACCCCCGCGTAGCCAACCACGCGGGAGTGATCGCCGGTGACGTCGCCGCTCGTGCCGTAGCCAATTTCGTTGTACACCGTCGATCGCTTCAGTTCTTGAAGTGTCATTAAGATCAAGGCAGCGGGGATTTGACCGCACATACTGATGTTTTCCTGCTCGCAGATTTTTAGCAGGCCTTCCGGGTCGCATTTTGACAAGGCGGTTAACGCGATTCGATCTCGGCGTTGATTTTCTTGTTCGTCGGCAAAGTGGTTCATATCGCTGCTGATGATTAGCAGGGGTGGGTCCTTCATCGCTGCCAAGCAGTTTGCCAAGGCTTTGGCAGCGGTTCTGAGTTGTTCGGCCGATCCACCTGACATCGCGATGGCGGCGATTTTTGTCTCGGGGGCAAGGCGATGCAGCAGTGGCAATTGAACTTCGATACCATGTTCGGCGCGGTGTGCGGCGGCGTCTAGTTCCATTCCCGGTACCGAAGCGGCGATCTGTTTTGCCAATTCGCTGTCACCTGTCATTGTTGCTGTGTCAGACAAACGCCATTGATCGTGCGGTGCGACCGCCCAGGCGAGACCATCGGCGGTGTGCTTGGGCCCAATGATCAAGACTCGCCTTGGGAGTTTGATCCGCCGCCATACGTCGGCTGCGATCCGGCCGGAATAGCGTAGTCCTGCATGGGGAACCATTGCTGCGGCCACCGTTTTTTGCCCGGCGTCTGGCAACCCGGCAAGCAATTCGTCGACTAGGGCCTCACGGGCTGCGTCATCTGCGGGATAGAAAGAACCCGCCACCGCCGGTGGTCGCGATGAAGCCGTTGTTTCGGCTTGCGGGCCTGACGAGAGAGCGAGCTCTGGGCAAGTGGCATCACAGATCGTCGAGTAGACCGTGGTGCCCCGCGGCCGAAATCGCTGCCTGCCCAGTGTCTCCTCGAAAAGCTGATTGTCTGAGCTTGCCTGGTTGAACCCCAAGGCCCAATGTTGACCATCCATCAGTAGCAATGCTCTTGTTTGGCAGTGGACCCCTTTCAGGTCGTAGTGAGAGTCGCTGCCGTGGTGAATGACGCTAGAGAGCACTCCGATTTCTACCTTCCAGCGGTTTGATGGCTGAGTTTCCGCAAGCGAAGTTGCGGCCTTTTGCGTCAACTGAAATAAGGTCGCCTGCAGCGGGATACCTTCGCGAATGTTCAATTGCATCCAATGTATTGGTGGTTGCCGTTGATCGTAAGTCACGTGCAAGACCACGCCATTGACGCTGGCATCGGGAATGTCGCTGGCATAGTAAAAAGGTGTTGCACCAACCTCCAACGCCGACAGATTGGACACAACCCAACCGCGAAGACGCTGTAGCTGGTCTGGCGAGTAAGCAGCAACATCGCGGACGGTATTCGGGTCGATGTCTTTCATCGGACCGCCGTAGCTGATGCCGTCAAAAATTTCGACGTTGGCATCGTCCCTCAGCCAGCTGCCAGGAGGCAGACCTGCCTTGGTGCAGACAGCGTCAAGAAACTGGCGTGCGTTCCAGGATCTTTCGGTTGCGACCATCGGCAGCAGCAAGCCAACGTGGTTTCCAGAACGGATTCTCAGTCCGTGGCGGCCGATTTCGATGGCACTGATTTGATCGTTGCCGGCGACTCCGATGGGGCGTGCCGGACCGATGATTGATATCGAGAGATGTAAGTGTGGCAGCTCGCTTGCTGCGATTGGCGCCATCCGCGGGTCATGTTTGGCGGTTCGGTTGGCTGCATCGGCTAAAGCGGAAGCTAATTGGACCGGTGGTCCTTGCAAACCACAGCAACCACGCAAGGTCTCACCACGTTTCAATGTGACGTAGATGCCCGCAATCTCTCGCTGGGCTAAATCCCCCAACGCCCCGGCGACGTCAAATGATTGATTTTGCACGACGGCTGAAACATAGTGACAAGTTGCTTGATGAATCGTAGCGAGTTGCTCATCGTTGAACCCGGCCATCGGTTCATTGTTGGGATCAAAGGGCATCGTGTTACCTTCTACGGTGGATTCGGGTGTCGAGCGGATGACCGGCAGCGAAGATTTGTTGTGTTTGATTTGGATTGGTTGACGACGTGCACCCCAATTACCCGGACTGTTTTCGAAACAGCCCGCGATATTGAATCCACAATTTGCACATCGGTTGCCGTTCATCGCGTAGCGGCCGAGCTGATACCAATCACGCTCGATCAGCAACTGGTTGCAAGCCGGGCAGTAAGTGCTCTGCCGCGAAACATCATGAACATTTCCGACGTAGGCGTAATGGAGTCCGGCCTGTCTGGCCAGGTCGTGTGCCTCCAGCAACGTTTCATGCGGGGTGGGACCACGATCCCGCATACGAAAGTCAGGGTGAAATGCGGTGAAGTGAACTGGTACGTCGGGGCCGACATTTTTGGCAATCCAGTCGCACAGCTGGCGAAATTCGTCCTGGCTGTCATTCCCCTGGGGGATGATCAGATTTGTTAATTCGACCCAGCAATCGCTTTCCTGCACTGCATAGCGAATCGTGTCCAGGACTGGGGCTAAATGGCCACCGGTCAAATTGAAGTAAAAGTCTTCTGTGAACGCTTTCAGGTCGATATTCGCAGCATCCATCGCTGCAAAGAAATCAGCTCTTGCGTCGGGGGTGATATAGCCAGCTGTCACCGCGACCGATTTGATCCCCCGAGCCCGGCAAGCGGTCGCTGTGTCAATCGCGTATTCCGCCCAGATAACCGGATCATTGTAGGTATACGCGACACTGCGGCAGCCGTTTGAAACGGCTGCTTCCGCGATCTCCTCTGGCATCGCTCGAGCGCTCAGACTAGCCACTTCTCGGCTCTTGGAAATGTCCCAGTTTTGGCAAAACTTGCAGCCGAGGTTACAGCCGGCGGTGCCGAAACTCAGCACAGGAGTTCCGGGCAGGAAGTGATTCAGTGGCTTCTTTTCAATTGGATCGATGCAGAAACCAGTGCTGCGGCCGTAGGTGTCCAGCACCAGCTGGTCATTTTGATTGATGCGGACAAAGCAGAAACCGCGGTCGCCCGGCTTTAACCGGCAGCCGCGTGGGCAAAGTTCGCAGAGGATTTTTCCGTCTGCCTCTCGAGTCCACCAACGCCCCATCGCGTCGCCTGACGAAGTGAATTCAGTACTCGAAGTTTCATTCATCCCCGGATTTTATCGGATCATGCCGGCAGGCGTGGTCGCTCTGTGGCAATTCAGTGGTGGCAGAATTAGCGGAGATTGCGGGGCTTACGCTCATTGCCAACCGCGATAGACTGTCCCGAAAGGCTAACTATCCCAGATTGAAACGCACCCCAGACTGAAGCGAGACAGAATCGTATGAGCAATCAGCTCGCACACTCTCCTTTGGATCGTTGGCATCGTGAAGCCGGCGCCCGGATGGTTCCATTCGCGGGTTACGAGATGCCGTTGCAGTACTCGTCGATTGTCGCCGAGCATGAGGCATGCCGGAATCGTGCGGCGTTGTTCGACGTTTCGCATATGGGCCGAATTCGGTTTGACGGTGAAGGCAGCGAACAAATGCTGGATCATCTTCTGACGCGGAAAGTTTCGGGCATGCCGGTAGGGGCGGTCCGATACGCATTGATGTGCAATAGCGATGGGGGCGTCTTGGATGACGTTCTTGTTTCATACTTGGAAACGCCTTCGGGACAGCGATACCACCTGATGGTGGTGAATGCATCGAACCACGAAAAGATATTGAGCTGGGTGACTGCTCGGTTGGATGATTACCCCAAGGTAACCGTTTCTGATCGCACTCAACTGACCGCGATGATCGCCGTGCAAGGTCCACTCGCGATGGAGACGATTAGACGTTTGTTTCGATTCGATCCAACCCGTCTGAAATATTACCGAGCGACGATCACGGATCAGTTTTCCAAACCTGTGATTTTGAGTCGCACCGGATACACAGGCGAAGACGGGGTTGAGTTGATCGTTCGGGCGGAGGATGCCCCTCGGGTTTGGGAGAATCTAATGTTGGCGGGTCGCGAGCATGGTTTCGCGGCCGCTGGATTGGGAGCTCGCGATACGTTAAGAATGGAGGCAGCGATGCCTCTGTATGGCCATGAACTTGACGAAGCAATCGATCCCCTCACCGCGGGATTACGGTTCGCTTGTACTCTGAAAGATCGAGCTTTTATCGGTGATTCTGCGTTGCAGGAGATTGATCGCGCCGGACCAGCTAAAAGACGAATCGGCCTGTTGCCAGAGGGCAAACGGCCGGCGCGACAGGGTTGTGAAGTCCTCGATGTGAACGGCGAGACGATTGGGGTCGTCACCAGCGGTGGGCCGTCACCGACTCTCGGGAAACCGATTGCGATGGCTTTCGTTTCGGCTCATCATGCGGATGATACAGAATTTATGATCGACATTCGTGGCAAAACGGTTCGCGCTGTGCCCACGCCGTTGCCTTTTTATCAACGCCCTTCCACGTAACACGAACTAGGAAATATTTGATATGACGCGTGACGAATCAAAGCTCCTTTATGCCGCCACACATGAATGGGCTGCCATTGAGGAAGAGGGTGGGGATCGAGTCGCGACAATCGGCATTTCAGGATTTGCAATCGAGCAACTGAATGATCTAGTCTACATGGATCTGCCTGAAGTTGGTCGCAGCGTTGCTCCCGGAGAAGAGTTCGGCGAGGTTGAATCGGTCAAGGCTGTCAGCCCGATGTACAGCCCGGTAGCTGGGGAAGTTTTGGAAGTCCACACCGAACTGCCAGATCAATTGGAAAAGTTGAATGATGATCCGTTCAACTTTGGATGGATGATCAAGGTTCGACTGAGCAGTGATGAGGGGATCGATCAATTATTGGATCACGCCGCATATCAGAAGCAGTGCGCCGAATCACAGTAGGCGGTTCGCAGTTCTGTTCTTCGCTCAAATCAGCACGCTAGATTGCACCTCGTCCTGCAATCAGTCCCGGGCCTGCGGATAAAAAATGGCTTCGATCGGTCGACTCATTCCTCTCACTGCCGGTGATCCGATCGAAAATATGTCGATCGATCAGGCACTGCTTGAATCAACGAGTCACGGTAAGGTTCCGGCCTTGAGGTTTTATCGCTGGAGCCGTCCGACATTGTCGCTCGGTTACTTTCAGAAATTCGCGGATCGCGACACCCACGCTGAAAGTGGGGGGCTCGATTGGGTACGTCGCAGTACAGGCGGAGGCGCGATCGTACATCATCACGAGTTGACGTACAGTTTGTTTCTGCCGGCAGACCGCTCGACCGGCCATCATCGGGACCTCTACACGCAGGTTCATGGCGAGGTGGCTGCCAGTCTCCGAGAGTTTGGTGTTACTGCCGTACCGTATCGAATGCTTTCGAGATCGTTGCTGGCATCGACGCCGGCACCCTTCCTTTGTTTTCAGCGGCGGACCGATGAAGACCTAGTTGTAAGTGGCTACAAAATACTCGGCAGCGCGCAGCGGAAGGTTCGCGGTGCAGTCTTGCAGCATGGCAGTTTGTTGTTGAAAAGTAGTTCCTACGCACCTCAACTGCCGGGTATTGCCGAATTGACCGCAACCTTGCCGCCGATTCAGCAACTCTCCGAGAAATTGGCGAATCGCTTGGCCAATCGGTTGGAGCTGGATTGGCAGGAAGACGGTCTCCGAGATCAGGAGTTGGAATCTGCGGCCAAAATCGCGGTTGCGAAGTTTGGTTCAACGCAGTGGAAACGCCGCCGATAGGGGCCTATGACATTACGGCGCTAGCTCTTTCGGGTGGTGCGTACCCTAGAATCTAAAAAACATCTTGAACTGGAACGCCAATTGATGCCCGCTCGCCATTTTGGTTGCCTATAATCCGTATAAGTCCGATCCTCCACGTATTTACTAATCGAACGGGATCTTCTGTCGGAGACAGTTTGCTTGGCAGGTCGCTTTTCAAGATTGGGATGGTCCAAATTCAGGTCAATGGCATGGCCGCAGTTGGTTTGGGCCATCCAGTTAAATTATCCCCCGATCGTCTTTCTTCAAGAGAAGAGCGGACATCGGTTAATCGTTCGGAAATGGTGATTTTATGCAGGTGAAACTCAAGGTGCTCAGCGGCAGCCATGAGGGAAAAGAGATTGGCATCTCGAGCGAAAAGTTTTTGATCGGTCGAAGCGAATCTTGCCAGCTAAGACCGAAGAGTGAGTCGGTCAGCCGGAAGCATTGCATTCTTGTCATCAAAGACAATCGTGTTTTGGTTCAGGATCTCAAGAGCCGCAACGGCACCTATGTCAACGACAAGCGATTGCCGACTGACAAAGCCAAAGTGGTTCGAAATGGGGATCAGTTGCGGGTCGGGAAACTTGGTTTCGTGCTTGTAATTGAGCATGGTCTGCAAGCAGCAAAGAAACCGGAAGTTGCCGATGTAGGTGATGCCGCGGCGCGGACTGTTGAGGCGGGATCGCACGATAGCCGTTTCGAAGCGGTCGATGTGAGTGATTGGCTCGATGAAGCGGATCAGATCGATCGTGTTCGAAAAATGACCGATCCGGAGACTCGTCAGTTCCGTGTCGAAAATCTTGAGCTGGAATCTTCCGAAGTTGTCTCGGCAGCCTCAGACAGCACCGAATTGTCGGTCGACGAGTCAGCAGAGGATCAGGGTTCCAAACGCCGCAACACTCGCGACAAAAAAGAGAAGCCGGGTAAGCTTCCCGATGATGTCCGCAAAGCGATGACTGATAATTCGCGTGATGCCGCCGACAATGCTTTGAAGCGATTCTTTAGCGGTCGGTGATTGCCGCGAAGTGGAAAAGGGGCTGAACACTAATCGTCCTGAGAACTACATCGGATGAACGAATCCAATGCTTTGCTCGCGAAGCAATTTCATCAAAGTGATGAGATTGCCTTTGCTAAATTGATGAATCGTCATCATCAACTGGTTTTCCGAGTTTGCCTGCGGATCCTTGGGCATCGCCAAGATGCCGAGGACGCAACGCAAGAGACTTTTTCTCGGGTCGCCCGTTACCTCCATCGTTGGGACCCCTCGCGTCCACTTGAGCCTTGGTTGGTCGCGATTGCCGGCAATCGTAGCCGAACTCTGTTGGCGAAAAAGCGAACGGTTCAATCGTTTACGCTCGTGTCTGACCCGCCGTGCGAACAGGTACACGCCGATCGCGACGCAGCCACGCTCCGTGAGGAGTTGGATTTGGCCTTGGTGCAATTACCCGATTGTCAGCGGACTGCTTTTGAGTTGTTCCACCATCGCTCATTCAGCTACGCACAAATAGCAGTCAAGATGAAGTGCCCTGAGGGAACTGTTAAAACATGGGTGCATCGTGCCCGTGGCAGCATTATTCAACAGCTTCGGCAACGCGAGGTCGTGGCCGGAAGTCGTACTTGTCGCCAAGGAGATGCATCATGAATTGTGATCGCTTCGATCAGCGGATGAATGTCTTGTTAGACAATCATCAGTCGATTGCCGATGATTCGGTGCTTCAGTCGCATGTGTCTGATTGTGATTCGTGTCGGCAGAAGATGATGATTTGGCAGCAGATCGACAGCATTGGATCATCCCAGCAGGCCGAGTCTTCGAATCGAGGACTTCCATGGTCACGTCTGTCCGCGTTGGCTGCTGGGTTACTGATCGCGGTGTTGCTGAGCTGGGGTTTCCGAGGGGGAGATATGGTGACCGCTCGGGTCGAATCGACAGCGTTGTCTCCGCAACAGGGATCGTCGGAAGCTCGCCGTGATTCTGCTGAGCTGCAGCAACAAGTCAATCGGCTTGATCCGAGTCGATGGTGGGAATCGGTGGAGCCACAACAATGGATCGCCCAAACCATGCCGACGGTGCGTACTGTTCAAGAGAGTGTCGCACCACTCAGTCGATCGTTTAAGCAAGCGGTTGAAATTCTCACCTTTGGACGCGCTATATGAAGCCCAGGATTTGGCCAAGGTTTGTCTCGGTCACCTTGATTTGGTTCGGATCGGTGATGCCCTTCCAGGCGGCTTGGGCGGAAGAGTTGTTCCAGTTTCACAATGGATTGGTTATCGAGGGAGTGGCGGTCGAGATCGCCACCCTGAAGGATGGCTTCGGCGCCGCTGCGGCGAACCAAATGAATGTGCGGCCGATCTGGCGAATCGATGATGGATTGCGCAGAACGTATGTCCACGGCAAAGGGATGGTTGCCGAGACTCGTGAGATCAATGACTTGGAACGCCCGATTGAAATTTGGCAACCGAAGCCACTGGGAGGCAAGATTGTCGGCGGGCTCGGGAGCATCCTGGGGATCTCGCCCTTCAACGAATATGGTCGCCGTGTTCTGACCATCCGCGGTCCAGAGGGACCTGTGCAAGTGGTCCAAGGGATCAAAGAGCTGACTTCACGCTACGCAAAGCTCATCGCATTGAAAGGAAAGCCGACGCTTAGTTGGGATATGAGGGTGGCGACCAGTTCATTGGCGACGTCGGATTTGAACATGGTTTTCAAACGCCGCATGAATATGGAAGATCTGAATGATCGTTTGGAGGTGGTGAGATTTTATATCGCCGCGGAGCGGTACGAAGATGCGCGGCAATCACTCGAAGCGACAATCAAAGCCTTCCCCGAGGAAACCGATCTGCAGCCACAATTGGCTGCGCTGACGGAGCGGCAAGGTTTGCAGCTGCTAGATGAGGCAGAAGTCCGCTCCAAAGCGGGGCAGTACACTTTAGCGAAAAACATCTTGTCCGGTTTTCCGCTGGATGCAGTCGGGCGAATCACTCGAATCAAAGTCGAAGATGCATCAAAGAAATTGACCGATTCGGAGCAGGCTTGTGCCGAGCTGATCAATCAACTTCGAACGCAGGTTGGGCAATTGAACGCCGGGCAGATGCAGGCGTTGCAAGCCATTGTCAATGAGATGGCCGATGGGCTTTCTGCTGATACGTTGTCGCGGCTCAGCGATTACGCCCGCTTGGGTAACTCGGATAGCATTCCCCTCGAAAATCGAGTGGCATTGGCGATAAGTGGCTGGTTGATGGGGTCTGGATCTGGTGAGCAGAACCTGAGTATTGCCATCTCGTTGATTCAAGTTCGTAGCCTGGTCATTGAATATCTGGCCGGTGCAGATGACTTACGCCGGGCAGCCATCCTGGATACCTTGCGAAACCTCGAGGGTTCGCAACCAGAGTACATCGATCTCATGCTGCCTCTGTTGGTGCCGACGGTGGGGTGGCCAGATGGATCGGAGAATGAGTTCATCGCGGGTATGCACTTTGTCGATACCGGAACAAGCCAGTATCTGATCCAGCTGCCACCTGAATACAACCCATTGCGAGACTATCCTTGCATCGTGGCATTGCATGAATCAAGAAGCAGCCTGGAGAATCAAATCAATTGGTGGGCTGGTCCTTATTCAGAAGAAGACGGCATTCGCATGGGGCATGCGTCTCGGCATGGATTCATCGTCGTGGCACCGGCTTGGTCCCGTCCTGATCAACGCCTTTACGAATACACGCCGCAGGAACATCAGCGTGTGTTGGTCGCTTTGCGAGATGCGATGCGTCGTTCGTCCATCGATTCGGATCGGGTTTTTGTGACTGGACATGGCGAAGGTGGGACGGCTGCCTGGGATCTTGCTTTGGCGCATCCTGACTTGTGGGCCGGTATGATTTCGATCAGTGGTCAGCCTGCCAAGATCATTCCGCACTACGAGGCCAACGCTCGCTCGGTTCCACTTTACATGGTGATGGGTGAACTGGATGGCTCGCGTGCCAATGGTTCCATCTTGAACGATTACATGTCATTCAATCATGACGCGATGGTGGTGATGTATCGCGGTCGCGGTCGAGAATATTTCTTCGACGAGATTCCGAGGATTTTTCAGTGGATGCAGTTGCCAGGTCATCAAAGGCGACCACCACCCCGTGAGATCGATGTTGCCACCATCCGCACGGGCGATCAGTTCTATTGGTGGTTGGAACTAGGCGACCTGAAACCAGATGTTGCCATTGATCCTATTCTGTGGGATCAAGCAAAGCGGATTCGAGCCGGCAAAATCGAAGCATCCATTGGTGCCGGGAATCAGATTCGGGTGAGTGGTCCGGCGGAACAGTTTCGCGTGATGCTGCGCCCCCAGGAAGGTGTCGATTTTGCGCAACCGATTGTTGTTCGCTATGGATCACGCACGGTGCGGGTCGAGTTTGATGGTTCCGTCGAACTGATGCTTGAGGATGTACGGCAACGAGCTGATCGCAAGCGTGCTTTTTGGTTCTCGATAGCGGTTCCCTAGCAGGCTCAGCGGTCTTGTTGCCGACGGAGTGCCTGAGGGGACACTGGTACTGGGCCCCGCTGGTACTGGGCCCCGTCGGGTGATTCGCAGTCAGGTGATTCGTGATGAGGCAGCCTTGAAATCTTTCAAAGCCGATTGCGAATTCTGTTTGGTGAAAAATCCGTGGCCCGCTCAGCGTCACTTTGAAGCGGGCGAAGTCTCATTTGGTTATGGAGAGTGGGATTCGTCTATGATGGATTGTGTTTCAGTTTTCCGCATCATTCCAATTCTCGGATAAGGGTCTCTCGATGAAACGTCGCGAATTCATGGCATCCAATCTGTTCATCGCCGGAACCGTGGCTGCTGGCAAGACGCTTGCTGAAGATAATCCAGCACCCGCTGGCGGTCCCGGTCGGGTTCGCCAATCGGTGATGGGCTGGTGCTTCAAGCCAATGGACTCCATCGAGTTAGCGCGTCACTGCAAGCGGATTGGTTTGGAAGCCATTGAGGGAATCTCCTCCCAGCATTATGACGCGGTGACTGACTTAGGCCTGAAGATTTCACTTGTCGGCAGTCATGGATTTGCAACTGGACCACTTGATCCCGATAACCATGCAGAAGTGGAGGCTAAGCTACGAAACGGAATTGATTTGGCAGTGAAATATGGTGCACCTAACGTGATTACTTTCACTGGGATGTCCAAGGCGGGGATTTCTGACAAAGCGGCACGGGAGAACTGTTTGAGCTGCTGGAAAAGAGTGCTCGCTTATGCGGAGGAGAAAAAGATTGGTTTGGTGTTGGAGCATCTCAATAGCAAGGATGATTCCCATCCGATGAAGGGGCACCCGGGCTATTGGGGCGACGACTTGCATCTGTGTGCTGAATTGGTGCAAGAAATGGACTCCCCGAATTTTCGCTTGTTGTTCGATATCTATCACGTTCAAATCATGAATGGTGACCTGATCCGAAATATCCGCCGCTATCACGAACTTGTGGGGCACTATCACACCGCAGGGAATCCCGGTCGCGGAGAATTGGATGATTCGCAGGAAATCAATTATCCGCCCGTCATTCGTGCGATCATGGAGACCGGATACAAAGGGTTCATCGCCCAAGAATTCATTCCAACGGCAGAAGATCCGGTTGCCTCTTTGGAGCAGGCTTTCCAGGTCTGTGACGTCTAGAGCTGATCTGAGACGCGTGGATGGGCTCGCGAGAAACTGATTGCGGGAATTCTAGGGGAACCTGAATCAGCTTGATGTGTCCAAGCTGAGAGTAAGGGAACCCTGTTTACCCTGCTCTCCCCTGCCCTGCCCCACCTGTATGCGGATTCGTTGTCCGGTGAAAACCGCTTCCGAACCAACTTTGACCATCAGTCCCGATGATTTCCGAAGGCTGGGGGTACGTCCCGATGAAACACGGATTGCTGTGATTCGATTAGCGGCGACCCGCAGTTCCAAGCCATTGGCGGCACAGCACCTTCGCAGAGCGGATACCAAGATCGAGCTGCAGCTAAGCCAAGTTGCGACCTCAGCCTATCGGCTGATGGATCCTCGGCAGCGTGCGGATGACGGGTCCCGCAGTCGAGTCGGCCGAATTCTGCCTTTGACGCTACGTTCGGCTGGAGCCAATCAGGGTGGTGGTTTTTGCCACGCGGAATTGGGTTCGGAACCGGCATTCCATCAAGACCAACAGTCCACCATCGAATGGGCGGCAGCGGCCGGTTTTGAGGAATCACAGGTGTTGTTTGATTTGAAGCAGCGTTGGGAATCGACCGTCGTGAGCGATCCTCGACTCGCGTTGCCAGCTCAAGCAGAGTCTCGGTACTTGAAAGTGCTTGCGGCTTGTGCAACGGCATTGGTGCTAATCGCATGGGTCATTGATCAGTCTCGAAACTCTGATGGTGGAAACCAATTGTTGGTCGATTCGGGCAACGTTATCGTTCCCCAAGAGTACGAGCAATTCATCTCGGGATTGCCGTCTTTGGAATTTGCGATGAGAAGTGCTGTTGATGGAGTTCATCAAACGAATCGGGAAGGATTGTCGGTGCCTTGGATCACCGATCTGGCGCCGATCGCCCCGATGCGTTGGGTGGCAGAACACGCTGACGCAGCCGACGAACTTTCCGAGGTGAATGGGTTTCAACGGCCGACAAGGGAAGAGGTTGTTCGCACGCGACGATTGTTTCAAACCCGGTTTCCTGAATTGAACCAATCAGCATCGCCGGATCAGGTGAATAGGCAGATTCGGCTATTGCAAACGGTGAGCCAGCAAATCGAACCGGGCTCGATCGATGATTGGACTTGCCAACTGTTCATGGCCGAGTTGAGTTGGTTGGTGAATGATCCAATTTTTGTGCGACGGCGATTGAAGCAGACTGCCGATCGTTATGGAGTATCGGTCGACAGCTTAATGGCTGAATCCTTCGAGGCGGCGTGTGGGCTAGCGACTTTGCCCGAAACACAGCAGCAACTTCTTGAGGATGGTTTGCCGATCGCAGACCGGTTGTTGATCCGTGAATCTTTTGCCGCCAGTCGCCAAGTTATCGCAGCACTGATTCCGGTGGAAAAATCACTCGGGCAGGATCAATCTTCATTGCAGTTGCCGCAATTTGTAGTGGCGATTGACCAAGCTGAACGACTGTCCAAAGTCGCAGCACGCGTGCAAGATGGTGGTTTGCGTCCGGTTGTGGGCGAAGGGCAAAACGCACGGTCGGAAAGCGAGGCCGCTGTCCTGGGGCGTTACTACTGTCTCTATCTTCGCAGGTGGGATCTTGGTCTGCCTTGGTTAACGAAAGCAGCGGATCTTCGTTTGGCGAGCGCCGCGCGTCATCAGCTCGCTTTGGGGGTATCTGCGAAAAATGCAGAAATTGCTGAGGTTGCCTCGCTATGGTTCGCATTGGCGGATCGGGCCGAGGGACGCATCGCAGATTCGATCAGGCTGCACGGCCTAGAGATGCTCGAAAGTATGCTGAAACGGTCAAGCGGCATCAGAAAACGTCGGTTGCAGCAGGCGATAGAAGAACAGTCGTCCTTGTTGCCTGCCTATCTCCAGCGTTCGCTCGTGACAGGCTAGGCCGCTTGCCATTTTGGATTGACGGCAGTCAATTGGGCGGCCCCGTACAATGAGACCGTTCATCAACAGGTTTCATTTTAGGATTGCTCGCATGACTGCCATTTCGGCGCCCCCCCACGTAAAGAACCTCCAAGAGCTGATCGACAGCGGTTGGACATCCAAGTCGGTCAAACAGGAAGTGCGTGACAACTTTACGGCAATGCTTGCCGGTGGCGACGAGTTATTCCCCGGCATTGTCGGTTACGACGACACCGTGATCCCCGAGATCAATTTGGCTCTGTTGGCCGGGCATGACATGCTTTTTCTGGGCGAAAAAGGTCAGGCCAAGAGTCGTATCATGCGGATGCTAACGCGTTTCCTTGATCCCTGGGTTCCCTACATCGACCATCCCGATCTGAGTGTGCACGAAGATCCGATGCAACCTATTTCGTCGCTGGGAAAACGACTGGTTGCCGAGCACGATCCTGAAGATATTTCGATTGGCTGGTGGGATCGGCAACACCGTTATGCTGAGCGTCTGAGTCCCGGAACAAAATTTGCCGATATCATCGGCGAAATCGATCCAGCGAAGTTGACCGGCGGTGTCAGCATGAGCTCCGAAGAAGCTCTCTCGTTCGGCTTGATCCCCCGGATGCACCGCGGCATCTTCGCGATGAACGAATTGCCCGAGCTAGACGACCTAGTGCAGGTTGGATTGTTCAACATCTTGGAGGAGCGGGACGTCCAGATCCGAGGCTATCCGATTCAGTTTGATCTCGACGTGATGATCCTGTTTTCCGCGAATCCATCGACGTACAACCGAAGTGGTAAAGTGATCCCGCAGCTCAAGGATCGCATTGGTTCCATTGTGCAAACGCACTATCCGGCGGAACGCGATCAGGGTATCGAGATTCTTCGGCAGGAGGTCGGTAGTGATCTGGAGGGCGAGTATCCCGTGCAGGTCCCTTACTTCATGTATCAAATCGTTGAAGAAATCACCAATCAGGCACGGAAGAGTAAGTACATCGATCAGGCGTCGGGTGTCTCGGCAAGGTTTTCACTTTCAAATTTCCGCACACTGATCGCATCCGCTCGCCAGCGCGGCATCATCCACAATGAACGCCCGGCGGTTCCTCGAATCAGCGACTTCGGGCATCTCTATTCGAGCTCGCTCGGAAAGCTGGAGTTGGATCTGATGGGAACCCATCAGATGAGCGAAAAACAAGTGCTCGATGCTGTGACCGCTGAAGCGATCAAGGTTGTTTTTAACGAGTACGTTGAAGAGCACGGTCTGGGTGCCATCGCGGAGATCTTTCGTGGGGGGGCCCGCGTGGAGGTCGGCGATCTATTGCCCAGCAGCGATTATGGGGAACGATTGAAGCACGTACCGCCAGCTTGGGATTTGGCCTTCGAGGTCAACGCTAGCGAGAACGAAGCGGTCCGAGCGAGTTGCGTTGAGTTTGTGCTTGCAGGTTTGTACAGCATGGATCGAATTAGTCGAAGCCAACGACACGGCAAGATTGAATATGAAATCTGATTCCCAGCGAAAGCAGCGTGAAAACTACCGCCCCGGCGGGGTCATTCATGCGTATCAAAAATACGACCCGAACCAGTTTCCACCGCCGAGTCAACCGCCGCCCGATCTTGTCTCGCCCGCTTTCGAGCAGGCGTTGATGTATGGGCAGTATCGGGATTTGACGGAGGAAGAATTGGCGAGAGCTGTCCGTTTGGATCCTAGCCAAATCGCCGGCCTCGGTCCTAGTTTGGACATGCTGCGGGGCATGCTCGAGCAGCGGAAACGCAAGATTCTTGAAAAGTACGAGACCCGCACGGTCCTGAAGAAAGGCCGCCGCGCTTTCGAGAAAGCGTCTAAAAACTTCAACGTCCCGAAGAAGATGGGACCCGCGTACAAGCGGGCGATTGTTCAGCAGCAGCCCTACTTGCTCGAGCAACTTTGGTACAGCGCTGAAGACGACAACAGCGCTGTTGCTAGAGGTTTACTGCAGGTTGGCCAGCGGATGGCTGACAAGCACAATATTGAGGAGCTCGCGAGCAAATATGAATTCGTCGGTAATGAATCGATGTCGATTCCGAGGGCTCTCGAAATCAAGGATGAGCTCGAGAAGATTGACGAGTTGCTCCGGCAGTTGGAGGAAGCAGCTAAATCAGCCCAGATCGCTCTGATCGATATGGACATGCTGGGTGAGTTTGCTCAACCAGACGATATGCAGCAATTGGAAGACATGCGGCGGCAGGTCGAAAATTTGTTGCGTGAACAGGCGGAGCGACAGGGATTGGAAAAAAACCAAGACGGTAGTGGTTTCCGGTTGACCCCTCAGGCGTACAAGATTTTCCAGGGCCGTCTGCTTCAGCGGATTTTCAGCGACTTGGCGCCCTCCAAGACGGGACGCCACGAAGGTGACGTTGTTGGTGAAGGTGCCGTTGAAATGCAACGCACCAAGCCTTACGAGTTTGGCGATAGTGTCGCAAACATGGACATTCCGCAGACGGTGGTCAACGCGTTACTGCGTCAAGGTGATGATCGGCCAATCCGATTGCGGAGCGATGATATCGAGGTGCACAAAACTCGTAATCATCCGAAATGCGCTACCGCTGTCCTGATGGATATGAGTGGTTCGATGCGTTACGACGGGCAATACGTGCACGTCAAACGTATGGCACTCGCCATGCAGGGCTTGATCCAAAGTGAGTATCCCGGTGATTATCTGCGTTTCATCGAAATGTACACTTTCGCAAAATTGCGAGCTCCAGGCGAAATCATTGAGATGATGCCTAAGCCTGTGACAATCCACGATCCGTGGGTGCAGTTGTGGGCAGATATGAGTGACCCTGAGATTAGTGAACAGCAGATCCACCCTCACTTCACCAATATCCAGCATGCCCTTCAGCTCGCTCGGAAAAATTTGGCGAATTGCGACACCCCGAATCGTCAAATCGTGTTGATCACCGACGGCTTGCCGACCGCCCACTTCGAAGATGAAAAGTTGTACATGCTGTATCCTCCTGATCCGCGCACTGAGCAAGCAACGATGCGTGAGGGGATGTTGTGCCATAAGGAGGGAATTACGATCAATATTTTTCTGATTCCCAGTTGGTCGCAAAGCGAAGAGGACATCCGGTTCGCGCATCGTTTAGCCGAAACGACGAGGGGGCGAGTGTTTTTCACCGGCGGTAACGACCTCGATCGGTTTGTGCTTTGGGATTACGTCCAAAACCGTCGCGAGATCATCGCCTAGGCGGATCGACAGCGGCAGAGGTCAAGGACGAGTTTGACCATAATGACGCTCGCTGCCGCTCGTCTGATGTCGGTGCAAGTTGCTACTGAGCGGCCATCAGGTCATCTTCTAGCAAGTAGCAGTACGCGTCGTACCGTCGCGCGTCGATCCATCCGTCGGCAACCGCATTTTTGACGGCGCATTCGTCTTCAGCGAGATGCAGGCAATTGGGATAGCGGCAGGCGCTTACGTAAGGCCGGATATCGGGCATCAGTCCCGCAACTTCCTCGGCCGCGATGTCCCATAGCTGAAACTGTCGAATGCCAGGTGTGTCGAACACCGCTCCGCCACCGCTGAGGGGAATCAGTTGCGAAGCAGTCGTGGTATGGCGTCCCTTTTCGTTATCGGCACTGACTTTCGCAACCGCCAATCCAAGGCCAGGGTCAACCGCGTTGAGCAGGCTGCTTTTTCCGACTCCACTCTGCCCCGCCAAGGCCGTTTGTTTTCCTTGCAGTAGCGCCTGTAGATAGCGAATGTTCAAACCTGTCTCTGCGGAGGTCATCAAGATGCGGTATCCCATCGTTGCGTAGACACCCGCGAGGGATTGCAGGGAGGCGGGATCAACGAGGTCGATCTTGTTCAAAACCACGACCGGCTCGAGATTGCACTGCTCTGCCGTTAACAGGAAGCGATCAATCAATGCCGGTTTCAACGCAGGCTGGGCAACACTGGTGATGATCAGCAGGATGTCAACGTTCGCGACCAGGACGTGTTGTTGGCCTCGGCTTGTTCGGCTGATTACGCCTGCTCGAGGTTTTACATGTTCGATCATGCCATCGATATCAGAATCAGCACGGAAGCGAACGTGATCGCCTGCGACGACCACATTTCGCTGTTCGATGCTGAGCGATTTCAGGACTTGCCGCACAGTGCATTCATAAGTCTTGCCCTCTTCGGTCAAAACTCTGCTCTTCAACCCATGCACGCTGACGACGCGTCCCGACTTTAAGGGTTGGCCTGCCGCATCAAGTTCGTCAGTTGTTTGGTCAACCGAGACCGTTCGCTTCCTGGTTAGGTCTCCCTTACCGCTCAACCGTTCACCACGCTGAATATCAGCGAGCGCGTCATCTTCGCCCGCATGAAAATCACGCGTCAGATCGGCCTTCCGGACACGGCCCTGATACTTCTTACGAAACGCAGTCCGCTGTTTCGCACGCTTTTTCTTTGCCATTAGAGAGGATGCGAAATCAGGACGATAGCTCACCTCGGTCTTGTTCTACAGTCGCATCGTTGGTTGATTCGGCAGTGACTTCGGCCATTTCTTCGGTCTCGTCGCGGGCAGGCCTGTTCTGTGATTGGATAGATGGTCCAATTAAGTCAGTCAGCTCGGCCTCGCCCAATTCCTCAAATTCCAACAGCGCCTGCGTCACTTTGTCGAGTTCACCGCGATGTTCGCGAAGAAGTTGCTCAGCTTTTTGATCTGCTTCCAGCAGTATCCGCCCGACTTCTTCGTCGATCAACTCCTGCGTGTGCTCACTGAATTGGCGAGCTTGGTGAATTTCTCTGCCTAGAAACGGATCTTCGTCGCTCGTTTTGTAGCTCACCGGACCAATCTTGGGACTCATTCCCCAGTGAGTTACCATGCGACGGGCGATGCTGGTGGCACGTTCCAGGTCGTTTTCAGCACCTACGCAAGTTTCGTTGTAGATGATTTTCTCAGCCGCTCGGCCGCCCAGAAGCACGACCAGTTGATGGTCGAGTTCTCGTTTACTGATACTCAACCGGTCTTCGTTCGGTACGTACTGCGTGACTCCCAGGGCGCGGCCTCGTGGGATGATTGTTACTTTGTGTACAACGTGGGCCCCGTCGAGGTGCCAGGCGGTCAGAGTGTGACCGGCCTCGTGGTATGCGGTCTTTTCTTTCTCGCTGTCTTGCAAGACTTCTTCGCGCTTCGCGCCCATCAGGATTTTGTCGCGAGCGTGATCAAAATCACCCATGTCGACAATTTTTTTGTCTTGCCGGGCAGCCCACAGGGCCGCCTCGTTGACCATGTTGCGGATATCGGCTCCCGTTAGACCGACGGTACCCGCCGCCAATCGTTTGAGATCGACGTCATCTGCGAGAGGTACGTCGCGGACATGGACTTTAAAAATTGCCTCGCGACCTTTCATGGTGGGTCGACCGACGGAGATGTGGCGATCGAAGCGGCCTGGCCGGAGCAAGGCAGGGTCGAGCACATCTGGCCGGTTTGTCGCGGCCACGACGATCACAGCTTGACTGCCGGTAAATCCGTCCATCTCGCCCAGGATTTGATTGAGTGTTTGCTCCCGCTCGTCGTGTCCACCGCCCAAACCGGCGCCCCGTTGTCGTCCAACGGCATCGATCTCATCGATGAAGATGATGGCCGGGCTGTGCTCCTTGGCGGTTTTGAACAGATCCCGGACCCGGCTGGCACCGACACCAACGAACATTTGAATGAATTCGCTACCGTTGACTGAGAAGAAAGGAACTCCTGCTTCACCAGCTACCGCTCGGGCGAGCAATGTTTTTCCGGTGCCGGGCGGGCCATTCAGCAAGACGCCTTTCGGAACACGTCCACCCAACTTTTGGAATTTTTCGGGAGTCTTCAGGAAATCGACGATTTCTTGAAGGTCTGCTTTCACACCTTCAAGCCCGGCGACATCATCAAAGGAAACCATTTTCTCGCTGGCTTCAAACCGTTTCGCAGGACTCTTGCTGAATCCCGACAGGAAGCCACCTCCCATCATGTCGCTGCGTGTTCGCCGAAGCATCATGAACAGGAAGAAAAGGATCGCCAGCGGCAACCCGATCAGAGCGATAAAGTAGAGGATTTGCTGGGTGTTGTCGGGGGCCAGCACGGTGTAATCGACGTCCGCCGCGCGAACTTGCTTTTCAAAGTCGACGACCCAACCCGTGTCGTTGGGGCGATTGAAATAAAACTCTTTTCTATATTTCAGCGGCTCCCCCTCGTCATCCTTTTGCGGCTTAGCGATGCCGTCTTCGAGGATCGGTGGAGCGTTCGGCCGGGTTTTGAAAACACCCAAGACTCGCTGGTCACTGATCGCGACCTCGCTGATGTTATCCCGCGCTAGCTCTTTGTAGAAAAAGCTCAAGGGAACCTGAGAACGATCATCCTCTCGGTTCACAAACAGCAATACGACGAGCGCAGCGAGGATCAACCCAATTAAAAACGAGTTATTGCTGCGTTTTGGTTCTTGGCTCTCGTTGCCCGAAGGCGCAGGCGATTTTTTATCGTCAGGCTTATTTTCCATTTCGTCCCTTTGGGCGATTCTCGTTGTCCGAGTGATCCCGGCTAGCCGGAACATAATTGTAGTGGCTGGAAGCGAAAGTGACTAACCGCCACTGAAGGGCCGGGAACTCGCTTTTTCCAAGCGTTTCCGTGCTCCGGCGTTCGACAGCCAGCTTGGTTCCACGGTCAACCCGGCAGATGCGGCTGTGATCAAGTCATCCTCCAGACTCGTCAAGTCGCGGCGGCGGATCGATTTGATTTCCAGGGGGGAGTATCCGTCTCGAAATAATCTCCAGGTCCAATAGGCGTCCGAATCAGTGCCGGTCGGTTTTTGCCGATTTAGCGACTCAGCTTCGGGGTTTTCGTCATCGCCGAATTCAGATTTCTCGTGATCGCCCACCGTCGTATCGGCCTGAGCAACGCTTGCAGCGTCTGTCTCAGCAGCGTTTGCAGCGTCTGTTTTCGCAGCGTTTACGGGGGGCGGCTCTGGCTCCGGCTCTGGCTTCGGTTCGGGTGTTGGAGGAGAAGCAATTTCTTCGACTGCTGGGGCGGTGGCCGTCTTTGCGGAGTCCGGGTCGAGTGAATCGAGGGCTTGGCGGATCAGTTCGATTAAGTCGTCACCGAATTGCTCGATTGTTGCTGGCCCAACACCCGAAATCGCTTCCAGTTGCGTGATTGACTGGGGGGGGGATTCCGCGATTCTTTCCACCGTCGCATTTGTCAGCACCCGATAAGCGGGGATTCCTAGGGCAGCGGATGTTTTTCGACGCCAACGCTTCAAACGTTCCAGGAGTTCTGTTTCGGTTTCGGATCGATTCTCCGTTCCTTCCGGCTCATCGGCTTGCCCCGCCGAGTGGGTTTGGACATCTCTTGACTCGATCGACTGCGTGGCGCGAGCCAATTGTTGCGCTAATGGAGTCGGCATGGTCAAGCTATCAGGTACCGGGTCATGCTCCAGCATTACCCGGCGGCCGATTTCGGTCATCTGGACAGTGGGGCGACGTTGGTCGACTTCCTTTTGCTCGACCAGTTCTGCCTGCGCAAGGCAATCAATTACATCGGCCACTGCGGTCTGTTTCATTGCAGACAGCAGCCCATACGTACTCAGTCGGTGCAGTTTCCATTGCTGCAGTTTCTTGCTTTTTGATCCACAGAGCATTTGGGCGACTAGCTGTTTCCCAAATCGACCGTGCATTCTTGTCACACCACTGAGAACAACTCGAACGCCCCTTACTAAGTCAGCCTGGTTGACGTTGTCCGGTGCGCCGGTGACTGAAATCTGGGTTCCCGATTTCAGTGCGGCGTCGTGTGGTCGACAGCGGTCACACGCTCCACAGCGTTGGGAAGTGGTTTCCCCAAAATACCTCAAGATCACCAATTGGCGACACATTTGGCTGCGGGCAAAGCCAATGACTGCCTCCAGTTTTTCGAATTCGGCCGCTTTTCGTTTTTCGAGTTCTTCGAAGTCGATTTCAAGTTCGTCGAATGTCAGATCCCGTTGCAAAAAATGAATGGCTCGCCCCCGGAACGGTGGCACGAAATCGAATGATCTCAAACGCTTTAATTCGCGTAGCGTCCGAGACAGCTGGTTTCGGTCAATTTTGGCCAGTTCAGCCAATCGTTTCGGTCGGACAAATACATCTTCTCCACGCCGGTTGCCAACCACTTTTTCAACGGCCTGCATCACGCGACGGCGGAGCTTGGCTTCTTTGGGCAGGAAGTCCAGCATGGTCGGTGCATCGCTATCGATCCGTACCAACGCGTGATTGGCGTTGCTGTCCAAGCGTCGCAATACACCAGCCTTGGCAAGCAGCGTTTCGGAAGTGCCAATTGCTTCGGCACCTTCTTTGACATCGATTGCCGCGCGCACTTGATCGAGCGTCAATTCGATGGGGTCTTCTTCTCGATTCATGAGGAATTCATAAACCTTGCGCACCGTCTCTCGCGCCGGGTACCGGTTTTCGATGAAAAATTCTTGCAAATACCGATCGCTGTAGGAAAACAAGAGGCGGCAGTCACTGGTTTGGCTGTCACGACCGGCGCGACCAGCTTCCTGGTAATAAGCTTCCAGCGTGCCCGGCATGTTGTAGTGGATCACGAAACGGATATCGGCCTTGTCGATTCCCATTCCAAAGGCGTTGGTCGCAACGATTGCCGACAATTTCCCCGCCATGAAATCGTCTTGAACTCGCCTTCGCTGATCAGGTTCCAACCCGGCGTGGTAGACACCAATCGGTCGCCGTGTTTTCTCTGGCAACCAATCGGCTAATTCTTCGCAGCGTTTGCGGGTCGCGGCATAAATGATTCCCGCACCGGTTTGCTCGCGGAGATACTCAAGAAGTTGTTCGTCTTTCTCGCGATCCGATTTCGCCTGTCCGACTGAGAATCGCAGATTCTCGCGAGAGAAACCGGTGACGAATACTTCCGGTTCTTGCAAGTTCAACAAACCCGAAATGTCTTGCCGAACCATCGGGGTGGCCGTCGCGGTCAATGCGATGGTTTGCACGTTATTCAAGTAGCGTTTGCGGAATTGCCCCAATCGTGCGTAATCGGGTCGGAAGTCATGCCCCCATTCGCTGACGCAGTGCGCCTCGTCGACTGCCAACAGGGTGACGTTGGCCGAGGCGACGGCTTCCAGGAATCGCCCATTGCGTAATCGCTCGGGAGCTACATAGACCAGATCGAGCGAGCCGCCGGATAGCTCTCGCATCACGTCATTTTGTTCTTGTGCTGTCAGAGTGCTGTTGATCAGGCGTGCATCAATCCCCAGCTTTTGCAGCGTATCGACTTGGTCCTTCATCAACGCGATCAGGGGGGATACCACGATCGTGGTGCCTTTGCGAGCAAGGCTAGGTAATTGGTAGCAAAGACTCTTGCCGCCGCCCGTTGGCATCACACACATTACATCTCGGCCGTCCGCGACAGCATCAACCACCTCACGCTGTCCTTCGCGAAAGTTGGTCAGTCCGAATCGCGACAGCAGCGTCGCTGAGTCCGCTTTGTCGACCATGACGTTAGAATCCAATAAAGTACACCCGGGTGGCGTGGCCAGTTGCTGCCGCCTGCCAACGCAGGATTATACGTCCGTGTCGCATTCGTCCACACCGGTCCACATGGGAAACTACGCGTGAAAGCCATTGTTCTTAATGAGGAGGGGGTGTCATACCATGACGATTGGCCAGAACCGGTGCCCCAGCAAGGCGAAGTCGTGGTGGATGTGATTCAAGCTGGAATCTGCGAAACCGATCTGCAGCTCGCCCGCGGTTACATGGGATTTTCCGGCGTGCTAGGGCACGAATTTGTCGGAGTCGCCCGAACCGGTTCAATGGCAGAATGCCGGGTTGTGGGAGAGATCAATTGCAACTGCGGAGTTTGCACGCGTTGTCGATCAGGCCTCGGGAATCATTGCCCTAAGCGGACCGTGGTCGGAATCGATCGGCACGACGGTGCTTTTGCGGAGCGTTTGGCTATCCCGGAGAGTTGTTTACATGCTGTGCCTGATTCTGTCAGCGACGATCAAGCTGTTTTGACCGAACCTCTGGCGGCGGCTCTGCAGATCGGTGAACAAATTGATCTGACAGCGGTAAACAATGCGGTGGTGCTGGGCGACGGTCGCCTTTCGCTACTAATCGCGTCAATGTTGGTCCGATCGGTCTCCGAAGTTCAGGTAGTTGGGAAACACCAAGAAAAACTGGAACGATTTGAGCGACGAGGTATTCCGACAATGCGATTGGAGCAGGCAGGGCCTGAAAAGTCGTTCGACTTGGTGGTGGAGGTGACAGGCTCGCCATCTGGCTTGCCACTCGCGTTAAGTCTGGTGCGGCCTCGTGGAACTGTTGTGATGAAAACCACCGTTGCGGCTGAACACCAGATGTCGCTTGCGGCGGTGGTGATCGATGAGATTCAAATCGTCGGGTCTCGATGCGGACCGTTTGATCGGGCAATCAATGCATTGTTGGATCACCAAGTCGATGTAGCTGATTTGATCACGCACCGATATCGTCTCGCAGACTTCAAGCAGGCGATGCAGACGGCGGTCGAACCAAATGCCTTAAAAGTTGTCTTTGAGATTAGGAGTTAGTGATGGAGGACGAAGGAGCTTATCTTTGTGACAGTTGCGGAGAAGAAATTGTGATTCCCCTCGATCCGGCTGCCGGTCGTCGCCAAGACTACACTGAGGACTGCCCGGTCTGTTGCCATGCCAGTGTGATCCACGTCGATTGGGATGACGATGGGCCGCGCGTGTGGGCCGAGCCCGAACAAGATCGGTTTTAAGCTTCGCGGTACTTGTCTTGCATAGTGATGTTGACTGAATGTTAAGGCTTACCGAAGTACAAATTGATCGCATCGTCCTCAAACGCCGGGGCATCGCGTTGAGCGGCATCGTTCTTTGGGCAATCTTCTTTGCAGTCCCGCAAGGCTGGAAATGTGGCTTGTTTTCGGGATTCATGCTGCTCTCTCTTGCACTGTATGGGTTTTGCTTCCGAAGATGGAGGACTGAACCAGGCCTGTGGATGCTCGGTTGTTTGCTGGCTGTTTTAATGGGGCCATGTTGGATCTTTTTTGAATACATGTGTTTGCGTGGGCTTTTTGAAAAGCCACTGGTGAATCCGGTCGGTCAGCCCATTAATTGGAGGCATTTGCGTAACTATGTGGATGCCGTTTTCGCGCTTTTCTTAATTGCGATCACCGTGAAGTTCGCGTACAGCGTGATGATCGAAAACTGGAAGCGAACACGAACGATCAAGCCTGAGCAGGGGCCGGACTCGCGTACTTTCTTTTAGCCAAACCGACTCACATGCTGGTTGGTACCATTGGTTCTCGGGCTGTTTTCTGCTGGCAATCTCCCGCTCGCTAAGCGGTTTATCGCAACTGTGGCTCTCAGCCGATGTTTGACCGTCGATCTGTTTTTCGGAGAACTTGCTAGACTACAGTGAATCGAATGTGCAGTTGTGACAACCGTTGAAATGAAAGCCTGCGATGGGGCCTGCTCGAATCAGCCTTGAAAAACTCTTTGATGCGGAAGAGTATTTCCGTTTAGGGGAGTGCCCATGGACATTCTTCGCATACCCAACCAGTCTTGCCGGTGATTTTGGGTTGCCGGTTGATGATGACGCTTGCCGCCTGCTTGCTGAAGTCCAGGGCCGCGGAATCGAGGTCGCGGTATGGCGCAGCGAAATCGTCTCCAATACCACGTTCTACGTTTGCAGAAGAGAGAGTGTTTCGGATTTGAAACAAGTGATTCAACAGTTAGAAGTTCCCGGTAAATTTGGCGCTCGGTTTTGTGAGCTTCGGTCGGAGGCGTTGTTTGCGAGGTTGCGAGATGCCTCCTCGTCAGTCGATGAAATGGATTGAGAAAGGTCGGGATCACGCGATCGTTATTCTCAACTACGTTCAGTTGGTACCAATTGAAAAAAGTTTGGCAGGAGTAATGCGTCTCGCTAGATGCGATGCCGGACTACTTGCGAGTGACTCGAGCGGCAGCGACGCACGATTTGGTATGTTGCCATCAGTGGTCTGGATTGCAGGTCAGTCACGATGAAATCGATCACACTCGATAATGACCGCGGTGAAGTGGGGACGACACATTTTATGAATCGGCAGAGTCGTCAAGCAGGCGTAAAGCGAATGCCTCTGCCAGGACGGTACGCGATTGTTCTCGGTCCTGTTGTCGGGGCGGCGGTCGGGTTGCCCGCTTTCCTGCAGGGCAATGCTAGTTTTGCAGGATGGATGATTGGGCTGTTTGCCGCGATCGGCATGATCGCCGGATGTTCTTTGTGCTTTTACGACTGGTGGTGTGGACGAACCACGCCGCAAGACGATTGAGGTCGGGCCCTCGGTAAGCACCTGATCGGCCGCCATTGGAGAATGGCCTGGGGTTGTCGTGTTGGTGTATGTGTAATCGCGGTGTTGCTCACCGTGTTTGTTGGCTTTCAACGCGGATCAGCAACGCGGATCAGTAGGTCCGGGAGTTGACTGGCTGTTTGTGAAAGCCCTCCAGCGGTCTCCCGATGCGTCCGATTGCTCTGGCGGTTTTTCGTACTCGTACTCGTACTCGTACTCGTACTCGTACTCGTACTTGTACTTGTGCTTGTGCTCGTACTTGTACTCGTACTTGTGCTCGTACTTGTACTCGTACTTGTGCTCGTACTTGTACTCGTACTTGTACTCGTACTTGTACTCGTACTTGTGCTTGTGAGAGGGGTGAATCTTGCTTGCCGGAGTAATGTGATGAACGGACGTGTGACGTCTTGTTGGTTGTTGGTTGTTGGTTGTTGGTTGTTGGTTGTTGGTTGTTGGTCAGGCAGAGAGGTCGCCAAGTCGGGTGCCTCGCTGTGGTTTTCTGTGCCTGTTCCCGGCTAGACGCGTCGAGGTGAAAGCTTTGTTTCGCTAGCAAATGGTGATCAAGAAACTGTGTGGAAAGTTGCAAGAAATTTGCTTGACACTGATTTGATCGGTCGGTAAAAAACTGTGCGTTGCTGATCTAGCAGGTTAGCGACAACACAAATTTGATTGCGTGCTTGGCACGCGCCTGAGTGACATAAGGGGGCAATTATGGAACTCACACACAGGGTATTTTTATATCTCTGCTGTCACCTGCTGGCGTTTGCCAGTTCTCTTGGTGGTGGCGAAGCACAACGACCGACATCGTCGGTGCAGGTGGATCGCGTTCCGCAGGTGACGCGTCTGTTCTTTGGTTCGTGTTCGGTCAATCAGCCATTCCGTGGAACGGTTTTGCTATCGAACCAAACAGGTGCCGCATGGGCGATTCGTAAGATCGATACAGATTGCGGTTGCTTATCGGTCGTGGCGAACAAGCCGACCTGTGCGGTGGGGCAAGTCATTCAATTGGATGTGCAGTTGGCTGCTGCAAACAGAGTTGCCAAGTTGCGGCGATCAGTGAGGATTTATTTCGAGGCCATTGATAAGCCCCTCGTACTGAATTTGGATGTGTCGGTGACTGGGCCGATCCAACTGGCACGAACAGTGTTTGATGTGCAGTCAAACAAGCAGTCCTTGGAAATCGTCGGCATCAAGACGCGGCCAGGAATCAAGATCGATCGTCTGATCAGCGGACGCGGCGGCTTTCTGGTTGAGGGTGAGGTCAATCAAGATGACGATTCCTTTCGTGTCTTGATCCAGCCGTTACACGGGTTTGGCACGTTCAGTGACATTCTTCGTGTTCGTTATGAAGATGAAAAAGATCGCTCCCTCATTGTCGAGGTGCCGATTGAGTTGCGGTGTGTCGATCAGATTCGCTTCTTGCCCTCGACTGTCTGGATGCAACGCGAAAACGGTCGTTGGGTCGGGGAAACGCGAATGGTTTTGTCTCCTGAGTCAGGGCCGATTGATTTGAAAACCATCAGATGTGTCTTCGCTGGTTCCGATCCCGATTTGGGAGAAGGCCAATGTGAAGCAAAAATTCAACCATTGTCGCCCGTTCTGTCAGTTGTGCAGGTGACGGTGCCGGACGATGGTCAACAAGTCATGCCCCATTTCGTTGAGATCAAGGATCGGAATGGATCCTTGCTTGGAACACTTCATCTCTCAAAATTGGGGAAGACAAATGACGATGACTAAAACTGGATTCTTTTCGACACTGCTTTGGATGATATTGTTGACGCGACCCGCTTTCACCGGCGAACCGCGTGCTCCCATTTTGCCGA
The DNA here is from genome assembly GCA_029245125.1 of Rubripirellula sp. Classification (GTDB taxonomy): domain Bacteria; phylum Planctomycetota; class Planctomycetia; order Pirellulales; family Pirellulaceae; genus Rubripirellula. Next base: position 66,612 of record JAQWPZ010000112.1, read on the forward strand.
ATGAAAGTCCTTTTGATTGGCAATGCACTTACCCGTTCACGGAAACAAATTGCGCTGAAGTGATTGCGAGTTGGGCCGAAGATTACCTGGATGACCCTTCAGACGTCAGTGAGGATGTGGTTGGGTGTGGTCAATGCACAGCGATTTACGCGACTGATTGGAATGGAGATCAATGGACGGTCGGTTATCGTTGCGGAAATCGCCGTGGTTACGAAATCGTCGCGGATGATCTGGAATCGAAGATTCCGCTGTACCGTGAGGGTGATTCCAAGCAAGGTTGGGCTGTTCAGGATTGGGCGATGTTCCCGTGTGTGCGTACGTGGGAATGTTACGACGGGTGCACTTGGGATCGCGGGGAGCCGGTTTGTTTTGTCGTGATGGTGGTGAGTGTCGGGCGTTTTCAGCCGGTGCTGGGGGAGCCCTGTGATCAGCAAGGAGGTGTCGGTCCAGGCGTGATTCAGGATCCTGAGGATAAGTCAGGTTTCGACCCAGAGAATCCATTCGGTCTGAATCTCGAATCGGATGGCGAACCTAAGTCAATCACGCCTGGAGATCTGGGTACCGGCAGTCGTTGGTATTGACCCTTCGGCAACTTGTTGGATCGCTTCACTCGATGCGATTATCGTTGCCGATTGCAACTTGCAGATTCGGGCGACCGTGATCGACTCCGCGCCGCCTTGTGTCCTCGCATGTTTGCTCTTCGCATATTTTCCGTGCGCATGTTTTCGCTCGTGCGCATGTTTTCACTCGTGCATTTGCATTCGATGTAAACGTACCGGGAGTCGTGGATTCTCGTAGAAGTGAACGGCCGAACGTCTGGTTTAACTAATCGCTTTTCGAGAGGGGTTCAGTAATGATGTTTGACACTTTTCGCGTTTCAGCATGTTTCCTTTGCGGATACTTGTTGACACTATCGCTTGCTTTTGCCGCTGAAAAGAAACCATCTGGTTTCGAGATCGATGTTGCAAAGTTGAAATCGGTGACGCCGGAAACGAAGCATCAGATTCAAGATTGGCTGATCGACCTTGAATCGACGCCGCTCCTCGTTCAGCGGTTGGCTGTTGTGATCACGGGCGAGGTGTTTACGGGTGGTAAGATTGGTGAAAAAGAGACGGTGAACGCAAAACAGTTTGCCATTGCTTGGGTGACTCAAGCGGGCACAAAGAATCAGAGAGTGATTTTTCAAGACGCAAGCTTGCTCGATCCTGTGGTTCAGGATCGAGATGGCCAACGATATGTTCAGTCAAACGCGAATGCTCTCGATCAATTGAAACGCGGTGACGAGTACTTTGAGGCACGGGGTTTAAAGCGGTACCCTCTGTCTCGAAAGCCGCGACTATCGCCTCTGTTGAAAATTTCGGGGGTCTTCTATCCGATCACCGCGACCACGGCCACTGCGACGGAATGGTATCGCGGCAGTGCGGCGACTCCACTCACGGCACGGGTGGAAATTGAACGTCTTGTTAACAGTTATCAGCAGGGCGAGAAAACGATCGCCGAGTTTTACTACCAATCAAATGACAGTGCGGTCCTGTATCGTTACGTCGTATTTGAGGGTGGCGTTCCGGTTCGGGTGGAGGACCGAATGGCAATGAGTTCCCCGGGACGGTTTCGTCTGGTGAGTTTGTTGCAACCGAAGTCCGCTGATCTGGAACAAATGCAGCAGACGCGTGAGGCGGCGGTTCTCGTTGCCCGGACGCAAGCCAAATGGGAAAAACTGCAAGCCGATTTGCAGGTGCCGATCGAGATTCGTAGCAGAACCATCAACGGGCCGCACGCGATCGAGTTCGCCGTAAAGTGCGTCTGGCTGGCCAATGAAAAAATCAAGCCAGTCGTGTTTGAGCCAACATCAGTTGGGAAATTGACACCGCTGCAGTTGATCGAATGAAACTTGTGGTGCACTGAAATGAATGCAGGCCGAACACGTCGCTGTGTCGAAGCCACAGTGGCGTGTCAAAGCCTGCAGCATTTCATCAGGGTGAACCAAGTTGTCGCATCACTCGCTGAACGATCTGTTCGATGGTCTCGGGTGGAAGGACGAGCGATTCATCCAAGCCAGCCACTTCGGAGACGAGTGCATCGATCTCGCGTTGAGTTCTTGCGACTGCGTCACGCTGCTGGTCGCTTAGTGGTACGCGGCCGGGACCAAGGTTCCAACCACGCGATCTTGCCCCGGCGCGAAACCCTTCCGGAAATTCACCAAGTGAGATCATCGCGTCAAAGAGTGGCAGTAGTTGGTACTGCAGACGCATCGCTTCTTGATGATTGCCGGTGATCACATTTCGGTGCACTGCCCGCGTTAGTTCGGGTACGACACCGCTTGTTGCATTGGTGCCGCCGTCGGCTCCGGCGATCAGCATCGGAGCGAGCGCGGCATCCCATCCAGTCAGAAACGAAAAGTCGTCGCGCATCGGCCGAATCGCTGCAATCATCCGCATCATGTTCGGGAGATCGCCGCTACTGTCCTTGATCCCAATCACTCGAGGGAATTCGGACGCCAGTCGCACGACTGTGTCGACGTCAATGGGCGAAGCAAACAGTGGAATGTTATATAGCGTGACATCAACCGAAACATTTTCAGCGATCTCGCGAAAGTACGCGTACACGCCTTCACTGGTGAGTCGGTAATAAAAGGGAGCAACGATGGCGACCGCCCGCACTCCCATGTCACCATACGCGTTGCAGGCTTCGATGGTCGCTTTGACATTCGCTTCGGCTGCTCCGGCCAGTACAGGGACTCGGCCATTCGCTTGCTCGACCACGATTTGAACGATTCGTCGTCGTTCCTCGGCGGTGAAGCGGACAAACTCGCCGGTGCTACCATTGGGGTAGATACCGTCGACTCCACGATCGATCAGCCAATCGACGTAGCCACGCAATCGTTCTTCGTCGATTTTCCCCGCTGCATCAACCGGAGTGATATTGGGGGTTAGGATTCCGGTGATTCTATCTGCCATCGTGAACCGTCTTAGATTAGAGAAGCGATCACGAGTGCAACGACACTCATCAGCTTCAACAGGATGTTCAAGGATGGGCCCGAGGTGTCTTTGAAGGGGTCTCCGACTGTGTCACCAACCACAGCGGCTTTGTGGGCATCGCTTCCCTTGGTCAGCATCTGGCCGTTTACCTCGAATCCTTCTTCGATCATCTTTTTGGCGTTGTCCCAAGCACCACCGGCATTGGATTGGAAAAGAGCCATCAAGACACCACTGACGGTTACACCGGCGAGCAAACCGCCGAGCATCAGGGCATTGGTGTTTCCTTCCAGGCCAACCATCTTAGGAACGAAGCCAAAGGCGAGCGGCACCACGATTGCTACCAAGCCAGGCACGATCATTTCGCGAATGGACGCTTTAGTCGAGATCTCGACGCACTTGCCATACTCGGCTTTGCCGTCCGCGGCATGGAACGTTTTTTGATCGGCTTCCGACCAATCCTCAAGTTCCTTCCCCTCATTCTCGTTCATCACATTTAGGGCTGCTTTTAATTCGGGGATGTCTTTAAATTGACGGCGAACCTCTTCGATCATTGCCATTGCTGCTCGTCCAACGGCGTTCATCGACAAAGCAGAGAAAAGGAAAGGCAACATTCCACCGACGAACAAGGATGCCATGACGTACGGGTCGGTGATGTCGATGGCATCGATTTTTGTCTCGGGGTGCGTTGCGTCGTAAGCGACCTTGAAGGCGGCGAAGAGTGCCAGTGCCGTCAGTGCGGCGGAGCCGATGGCAAATCCCTTCCCGATGGCGGCGGTGGTATTGCCAACAGCATCCAATTTGTCTGTCCGTTCCCGTACTTCACTCGGCAGTTCGGCCATTTCTGCAATGCCACCCGCGTTGTCGGAGATCGGGCCATAAGCATCCACCGCTAGCTGGATGCCAGTGTTGGACAGCATGCCAACCGCTGCGATCGCGATCCCGTACAAACCGGCAAGCGAATAGGCGCCAATGATTGCAGCGGCGATGATCAAGATTGGAATCGCGGTCGACATCATGCCGACGCCGATACCAGAGATGATGGTCGTTGCCGAACCGGTTACCGATTGTCGAACGATTGATTTGACCGGCGGTGTTCCCGTTCCGGTATAAAACTCGGTGATTTTACCAATCCCAAGGCCAGCACCCAGGCCGAACAAGATGGCAAAGAATACGCCGTTACTGGTGTACTCAAATTCTTCGTAAGTCCAGCTCTCGGGCAACATGAAACGGATGATGGCGTAGGTCAGGATCAGCAGGATCACGGCCGATCCCAATTCACCCATATTCAAAGCATGATGCGGATTACCGCCTTCTCGGACCTTCACCAGGAAGGTTCCAACGATCGATGTTAAAATTCCTACACCGGCGAGAACGAGGGGAAGCAAAACAGCCGAGAGGCCATAAAAGCTATCCATCTCTCCGCTGTTAAACGTTGTGAAAAATGCGGCGCCAAGCACCATCGTTCCGATGATTGACCCGACATAAGATTCAAACAAGTCGGCCCCCATGCCGGCGACATCGCCAACATTGTCACCGACGTTGTCGGCAATGGTTGCCGGGTTCAAAGGGTGATCTTCTGGAATCCCAGCTTCTACTTTACCAACCAAGTCTGCCCCAACATCAGCGGCTTTGGTGTAGATGCCGCCGCCGACTCGCGCGAACAACGCGATGGACGAAGCTCCAAAGGAGAAGCCGGTCAGCACGGTGATGACTCTCATCAGGCTGGGCTCAGAATCCAAGCCGAACAAGGTTGCGTAGACCACGAACAGGACACTCAAGCCAAGCACGCCAAGTCCGACGACTCCCATGCCCATCACTGAGCCGCCGGCAAAGGCAACTTCTAAGGCTTGTCCCAGACCTGTTTGGGCCGCATTGGTGGTGCGAACATTGGCTTTTGTGGCAACCTTCATCCCAATGAATCCCGCCAGTGCGGAGCAAATAGCTCCCAACCCGAATGAGAGCGCGATCAGTGGAGAGGATTTTTCACCCTGTGTCGAACCGCCGTAACCCAACACGATCGCGACCAGAACGACAAAGATCGCCAAGATTGAATACTCGGCTTTCAAGAAGGACATCGCCCCCTCGGTGATGTTCTGGGCGATCCGAGCCATCTTTTCGCCGCCGACCGGTTGTTTGGCGACCCAAGACGATCTCCAAAACGTGTAGAGCAGTCCTGCGATCCCGAATAGCGGAATGAAGTAGGACACCAAGGGGATCCCTGTTCCCTGCAGATTTTCCGCCGTTGCCTCGGCTGCCACCTCATCGGCTGCCACCTCATCAGCTGCAACCTCAGGGGCATCAGTATCCGCGACTGCCGTTGGGGTCTCGGGGGAAGCATCCTGCTGGGCGATCGCCAAGGCGGGAGAAAGCGTGATCGCGATGAACACGACTAATGAACAGAGTGGAGATTTGACGAACGCCAGCATGTTGTGTTTTCCTTCGCCACACGTTTTGGCAACCGCGGGTGGGTTTTATGAGCTGTGAGGGGCTAAAGCAGATTCAATAGGGGAGGCATTATGGGCGATATTTGCGGATCTTGGGTATACCTGTTTACCGTGTTCCCCGGGAAAGGACTGGAAACTGAAATAAAGCATTCAGCTTCCCTATGAATATTGCTTGCTTTCTTGGGAATCGCGGCCCCAAATTTGTCGTCCGATCTAACGCGGAGCAAATTAACTTCTTGTCCCTATGAGATCCGTTTGATTGACCACTGGCGGGGTGGAAACTAAAATGGGGCATCTCGTCATCCTTTTCGTAAACGTCGACTACGGCATCACTTACACCTGGTAGAAACCGGTAGTAGTTGAGCCCACGCGTTGACCACGCTTGCTGCCGAATATTGATTCGCAGCGTTTGTTTAACTCGCACTAGGTTTGCGATGCCACCGGAAGAATCAATTCGGGCCGAAGCATCAACCGTACATCGAAACGGTGGCGGTGGAGGCTTGGACTCGAATGATTCCAATGCTGACGCGGAGCAGGTTGCTGATGTGGAGCAAATCGCCCAGGCCAAGACCGTCATCCGAGGCTCTTCGCGGGCCAGTCAGCCACTCGGCCGACCAGGGCGATTGAATCAATCGCCAGCAGAAGTTTCGCAAGTTCTTCTGGGCCAATGCCTGAACCACTTTCGGCTTGATGAGCTGATTGGTGGCGGAGGAATGGGGGCGGTATTTCGCGCTCATGATGAGAAATTGGATCGAACTGTCGCGATCAAGGTAATCCCATTTGTTCGTGATGACGCTGATCTGCAGCGGCGGTATCGCAACGAGGCCCAAAGTGCAGCGAAGTTAGACCATCCCCGAATCGCGCGAGTCTTTGACGCAGGAGTCCAGGATGAGTGGCATTACATCGTTTTTGAATACATCGAAGGAACCAATATCCGTGATCTGGTAAATCGCAATGGCGTGCTTTCGATCGACGAAGCGGTCTTCTATACCTGCCAGCTTGCCGACGCACTCCAGCATGCTGCCGATCGCGGGATCGTCCATCGAGACATCAAGCCTTCGAATGTGCTGATTGGCGAGGGAGGCAAAATTAAGCTGGTCGATATGGGATTGGCTCGCTCGGATAGCTTGGATCTCAGTGAGGACATGACAGCCAGCGGGGTCACGCTGGGAACCTTTGATTACATTTCCCCTGAGCAGGCTCGCGACCCTCGAGATGCCGATTTGCGAAGCGATCTCTACTCGCTTGGTTGCACGTTGTATTTCATGGTTACGGGGCAACCGCCTTACCCAGGTGGGACCATGCTTCAAAAACTACTCAGCCACGGCAATTCGCCGCCGCCGAACCCGAGTGATCTGCGTTCAGAGGTCAGTGAGAATCTGGTTGCGGTGATCCAGAAAATGTTGGCCAAGAATCCAAGCGATCGGTATCAACTCGCTGGCGATTTGATTGCTGATCTGCGCGAGGTGGCAGTTCGCGATGGGCTGAATCGCAGCCAAACTCTTGGGCCGGTGACGATTTCTGAACCAAACCTGTTGCTCCGGTGGTTAGAGCAGCATGGGCCGTGGGCAATCGCTGTCACGCTGCTGCTGGCCATCGGAGGCTGGCTGCATTTGGATTCTGCCGCAAATCGCCAGGACATCACCGTGCCCTTGTCAGCCGTACGGCCGTCCAGTGTACCAGCGGTGGCGGCTACCACTGCCGGCAACGAAGAGCCGATTGTTTCGCAGGAGCCAACGCTTTCAACCACCGATGCGGAAGCCGAAACAGTTCCACAATCGTCCGGCCGTTTCGATTCGTCGGCTGAGTCTGAGACCACTGAGTCAACCGAACTGGAGCCAACGAATCCCAACGAGGCCGAACTGGCGACGCGAATCGAACTGGCGACGCGAACCGAACAAGATTCATTGAATCCTGACGGGACCGAACTGGATTCACCGAATCCCGACGAGCGTGATTCAATCGTAATGCAGCCGAGTCTTGGTGGGTTGCCCGATGATGAAGTTGATGATCGGGTTGCTGCCGATCCTGTGGTCTCGCTTTCTATCGTTCGCCTGGTCTCGCCCGCAGAAATCTCTGCTAGTGAGGAAGATGGAGTCGCTTTCGCGGTCAGTATCGAGGAGGCGTTTGAGTTGGCTGCTGTGCATGATGCAGATCGGATTGAGATTGCGACCGAAACGGTTTTCAGCGGGCCGGTGCAATTGCAAAGGGACGTTCTGATTACCTCCACTGTCCCTGGTGGCAGTCGCATCGTCTTCGTCACTGGCGAAGTTCGCAGCATGGAGCGAACCAGGATGTGCACAATCGGTAACCATCAGGTCGAATTTGAAGACCTGCACTTCATTTGGGACGTTCCGAGTCGGGAATTCGAGGGGGGAACCATCTTCGAAATCCACGACAACCCACTCGTGCGATTAACGGATTGCTCCGTGACCGTGAATAATCCGACTCTGCAAGATGAAGTCTTCGCCTTCGAAGTGATCACGGATCCCCAGAAATTGTCGATCGAGAATCGTGAAAAAATCGAGGATTATCCAGAAGTCTGGCTGGAACTGAATAACGTGATCGTGCGTGGGCAGATGACCATGCTGGGAATGGATTATGCCGCGAAATTGATGTTGTTTTGGGACAATGGATTGTTGGCGGTTACCGAGCGAATGATCGATACCGCAGGTGCTCTGCAAGAATTACCGCTAGACGCAGAGCCGATTTTGTTGTCGTTGACTTATGTCACAGTGCATGCACCGCTGGGGCTTATGCGGACGCGGGTCGGTGTGAGCGGTTCGTATCCGGCACCGGTCGATCGTTTCGCCCGCAAAAGCCTCTTTTGGGTCGCTCCCTCGATCCCCTATTTCGAATTCTTGGGCATGCCTTCGTTGCAGTCTCCCCTCCCGCTACTGACCTTGCGGGGAGCTTCCAATACCTATGATGTGGAATCGACTCTGGCTGATCCCGTGCTGCGACTGTTTGCCGCAGACGGGGAAATGTCGATCACGCGAATGAACGATTTGGTGGTCTCGACGCCCGCTTGGGCAGATGACCTACGCCCCACTTGGCAAGTGGATTGGGCAATCGCTGGTATTGCTGAGATCCCTGCCAACGAGCGGATTGCTGCTGACTATCTGCAAAATGACCTCTCGCCCTCGGGATTTGATGCGAATTCACTACCGAATATTCCCGATGAAAGTTCAGGCAGGGAGAGTAGATCTGGGGTCCAATCGGAGCAAGATATTTCGATTGAACCAGAAGAATCGTAATCGCGATTTGACTTTTGAGGTCGTCTGAGACTTAATTAAAGTAGATCGAATGAATTCGCTCTTCCTAACGGACCCACCCCTCGGTTGTTTCCTCTGCGGCAGCGTTGCCCGCTGTTAGGAAGCGTGAAACTGTGCCGGAAATGATGCTCAAAGCCTCGGAGAACTCTGTATGAAACGCTTGGTTGTAATGTTTGGTTGCTTGGTGCTGCTCGCCAGTCCGGCGATGGCTATCAGTGAATTTGGCAAGCAATGGAAAGGGAAATTCCTCGGAGGCGATGAAGTCGACGAGGATTTCAAGAAGGCCGGGCGTAAAGCTGGCTGCTATGTCTGCCATGTCAAAGGTGAGGACAAGAAGAAGGTCCGAAACGAGTACGGCCAAGCCCTTAACAAGTTCCTCAAGGCAGAAGATTTCCCCAAGGATTACGTCAAGGCGAACCCAGATGAGGCGAAGGCGAAAATCTTGGAGGGATTCAGAAAAGCCGGTGAATTGGAAAGCAAGGATGGCAAGAAGTTCTCTGAAAAGATCGAGAAGAACGAACTGCCCGCCACGGATGCTGGACTGTAATTTGTCCCGGACTTTCAAAAGTCCGAGTGATCTTCGCCGAGGTCGCTGATTAGAATCTTGATCCGCTTGCCTACACTTGGTGTTCGCAAGCGGTTTTCTTTTGCGCTTCCCCTGCCCTGCCCTTTCCTGGTGTGCTAATGACCAATCGTTTTTTGATGATCGTCTGTTGCGGTCTTGCCGCGGCTTGCTCGTTTGTGAGTCCCACCTTTGCTACGGAGCCCGCTGCCGAAGATGGCTTTATTTCAATCTTTGACGGCAAGTCGATGAACAGTTGGAAGCCATCGACGGAGAATTCGGATAGCTGGAAAGTGAAAGATGGAACGTTGGTTTGTGACGGACCACGCTGTCACTTGTTTTATGTAGGTGATCAGGCACCCGTGAAGAACTTCCACTTGAAAGCCGAGGTGATGACCACGCCCGGCAGTAACGCCGGAATCTATTTTCATACGAAGTATCAGGCGACAGGGTGGCCCAAGTATGGTTTTGAATGCCAAGTCAACGTGAGCCATCGTGACCCGAAAAAGACGAGCAGCCTGTACGGTGTCGAAAATGTCGCTGATCCCGGTGTCAAAGACAACGAATGGTATACGCAGGAGATCATCGTCAAAGACAAATTGGTCACATTGAAGGTCAACGGCAAGACGCTGGTCACGTACACCGAACCAGCCGACCAAGCTGCATTCAGTAAAGATTTCGAGCGGCGCCTCGGTGAGGGGACATTTGCCCTACAGGCTCACGATCCCAAGAGTGTCGTCTACTTTCGCAATCTTCGCGTCAAGAAACTTGACTGATTGTTGGCAGCGACAAAGTGGCGGTTGCAAGATGACCCTCCAACGCGAATTCGACAAATCGAATTGAGTTCGCGGGTTGGTTCGGCAACTCAGCGATGAATGCAAAGTGGAGCGGCGATGTGATCACTGCTCAGGCGGATCACTGCTCAGGCGGATCACTGCTCACTTTTTCGGGGCAGACCCTCGCCGGCGAGATCCTTTGCCGGCGAACAGGCTCATCGGCGAACAGGCTCATCAGGGAGCTTGGCTTACAAGCCGAGGATCGATCCGAACAGTCCTTCCAGGATTGGGTTTGTACCCTCAGCGACTCGCAGTCGGTCACCGGGCCGCAGGGCATAGTCGCTTTCGGGCCGAACAGTTCGTCCATCGCTCGCGACACGAACCTCCATCGGCAGACCACCAATGGAATCGGCTTCACTTCGGTATAGAGTCGCCTCGATCGCGCCGAGTTTCTTGGCGACCCCGGTGTCTTCTAGCAGATTGCTGACGTAGACCGTTTTGCCCGGGGGCAGGGGCAGAACCCGCACGGGTTCACTGTCGCCAACGACCTCCAGGACCACGGCGTGTTGTGATTTCGCCTGTCGAACACCGTGATAGGCTTGTTCGCTGACCGAGCCAACGGATGGGAACTCGGGCGATTTATACATGTCGGCGTCTGTCCCCGTCGAACTGAACGGCAGAGTGGGGAGATTCGGTAGGTTGAGTGTGCTGCAACCAGAGCCGATGCCAATCAATAGACTGGCGAGACTGGCGACGAGAATTTGTTTGCTTGCCATGTTGGGCGACCGCGATAGTGGGGGGGAGGCATCCGCTGTTAAACCTTGACGGTTAAGCAGGCTTTTCGGTCCATCGGCTTGTTTGTCCAAAGATCTGAACTGAATCTGGCAAATCTGCTCGATTTCGTGGCTCAATGTCAACAACGTCTGGATTCCTGCTTTCGGTGGGAAGCGAACCCGGCTATAGTGCTCCATCCCCCCAAGAACCCCATTTCTAGCAAGAACCAGTAGAGAATCCTGATGGCTCGGCAATGTGAAGCGTGTGGCAAGAAGGTCCAGATGGGCAATCGCGTCGAAACACGCGGTAAAGCCAAGTACCTCGGCGGTGTCGGTACGAAAATCACCGGAATCACTCGTCGTAAGTTTGTGCCTAACCTACAGAAAGTTCATGTCACTTTGCCTAGTGGCGAGAACAAATCGATGCGTGTCTGCGTTCAGTGCATTCGCAGTGGCGTGGTCCGAAAAACGGTCAAAATCAAGCCGTTTGATGTTAGTGGCGCAGAAAAGAAGTAATTGTTGTGTCGCTGACCGATCAAGAAGTCCGCAAACTTGCTCTCTTGGCTCGGCTGGAGATCACCGATGAGGAGGTCGCCACCGTGCGGCCTCAACTAGATAGCATTCTTGGCTTCGTGGAACGCCTGTCGGGCTTGGAAACCGAGAATGTTGAGCCGATGACGACGGCTTTAGACGTCGAAAATCGGTGGCGAGCAGATCAGTGCGTCGATGGTTTGACAAACCAACAAGCTCTCGAGAATGCCCCCGCCAAAGATGATGGTTGCTTTTTAGTCCCGCCGGTGCTTGGGTCGGCCGCCGCGAAAAAATAGCGATTCAAGTGGGTCCTGAGAGCCTTCTACCTCCTCTCGTCGCGATTTTTTTCGCGATTCTGACGCGGCGGGTCGTCATCCCGTTGGCATGCGGCGTCTTGGTGGGCTCCGTCCTGCTCGCGGTCCGCGATGAAAGTCTTGCTTGGTGGGATGCCCCGCAAGTTTTTTATTCTGCGATGGAGACATCGGTCATTACGACGTCTCATCTGCAGGCGTTGGCATTCAGTTTGTTGCTCGGTGCGATGGTCGGTGTTTTGGAACGGGGGGGGGGCATGCGGTCGCTCATCCGTTTGTTTTCCAAAAAGATCAAATCGCGTCGTGGAGCGCAAACGATGATCGCCACGTCAGGGTTGGCGATCTTCTTCGACGATTATGCCAATACGTTGCTGTTGGGGGGGACGATGCGTTCCACCGCCGATCGTTATCGTTTGTCTCGCGAGAAGCTCGCCTATCTGGTCGATTCCACTGCGGCGCCCGTCGCTGGTTTGGCCGTTGTCAGCACGTGGGCTGCCATCGAAATCAGCTACATGGGCGAGGGGCTCAAAGCTGCGGGGATCGAAGAAAAGTCAGCGGCATTTGACATGTTCATCCAATCCATCCCCTATCGTTTTTACCCCTGGCTAGCACTCGCGATGGTCTTTGTGGTCTCGTGGACCGGTCGTGATTTTGGTCCGATGCGGAAAGTCGAGCAGGATCTGTTGGACCAGGGGACCGCGATCGACGATGAGCCGGAGTCGACGCAACTGTCAGATCACCCATGGTTATGGGCCGCTGCCGTGTTGCCGGTGTTGTTGTGCCTGCTGACGGTGGCGGTTGTTTTGATCCAGACTGGAATCCAGGCAGTCGGTGATTTGGGAGCGATCGAAGGTGGAACGCTCCGAGTCGCGGGACTCGTCCTCGGCAATGGGGACGCCTACGTGGCATTGATTGCCGGCGGTTTTCTTGGCTTGGTTGCTGCGAGCGGTTTTACCAAGCTATGGGGATCTTTGAATGCTCGCCAAATCTTTCACGCGTCGCTGATGGGGGCTCGGCAAATGTTGCCGGCACTCATGATCCTGTGGTTCGCGTGGGCCTTATCGGCCATGACTGAACCAGATCGATTGGACACCGGGGGTTACCTTGCGAGTGTTTTGTCCGACCGTTTGGATCCCCGGTGGTTGCCGACGGTCGTCTTTTTGACCGCGGGGGCCATGGCATTTTCGACAGGTACCAGTTGGGGAACGATGGGGATTTTAACGCCACTTTCGGTAACTCTCGCGCTGCAATTAGATCCCAGCGGTGGACCCGCCGGAGCGATTGCCCTATCTACCTGCGGATCGGTTTTGGCAGGAGCGATCTTTGGTGATCACTGTTCGCCGATTTCTGACACGACAGTGCTGTCTAGCCGAGCCAGTGATTGTGATCATGTTGCACACGTGCGCACGCAGATGCCTTACGCGATTGTCGTTGCCTTGCTGTGCATCGTCCTGGGCACCATTCCCTCGGCGTGGGGACTTTCGCCGTGGATCAGTTTGCTCGCAGGGGTCGCCGTGATCATTGCGACAGTTCGAATGCTCGGGTCTCAACCGTGTGAAACTGAGCTTGGGAGTGATAGTGGCAGCTGACTTGCAACTCTTACAAAGTGCATTGCACGTGTCACGGTTGGATCTCGGGTATTAGGCGATTGCCAATCTTTGGCATCGATCTTGCAGTGCCTAAGGAATCCGTTTACGCCTTCAAGCAGGAGCGTGAAGTCGAGAGATTTCGGCCCCCCCCCAGTACACGCAGAGAGGATCGGTATGTCCCCCAAGTCCAAAGTTCTCATATCGCCGTTGGTGGCATCGTTCTGCGCAATGATCTCGGCTTGTGTGATGGTCACATCCGCGGTCGCTCAGTCGCTCGATGTACCGATCACTCGGCTCACGCCGATTGGTTCACCCAACGCCGTGAGTTCCACCAGCACAGTCGATCGCTTTCGCCCGCTGGTCCAATCTGCTTCGACTCGCGTGCCAGAAACCACGCTTCGCCAAGTCGGCTTTCAATCGCCCGCACCGATCAGTCGATTGAGTCAAAGTCGCAGCACGAATCCTGTTCGGCATGCGGTGATGATGCAGCAATTTGAGGCCCCAGCGTTACCCGGTGCAATGATGACGCCCGGCAACACGATGGGGGCAAACGGTGGCGGTCTTTCGGGCGGCGGCCTAGCGTTACCACCGAATATGACTCAGTCCCCACCCACATTATCCCCCTCAACACCTCCTGCGATCGTCTCACCACCCACCACGATGGCTTCCCCTGGTTTTGCGTCACCACCCCCGATGCCGCCTTCCTTGCCAAGTGCCCCGGCGACGAACTCCTTGCCCGGCAGTGTTGCACCGATGCCAGGCAACTCAACCGTTGTTCCCGGCAGCGGCGATTATGCCCCGATCGTTCCACCTCAATTGGGAACTGGGTACGCCACTGTAAATAACTGCAACTGCGTGACTGGCCCAAGCAATTACGTGGCGGCGAGTGTCAGCCCAGGGTGTGTGCCAGTTGGATACCAGGGGCCAGTTGGTTACCAGGGGCCAGTTGCCTATCAACCGTCACCGCAACCGGTGGGACCAGTTGCTGCGGCACCCCGAGGCGCGGGGATTCCCCGCGGTGCACTGATTAGTTTTGGTCAGCCCCTGAATCCGGTCCAAGTCGGGCAGGGCATTGTCGGGCAACCTGTTGCGTATGTGCCTGGGCAAAAGATTCGAAACTTTATCCGCTATTTCTTTCCGTAACGTTCTTCTGTTCGAAAAGAATCATGTTGTTGCGCCGCCGCCAGACCGAATGACTGAAATCAAGATGCGATTGTCCACCACGTTGTTGCCCCGTCACGATCAGGCGATTTCCGATCGCATCGGTGAGGCGGATGTCGCGGTGGTGATCGATGTATTGCGGGCGACGTCAGTGATGTGCACCGCACTTCATAATCGTGCGAATGCTATCATCACATGTCGCGAGGTGCAGCAGGCTCGGACGCTGGCGAGTCAGCTTTCGCCAACGCCACTGCTTTGCGGAGAGCGTCAATGCAAGCCGATTTCGGGATTCGATCTGGGGAACTCACCCGCCGAATACACACCCGATCGCGTCGCCAATCAATCGCTGATCTTCACCACGACCAATGGAACCCGCGCGATCGAATTCGCGGAGCGAGCGGGGGAAATCCTTGCGGGGTCTTTTCTGAACCTGTCGGCTGTTGGCGATCGTTTGGCAGATCATCATTCGGTGCATTTGGTGTGCGCTGGTACAGATGGTGAACTGACGATCGAGGACGTTTTGTTTGCGGGTGCTTTGGTTTCGCTCTGTGAAACACGTTACCAAGCCCAATTGCGGGATGATGCTTCTTTGCTCGCCAGACAATTATGGTGCTCGTGGTTCCCCTCGCCCGAGTGTGTTGACCCTTTGCGACTGACAGAACGTCTCCGTGAAACTCGGGGTGGAAAGAACCTGCTGCATGCTGGTTATGCCGACGATCTGACGCGATGTGCCCGCATTGATTCGGTTACGAGCGTACCAACGCGGATCGCCCGATCACCCGCGACGTTTCAGTGACGGGGCGAGTTATCGACACTCCCTGATAGACGGGAGCCAGTCAGGTACGGGAGTCCGTCGGCCGGGGGCATGATTCCTATGCCTGGGGATTTGCGAGGGGTTTTTTGGGGTTGAACCAGGAACCGCCTGGGAATTGCTCGGGTTATGCGTGTGGAGGAACGGTGCTGTGATCGATCTGGCATTGTGCCTGGCTTGATGTCGCTATTGTCGCAGCAAACTCGCATCTGCTAATTCTGAACTGCTGTATTTAACCCGTACTACGCCAAAAGTGCTGCGTGGAAACTTACTCAACTTTCACGATCACACTTTTGCAGCTGTTTGGATCGAGGTTCTCCTGTGGCTGAGAAAGAGCCATCACCGGAAATCAGAAGTCGACGTGACAAGATCACAATCGGGCTGATGGGGCTGACTGCGCTGGTGACGATCATTGGATTCGGAGTGTTGTTTTCACTGTGGTGGCAAACATCGATTTCGGAACCGTATCAAGTTCTCCAGATTGCCTCTCAAGAATTTGTTGCTGGGCGGCCAATCGTCGCTGGCGAATTGGCCGAACGGGTTGATTTTGATCACGAGCTGCATGAACTTGGTCAGTCTGTTTTGCCTGGTGTTGATCAGGAACAACTTTCCATCGCGGAGCTGCAGAAAGCAAAAGAGCAGCATGAGGAATGGATGCGGCTGCGAGATTTTCTGATCGGTTTCGGGAAGGTATCAAAAGCCAAAACCGTGTCTGAATCGCGTCAAAGTCGACAGCATTTGTTTGATGCCATTCCGTATCTCGAGCGGGCGCGAGACGGTGGTTTTCCACCGGGACGCGACGCCCAAGGGTATCGAGTCTTGGGCGAATCCTACTATCGCCTAGGTGAATATGCAGCTGCAATCGAATCGTTGCGATTGGCGATTACGCAAGATCCAACACTGCATCGTCCACTGCAGCCGATGTTAGCCGAGGCGCAGTTGAAATCACTCACACCCATCGAAGATCAGGCATTAGCGACGATCGAGCGGTACTTGGACGATCACACATTAGTGGATGAGCAGCGTTGGAAAGGGGAATTGATTCGTATTCGTGCTTTGATCGACTTGCAGCGGTGGGACGAAGCGAGTCAGGTACTGAAAGCAGAGTTGTCTCAATCGTGGCCTAAGCTGCTCGACCGTCGGGATCCAGCAGCCGAATACCGTGACCATTTGACATTGCTGCAGTTGGTCTTGCCGATCAAGCAAGCCATGCTTCGCTACGGTTCAGACACAATCGATTCCAATGACAACCGCAGCGCCGCGGTCGCCGAATTGGCAAAGGTTATCCCGAAGCTAACAGAACTTCAAAATGAGGCAGCACCGCAGATCGGATCTCGGGCCCGTTTGTGGGCGTCGAGAGCTTTGTTGGTGCAGGGGCGTGTTCAAGACGCCTTATTTCGATTGACTTCGGTTCGTCAGCAACGCCCGTTCGATGCTGTCGCCATCCTCGGTGGTTTAGAGGAAATTGAGTTATTGGCGGCCCGAGGCCGCGGCGAGGAGACGCTTCAGACGACGACCTACATGATGCGAGAGATGGTTGACGATCGTGGGTTTGATGCAGAGCTAATCACGTTTGGCGAATTTCAACGAAGAATTGGGTCCGCCTTGGCGGAATTAAGAGACCATCGGGAATACGAGCATGCGATCGACACAGCAAGACGTTTGCCACCTGTACTCGATGCCGCCGAGGCATTAATCCAGGAAGGCATCTCTTATCGTGAATGGGCGAAGGTGACGCTTGACGAACACCAAGATAATGAGGGGCAAGTTCCAAACAATATCTCGATTCTTGCCAGGACGCGGTTTCGCGCCGCAGGAGATGCGTTTGCGGCAGCGGCGAAGTTGCAGTTTGATACGGAAGAGTATCTGGAAACGCAGTGGTCCGCGATCGAAGCCTATCAAGAAGGTCGTTACTTTACGAAGAGTATCCGACTGTTGAAGCCGTATTTGAGATATGAGCAGCGAACCCGGCAGCCAAGAGGATTGGTCAGTTTCGGACGTGCTTTGTTAGCAGAAGATCGCCCGGAGGAAGCAATTGCAGCCTTATCGAGTTGCATTGTTGAATTTCCTCGTGACCCCATGCGATATGACGCCCGTTTGCTGGCAGCTTTGTCCCACGCTGAATTGAGTGAGCTCGACGATGCTCGCCGGTTCTTGCAGGACAATCTCGAAGATGGTGAGTTGACACCCCAAAGTACCGCCTGGCGAAATTCGTTGCTGACCATGGGCGAGTTGCTGTATCAACGGTCCTATCGAAATTTTTTGGAGGCAGATCAAGCGGAACAGGCAGAGAAGGTTCCCTTGCTGCGAGAGAATCAGCCTCTTCTCGAGGAGGCAATTCGCTACTTGGATGAGGGAGCCGAGCGATACTTCGGTGAATATAAACGGGCTGAATCTGCTGCCTACTTGGCGGCCCGTGCAAACGTGATGGCGTCCTATTCGCCACGAATTGAAGCAGCATCGACCCAGCTTTTGGGAGCGGCCAGACAACGGTTGCGTGCTAAAGCAGATCAAGCATTGCAAAAAGCCCTAGACGGCTTTATCAAGCTGCGATCCTATCTCGCGAACCGTGAAGAAGATCGGCCACTCCAACGCGGCGAGCAGGCAATGCTACGCAATTGTTATTTGGCAGAGGGTGATGTCTTGCGACGCATGGGCAAATTGGACGACGCTGCTGCGGTCTATCAGGCTGTGGAGCTTCGGTACATGAACGAGCCACCAGCTCTTGAAGCGATGCTTGGTCGGGTAGCGATTGTTCGTGAGCAAGGGAAGTTGCGAGAGGCTGATATGCTGATTCGCCAAGCCAACCTTGTGCTGCAGCGGATTCCCCCAGAATGGGATGATCGGTTTGCCGAAACCACTCGCTACGATCGACAGGGATGGGAAACCTATCTCGGTTGGATGAATGACCGTCTCGTGGCTGGATCTTAGGTAAGGGGAATACATGGACGGACGAGAACTGTCACTATTGATCGATCAGCGTTGGACCTTGCTCAAGCAGCTGCTGCAGATGAGTGAACGTCAGATCGACGCGATCCAAGGATCGCGAATGACCGAACTGATGGGAATCCTGTCTGAAAAGCAAATCCCACTGAATCAATTAAGCGAACTCGCCAGCCGATTGCGACCCGCAACAAAGAATGACCCCAAGACTCGCGTTTGGGAGACCACCGAACAACGGGATCGGTGTCGTGAGCAACAAGAGGAGTGTGAAAGCATGCATCTCGAATTGCTTGCGATTGAAGCTCAGTGTGAAACATCGCTCGTGCAGGGCAGAGACCAATTGCAACAGGAACTGCAACGGGTGGATAATGCCCGCCAAGCGGTGAGTGGCTACGGCAGCGAGCATCTAAACCTGAACACAGGCGGCCAGTTGGACTTGTCCAGTGATGGCTGAGCCCGTCGCAATGCCCATGCAACGGCGTTCACTTTCTGTTTCACGGCCGCATTAGCCTGGGTCAGCGGACGTCTGGCTTGACCGGCATGAAGATTCGACGACGGATCTCTATTGCGTTGTCGATCGATGCGCGTTTAAGAGCAACTGGAACAAATTGTCCAGTCTGCGACTCCGAAAGGAAATCGGGAGCACAACATGTCTAATCAATGGATCGACTTCAACACGTGCCATTCTTTAGCGGTTCTCGTCGAATCAGTGACGGCGCCATTATTGATCGAGCATTCATCACCGGTTTGTTTGGAACTTGATATTGATACGGAAGTCAATATTCCGGCGAATCCCCAACATACAGCGGATTTGGTCAAGGCCTTGGTCCGTCAAGCGTTGCAAGAGATGCCAGAGGGTGGCGATCTGACCATCACCGCCTGCGAAACGCCAAGTGGACTCGAACTCGAACTGGCGGACACTGGGTGCGATATCGAAAACCGCGCTACGCGTTTGCCGATGGTCGCCAGTGTGATTGGAGCGAGTGTTGTTTGGCAGAATTGTCCGCAGGGAGGTGCTGCGGCAACGGTCGCTTTCCGCGCTGAGGGTGGTCAACGAAGGATGGCAGCCTAAATCGTCATGTTCGGTATCTTTCAAACCACAACGATTCCAGCTTTGGAGCAATCGATGGCGTTCGCTCAGCGGCGTCAGGAATTGCTGGCTGGCAATGTCGCGAACATCGACACGCCTGATTATCGGGCCCGCGATTTGGATGTTGGTGACTTCCAAAATGCTTTGGCGGAATCAATACAAGCTGCTGAACGCCGCCCAAGTGCCATCGAGCCGACAACTCGCGACGACCTGTTTGCCGGCCCACGCAAAGCGACAGAACAAATTGTCTTACATGACGGCAGCGACATTTCAATTGAGCACCAAGTGAAAGAAATTGCCAAGAACCAACATATGCACTCGTTGGCCGTGACCACGATGCGAAGTCAATTTGCCCTGCTTAGTGCTGCGATCAGTGAACGTGCGTAACGTCCACACCAAGTGTTCGTGAAAGAGTTTCGACTTGCCCTCGGGAGCCCCCATTATGCTCAGCTCACTCGATATCAGCACCTCGGCGTTGATTGCCCAAAGGACCCGCCTCAATGCGGTTTCTGGAAACATTGCCAATATCTCATCACTCAAAGATGAGAATGGGGAAGCGAAACCTTACCAAGCACGAGAGGTCGTTTTCCAAACGGATGATTCGTTGTCCGCAACAGGTGCTTCGGGTGTAAAAGTCGATGAGATCAAAATCACGGACACTGAGCCGTTGTACCGGCATCAACCCAACCACCCATTGGCGATCAAAGAAGGGAAATGGAAAGGGTATGTTGCTTATCCAAACATCGATCTGACCACTCAGATGGTTGATGCTTTGGAATCGACTCGAGCTTATGAAGCAAATGTCGGTGTGATGGAAGTGACTAAGAATATGAGCCGTGAAACTCTGACAATTCTTGCTTAACAACAACCGCAAATAAGTTTCCAAACGATGCTGAGTAGAACCTTGTTTGGAACTCGATTCGCTCGCCCGACTTTTTCATGAAGCCGATTGCTGGAATCCAACCGCCACTCCGCCCACCTTCGCCATTTGGTGATCGCGGAGTGTCACCCAGCCAAACACAAGCAGCTTCCGGCGCCGATAACTTCGGTGATCTGCTGACGAACCAGGTGAAGAATGTGAATTCGATGCAGATGGACGCCAACGACATGGTCCACTCTATGTTGACCGGTGGTGATGTCAACGAGGCCGAAGTGTTGACAGCCGTTCAGAAAGCCGACCTCGCCTTTCGTATGTTGCTGCAAGTTCGAAATAAGTTGATCGAAGCTTACCGCGAAATTCAGCAAATCCAGATTTGAACCCCGATTTTCCCACATCTGTTTGATTCTTTCGTTTTATGAGTGTACTTCAGAAGACAACCGATTCGGCACGCGAGGCTTTCCAGGGGATGCCGATGCAGTCGCGGGTAATCGCGATGATGCTGGCGGTGGCGATCGCTGTTGGTCTCGGTTTCTTGGTTCGTAACAACCAGTCACCAGGGCAAGAGTATTTGTTGGGAGGGCGTTCTTTTAGCGACCAAGAAATGGCCGACATCGCCCTTGCCCTTGGGGCGGCCGGTTTGGGTGAATTTGACCCGGTTGGGAACCGCATCAAGATTCCTACGGAGTCCCGCGCAAAATACTTGGCCGCGTTGCAGGAGTCGCCAGCACTGGCCGCTTCGATCGGCAGCAAAATTGGTGAGGCCTTGAATGCGACGGGGCCTTTTGATTCCAATGATCTGAGAATCGCTCGTGAGATGCATGCCAAGGAACAAGATTTGGGCAGCAAGATCACGAAATTTCCCGACGTACGCTGGGCAAGTGTCGAATACGATCGTGGAGAACGGCGTGGCCTCGGTTCAACGCGACCCCAGTCAGCAAGCGTCGTCGTGCAACCGATGGGTACCGCACCGCTGGCCAGGCAGAGAATTATGGCGATCAAGGAATTGATCCGTGGTTCCTACGCCGGCATGTCTGGTGACGATGTTGTCGTGATCGATACAAATTCCACATCAACGTCAACCCTGGCGGAAGACGAAGACCCTCTGCTTCGGAAACAACGTGAAACAGAGGCGATGGTCGAACACAAAATCCGTAGCCTGCTGGTTGGGTACCCGGTGCAAGTTGCCGTCACCGCTGAAATTGACCCCACCCTGGATGTTGAAAAAACAACGTTGACGTATGACGCGGAGCCTACCAATCTGCAGAGTCGAACCCGGAAAACAGAAACGACCAGTAATCGTCAACCCGATCGAGGCGTGCCGGGAACCGGACCAAATGCCATTGGCAACCGTGCAGCTAGCTTGGCGCAGATGACAGAGGCAAACACGACCAAAGATGATGAGCGTGTTACTACCGGTGTCGCTGGTCAGCAGTATCAGAACTCCCGCACCGCGCCGTTGCAGGTGACGACGATTCGGGCCTCGGTTGGTCTGCCTCGCAGCTATTACGACAAACTGTATTACCAGGAACAGTTGAAGTCGGACCCGACCTTGACCGCGGATACGATGCCACCGATGGATGACGTCGCGCTGCAAAAACTCCGCGAGCGGACCAGCAACAATATCAAAGCCGCGGTCACCGTGCTGTTGCCCGAAGTGGCTGCAGGAGCGGATCCATTTACACCGGTCGAAGTTTGGGACTACCCCGATTTACCTCTCCCCGCCCCGCCTGCAACGCAGACCAGCGCGATGGTGCTGACATGGCTCGCTGAATCCTGGCAAACCGTTGCGTTGGTGATGTTGGCGTTGGCAGCATTGCTGGTGGCTCGATCTGCTGCCAAAAGTGTCGGTGATTCTTCGCCCAAAGAGTTCAACGAAGGGTTCGGTCTGGAAATTCCTAAGCCGCCCGAAGAAACCGAGGGTGCAAAGGAGAGTGAAGATCAGATGACGATTACGGGGGGGTCACTGAAGGATGAACTGCTAAACGTAGTAGAGTCCAACCCAGAACTAGCGGCCAACGTGATTCGTGGTTGGGTTGGCGAGGCAGCTTAAAGGATCGGGGTTTGATTGGAAACGTGCTTCGAGGCTGACTGTGTCCGGGCTGGATTTGTCCGGGGCTGGATTTGTCCGGGGCTGGCTTTGTCCGGGGCTGGCTTTGGTCCACTGAGCGGGTCGGTTTGCCACCCAATTGACTCCCACCCATGCTTTGGCTGCTGTATTCGCGAGTGAAGTAAGCTTGCCAGCAATGCGGTTTTTTCCTGGCTAGATTGCCTGGACTGCAATGCGTGAAGTCCCCATCTCCGGGGTGGCCCTGTTTTAAAATCTCCTCTTCCGTCTGGACAGTGGATTTCCTACAAGTAGGCGGCGGGAACGATAGCTAGGATGGCTATCGAACGACCCGAGACAGGATGATCTCGAAGGCTCGCATTCATGGCCAATGGATGGAATTCTGATTCGGATCGTGACGCAATGTTGCGTCGCGTTGCGATTGTATTGAGCAGTTTGCCTGCACCGACTGCTAATCGGTTGCTGGGAACGATGGGAGATGAATCCCGCGTCGCTGTTCGCCAGACGATGACGCGACTGTCCGATGTCGATCCCCTGGAGCGTCAGCGGGCAATTCAAGCATTTCGCGTTTCGATTCAGCAGCAACCTGCCGCAGAGGCAAGCCCGGCGACATCTGATGAAACCGTCTCACGCGTAATGCCAGCTGCGACTGTTGATGTTACTTCTGTCGCAACGGATCAAGCCAAGGCGAACAGCCCGGTGCCTGACTCGCCCCTCGCTTTTCTGAGCGATGTTGACGACGATCTATTGTGTTCACTTCTGGTGGTCGAACACCCCCAGGCGATCGCCTTGGTGCTCGCTTCGATCGCGCCCGATCAAGCGGCCCGTCTATTGCCCCGATTAGATGGTGGACTCCGTAACGATACGTTGACCCGCTTAGGACGATTAGGGGAAATTCCTGAAGCTGCTGCAGCGGAAGTTGCCGCTCACTTTCGTACTCGATTGTCTGACCAGCATCGCAACGGTAAGCCGACTGGTCAGCGTGCTCTCGATGCAATTCTTGCTGCGATGCCTCGCGATGCCTCGGCTGACAGCAAGGATCCGTCAGTGGGGAGTGTTACGCAGTCCGGCAGTGATCTGATTGCTGCATCCTCCAATACTGTGCCCGTATCCTCCCCGGCCCCATCTGCTGCCGAAGATTCGGCGGTCGACTTATCATCAAAGCTTCGTCAGGCAGTTGGCCTGAACGCGGAGGCGAGGGAGGAAAATGCCGATTCGCCGGCGTTGCAATCTAAACCAAATGCGCATTCTGAGTCACAACAAGATTCAGCTGTTGAGTTACGTGTTGCTGAAGTTGGATCGGCCGCTGCAGGGCATGTTGACCTCATTGACCATGCGTTGACAGATGCCATCACGGCTTCACCTTTGCCTGGTCCTGATGCTTCTCCATTCCGCTCCACGGATTCAATTCATCAGCATCTGATTGCCTTGGAGCCGATGGAGCTCTGCCGAGCGCTTGGTAAAGTCGATACCCGTGATGCGATGCTCTCACTCTGTGGTTTGCCAAACCCAATAGCAGAAGCAGCGCTCGCGATTCTGCCACGCGGGCACGCCAAAAAAGTCCGTGCCAGTATGAGTGACCTCGGATCGGTGCAACTTCGAGAGATTGACGATGCGAAAGAGCGGGTAGCGCGGGCATCTCTTGCTGCGTTGGAATTGCTTGCTGAGTCGATGCCAGTTGCTGCGTGATGCGAGGTTAGAACGATGGCCAACGTGCTGAAAACCAACTCGATAGAGGAAAAGAAGGACGCTGCCCGGGATGTGACTGGGCTAGCGGGCTTTAATCTCGATGATCTCGTCGATGAAGGTCGCTCACGACTGGAGGAGTGTCGGCAACAAATCCGTCAAATGATGGAGCAGGCCCAACAGGAAGTCAAAAAGATTCATCAAGCCGCAGATCAACGTGGCTATCAGGAAGGCCTCAAGCGGGCCGCAGCGGAAGAAGAGCGAAAGGTTCGCGAACAATCCGAGGAACGTGCCCGTGAAGGGTTAGGGCTGATCAGTCAAGCGGTGCAACAACTGCATGTGATGTACGAACAATGGATGCAGCAATATGCCAAGTCGCTGCACCACATTGCGATCGAATCTGCTCAGCTTGTCGTCAGGAATAGGCTCGAGAAGGAACCGGATCTGTTAGTTCAATGGGCGGCCGACGCTTTGAGGTTTACACGGTCTTCCACCCAAGTGGTGCTTGCAATGCATCCTGAAACCTTGGCAATGCTTGGGCCTGCATTTGATGAAATGCTGAACTCTTCTGACCTTCCTGAGCAAACCACGATCGAACCAGATGAATCGGTCGCCCGAGACTCGGTGGTTGTGCGACAGGAAGGTGGCGACATCCAAGCTGGGCTGCAAAGTCAGCTTGCTCGATTGGGAGAATTGCTGACATGAGCAAGACAATTATTCCGGAATTCAAATTCGATCCGCCACCCCTGCCCGATCTGGATTCCATTAGCGAGATGCTTTCCAAGTCAGTTGTGTTAGAAATTCGAGGTCGTGTTGCAGCGGTCGCCGGAGAATCGATCGAACTGGAAGGGATGACTGCGCCTCTCGGCGCAGTCTGCGAGCTAAACGCCAGTGATGGATCATCCACACTTGGTCGGGTGATCGGGTTTCGAGGTGTCCGCCCTGTGCTGGCCCCACTGGAGAGATTGACCGGCGTCTCCGCAGGAGATTCGGTTCGCTTGCTGGATACATCGACCAAGCTTCGGGTTGGAGCTTCGTTGAGGGGGCGGATCATTGATTCGATGGGGCGGCCCTTGGATGGAAAACCGCTGCCGCAGGATTTGCGAATCGTTGATGCCGACCGAGCGCCACCCGAATCATTATCGCGGCCACCCATTGATCAACCGTTGCAAACGGGGGTTCGCGCGATCGACACGATGTTGACGTGCGGTCAAGGGCAACGGCTGGGGATTTTTGCCGGGTCTGGCGTCGGCAAGAGTACCTTGCTGGGCATGCTCGCTCGTGGCTCCTCGGCCGACTGTATCGTCATTGGGATGGTTGGTGAACGGGGCCGCGAGGTTCGTGAGTTCATATCGCGTGCCCTTGGCGAAGAGGGGTTCAAGAAGAGCGTTGTCGTCGTCGCCACAAGTGATTGTCCCGCCGCACAACGCGTGTCAGCCGCTTGGACCGCAACCTCCATTGCTGAAGCGTTTCGCGACGAGGGAAAGAACGTTCTGCTGTTGCTCGACTCCGTGACACGGTTTGCCCTCGCGCAGCGCGAACTCGGCTTGGCCGCTGGCGAACCACCAACTACACGCGGTTATCCCCCCAGTGTTTTTAATCTGTTGCCACGCTTGGTCGAACGTACCGGTCGGACCGAGCGGGGATCGATTACCGCCTTTTACACTGTTTTGGTGGAAGGGGATGATCCCAATGAGCCCATTGCCGATGCGCTCCGTGGGCTCCTCGATGGCCACATCATGCTGAGTCGAAACCTCGCGGGGCAATCGCAGTGGCCGCCAATTGATGTCTTGGAAAGTCTCAGCCGTTTACAGCCACACCTGATTCGTCCAGAGGTGATGCAGGCCGTTTCCCAGGTGCGAAGGCAATTGGGTGAGTATCGACGGCACGAAGATCTGATTTCGATCGGCGCTTATCGACCAGGCACTGACCCGGGAGTTGATGCAGCGATCGCGATGCACGAACCACTCCGCAAGTTCTTGGGGCAAGATGCGATGGAAATTGCGCCTCTGGAAACTTCCCAGGCAAAGCTTGTGGCACTCGTTCGCGCCGTTGCCACAGCCAGCGCCGCTAATTCAGCTGCTAACGCAGCCAATGCCACGGCTAACCATCCGGTTGCCGCCAATCAAACTGCTCGGCCGGCCGCTACTGGTCCTGGAATCTCATGAAATTTATTTTTCGCTTCGCACCGATTTTGCAGCTTCGTCAGCAGGCTCGCGATGATGCGGGACAGGCGATGGGACAGGCGATTGCTGCGATTAAACGGATTGACGATCAAAGCAGCGAAATTGAGTCAGAACGCCAAGCCCTACGACAGACCGACCAAACAAGGATTGGGAATGTCTCTGTTGATTCGCTCTTAGCTGGCGGGCGATACGACTTGCAGTTGCTGACCGAATTGGAATCGCTTGCCCAAACCAAGAACCAACTGCTGCAGGAACTTGACCGCCGGCGACAAGCCCTGGCTGATGCGGAGGCGGAAGTTAAACGTTTTGAGCGATTGGAAGAAAAAGACCGTCAGCAATTCTTAGCAGAGCAAACAAAACGCGAGCAGGCTGAAATCGATGATGCAACGTCACGGAAATACGCCCTGATGCGAAGACGCTAGCCTTATCTGGAAGCGATAGACAAACATGATGAACAAGCTGATCAATGCGACTGCAGGTTTCTGTATGGCGACCGTGCTGACACAAGTCATTTTGCTCACCTACTTCTTGTTTCAGGGAAGCTTGAATGGTGAAACTTCTACGAAGATCATTGCCTTGCTAAATGGTATCGATATCTCGGGAGATCGGATCGAGCAAGCACTGCTGGCGAGCGAGGACTATGAACAACCCGATTTTGATGAAGTTCTGGAAGCCCGCAAACTGAAAAGTTACGACATGGACATGCGTCTGCGGAGTCAGAAATTGTTCAGCGAAGATCTGACCTTAATGCTAGCAGAGCTGACAGAGGAACGGACTCGCTTTGACGAGCGGTTCGCCCTGTTTCAGACTGAATTGGAGGAAATTAAGAAAGGTGCGCAAAAAGAAGGAATTGAAGATGTGCAGCGGACCATTCAATCGCTTGAGGCAATCCAGGCGAAACAGCAGCTCTTGATAATGTATGAGGATAAAAGAATCGATGAGGTTGTCACAATCCTTCAAGCTATGCCCACAGATAAACGAAAAGACATACTGGCAGAGTTTGCGACCGAGGAAGAGGCCGCCAAGCTCGCCGAGATCCTTCGCCGGATTGGCGAAGGGATGCCGACAACAACATTAATCGACGAGGCTAGCCAAAACCGCTGACCCGGTCGCTGTGGTATTCGCGTGATCAACGCCTGCCCAACGCCGCCAGCGATTTGGCGTTCCGGGGGGAGGCCGCAGGTGAGCGAATTAGAAGTAGGGCGTCGTGCGCAGAACGTCCAGCCGATATCTACATCGGCCATCACGAAAATACGCGCTATCGGTTCAGCCGGGCAACTGGCAACGCAGGCGGACGGGCTGGATGATGTCTTTGCGCAGGTTTTTGCGCACATGACGCAAGCAAATGCCGTTGAATCTGCCGCTGCGACGGATGATGGCAGCGATGAAAGTCTGCTGGACGCCGAAAATCTTGTGCAATCGAGTGAGGAACCGCAAGACAAGGCTGAAGACCCCTCGGCTGCAGATCAATACGCCGAATTGGTTCCGGTCCTCACCGATGAATCCTTGGGCAATCCTTCCGATAATCAAGAAGATGCGGCCCAGGCGAATGAGATTCTGGAAAAGGTCGATCTAGAACAAGCGGATGGGAATGAGGAAATTCCTGAGGATCTTGTTCCCCAAGAACAGGCCCAGCAGGTAACCGTGGAAGTCGATCGCGAAACTTTGGTGAAGCCGCTCGTGGCCGACACAGAACAAGGTGAAGCAGAAGTTGTCGACGCGGTTGCCGTGGCGACTGTCAGTGAGGCGAGTCTCGACAAGGAAGGTGCTGATCGCCGCCGCTATAGCAAAGGAATAAAAGAAATTCCGCAGGGGCCGATCGTGGCCGAAGATTCCAAACGAGCTGATCCCGCAGAGGAATCGCAACCCGAGGTGACGAAGCTCGGATTGGATTCAGACCAAAGCGAATTTGGACAACAGTCCAGCAGTGATGATGGAGCCGATCGTCCACGCAGATTGCGGGGACGTCGAGGCGGTGCGCATGCCGTTAACGGGAACGAGGCTGCGAAGCAAATCAAGCCCGCGGAAGAAGCTTTGTTGAGGGCTTTAAGTTCTCAGAATGCAGCTGCCGGACAGTCCAATGCTGCTGTTGAATCAATCGATCCCAATTCAATGGACGCTGGTGCCAATTCGACACGGCAAGGCACACCCTCGCTGGGCTCGGTAGCGCAAGCTGCGATGAGTTCAGCGCGTGTGTCAGCCAGTCTGACGAATAGTTCGACCGGTGGTGCCAATCAGTTTGGGACGGTTGCGGCAGTCGACGGCAAAGAAGCCCCCGCCGCCGCCAAGGATCAAACTAACGGGAAGTCGACGAAGGCAAATACCGCCGAAACAGTTTCACGCGTGAAACTAATTCAGCGAGTCAGCAAAGCGTTTCAGCATTTGGGACCCGATGGTGGTACCGTGCGATTGCGGCTCGCCCCGGCTGAATTGGGTTCAGTTCGTGTGGAGATGCGAATTCAACAACGAAAGATTCAGGCCCGGGTCGTCGCCGAAACCGAGGCAGCAAGTACAGCATTACGCGAGCATCTACCCGAATTAAGACAACGCCTCGAATCACAAGGGTTGCAAATCGAACGGTTGGAGGTGGAGATCGATTCAGGCGATCGTGAGGCGAGCGATTTTCAAAATCACCAAGACAACGAGCGGCAGCAATCGCGTTGGCAATCACCTACAACACCGCGCAAACCAGCACCACGCACCGAGCCCAGCATGGCCAAGGGGCCTGCTGAAGTTTCACACTCGTCAGTGTCGCCGATGAGCACCGATGGTGTCGATCTGCACCTGTAGTTCAACCGCATCGCCGGTTTTCCGAATCGCATGCTCGGGCATTACTGAGAGAGAGAACACTCAGTGCTTTGTGCTCTGTTGAATCAAGCCGGTTCAGAGGCGGTCGACGGCCAGTTGTCGGTTTGGTCCGATCGGGATTCGGCTGCGGATCGGGATTGGGCTCGCGTTGGCGGTTCATAGCAGCCTAAAACCGAATCGGTCATAACTCCCATTCGCTCGAAAAGAGACGATTGATGTCACAAATTGGACAGTCTGCCAGCACTCAGTTTTCTGCGACTGAGCAGGCCGGAAAGCTCAGTTCTGGAACGAATGATGCATACAACGATCTTCAGATCGATGACTTTTTGAAGTTATTGGTCAGTGAACTGCAAAACCAAGATCCGTTGAATCCAATGGACAACGCGCAGATGGTCCAGCAAATCGGCCACATTCGAGAAATTGGTGCGACCGATCAGTTGACGGAAACCTTGTCAAACCTCTCTGCTAGCCAGGAATTAGTGACCGCCAGCAGCTTGATTGGGCAAACAATTAACGGTTTGGGGGATGACTTGAGCAACGTCGATGGCGTGGTCGATCGTGTCACTGTGGAAACTACTGATGAGAACCAACAGCGATCTGTCAAAGTTCATGTGGGTGAAAAGACGATGGATATAAAGAACATTAGAACAATTCAAACTGGGTAAAATTTGCCGATTACCTGAAGCTTGCGGCCGAGGCGGTGCCTCGCATGCTAGCAACGGGGCAGCCGCCTCGCTTGTTTTCAAGTCGCAGCGTGGTTTCGATCGGCAAATTTACCAGCGGAATCGCTTGGGAGATTGACGTCGATGGGACTCACATCCGCCTTGACCACTGCGCTGACCGGTCTCAGCGCCGCCGAGACACAAATCGATGTGATCGGTAACAACCTGGCCAACTCACAGACGGTCGGTTTTAAGTCCTCGGACGTTATCTTTGGAACTCAGTTCCTGCAGACACTGACTCTTGGTGCTGGCCCATCGTCGAACAACGGTGGTACCAACCCGCGACAAATCGGACTGGGTGTTCAGGTTGCTGAAATCGCTGCCGATCACAATCAAGGAACGATTGAGATCAGCAGCAGCAGTTCAGACCTTGCCATTCAAGGCGACGGATTCTTTATTGTTGAGGGAGCTGAAGGCGAACAGCTTTACACTCGCAACGGAATCTTCAAACTCAACAGTGATGCGGAGCTCGTCAATGCGACGGGACAGCGGTTGTTGGGTTACGGTGTCGACGAACAGTTTCGGTTGCAGAAAACACAATTGGAACCGTTAGCGGTACCACTCGGAACAGAAAGTGTCGCCAAGGCAACCGAAAATGTGACGTTCGAGGGAACGCTTACACCGATTGGCGAACTGGCGACTGTTTCGCAAGTTATCGAATCAGTGAAGCTTGGTGATGCCAATGTGCCGCGACCGGAAGGTTCGGGTGTTTCGGTTGGAGCAGCACCTCTGACTGATGCATCAAGCATCAATGTCGATAACACGGGCACCGGCACTTTGGCGGCAGGCACTTATCAGTATCGCCTCGCCTTGGTCGATTCGT
Source organism: Rubripirellula sp. (assembly GCA_029245125.1). GTDB lineage: Bacteria > Planctomycetota > Planctomycetia > Pirellulales > Pirellulaceae > Rubripirellula. Next base: position 97,026 of record JAQWPZ010000112.1, read on the forward strand.
CTGGTAACGAATCGACAGCCAGCTCACCGATCTCATCTATCGTGAATGCGGCTGGGCAAATTGAGCTCAGTAACTTGCCGATCGAAGGCTCGGGTGATTATCCGACTGTCAATATTTATAGAACGAGCCCCAACGGATCCGACTTCTTTTTGCTTGATTCTGCAGCGGCTGGTGGGGCATACGTCGATGATGGATCGATCCCACTGAGTGGAAATCAGCTCGATGACACCACGCTGACGGGTAACTACACCTACATGATCACGTATCACCGTGCCGGTGAGAACGAAACACGTCCGAGTGCGTTGATCGGTCCCCAGAGTACGGTCAACGGACGAATCACATTGTCGGGATTCCCGACGCCGCCAACCCCTGGTCCTGGCGACTCTTTTCCCCCTTATGATGAGGTCCGGATTTACCGCAACTTGGCGGGTGACCAAAACAATTTCTACTTGGTCGATACCGTGCCACCCGGTTCGGTCTACACCGATGCCAAAAGTGATGCGGAGATCGCCGATCTAACGGTACCCGGTAATAAGTTGGTTGACCTCGACGGTCCGAGCATCAACAGTAGCACGTTGCTGACCGATGTCTTGCAACGTGACGGCTTGACTTACGAAAATGCCTTCGAGCTTGGCACACTCAGCTATAGCGGTCGCAAGGGTGGTCGAGCGTTGGGCGCGAAAGAGTTTGAAATCACAGCTGATTCAACGATGCAAGATTTCGTTGATTTCATCGAAGATTCTTCCGGTATCCAAAGTGTTGTACTTGATTCGCAAAATGCGATCCTGCCTTCGGAGAACCTGATCCCTGGGGAGTCAGGCGATCTTGTTCCGGGTGGCTACATCCAAGATGGATCGATCCGATTTGTTAGTAACACGGGTGAACTCAATGCTTTGGAAATTGACCTGACTGCTTTTCGGATCGAGGATGAAGTTGGAAACATTACCACTCCTAACTTGGCATTCGGCGTGAAGCAGGAAGCCGTGGGGCAGAGTGCAGCGAGTGACTTTGTCGTTTACGACTCACTCGGGGTCCCATTGAATGTGCGTGTCACCGCAACTTTGGAGCAACGCACCGATCAAGAAACCATTTATCGCTGGTATGCCGATAGTCCAGACAACCAGGCAGTGACCGGCTCGGATATCGCTGTGGGGACTGGCTTGCTGTCCTTTGACGGGAACGGCAACTTTGTCTCAGCCACAAATAACCGAGTCTCGATAAATCGGGATGGTGTGCCGAGTGTGTCACCTTTGCAGTTTGATATGGACTTCGGTCTGGTTTCTGGCTTGGCGGCCCAAGACGCGAGTTTGGCGGCAACTCGTCAAGACGGCAGTGAGCCAGGGGTGTTGAACAGTTTTGTGATTGGCGAAGACGGCAATATTCGCGGGGTGTTCAGCAACGGTGTGACACGCGATCTCGGCCAAATTCAATTGGCTCGTTTTGCCAACCCGGTTGGATTGGAATCTCGCGGTCTGAACTTGTACGCGAAAGGCATCAATACAGGTTTGCCAGTTCAAGGTGGTCCCGGTGAAAATGGGATTGGGAGTGTGATCGGTGGTGCGTTGGAACTGAGCAACACCGATATCGGCTTGGACTTAGTGGAACTGGTTCTTGCTAGTACCCAGTATCGAGCCAATAGTCGAGTGATCACGACCAGCCAGCAATTGCTTGACGAGTTGCTGAATTTGAGACGATAGCGTTCGCGTTGGGGTTGATCTCATCGGCGGCGTATGCCGGTCCGGCGGTTGTTAATCCCCGTTCCCAAAATCGGATAAGATCGGTCATCGAGTGAACGGAGCCACATTCAATGGGGCTCAAGGGCACACGCACGGCAATCTCGACGGCTCTCTCTTCATTTGCTGGACGTCGATGGCTACGATGTCGGCGTACCAGCTTGTTTTTTCCTTCCTCCCCTGCCCTGCACTGCAATGCCTAAAGCACCAAAAACGGCAATCCAGCCCACACGCGTTGAAGATTATCCCGAGTGGTACCAGCAGGTGATTCGTGCTGCCGATTTGGCCGAGAACTCACCGGTTCGCGGTTGCATGGTGATCAAGCCCTGGGGATATCGCCTGTGGGAGAACATGCAGCGGGCTCTGGACGACATGTTCAAAGCAACGGGCCATCAAAACGCCTACTTTCCATTGTTCATCCCAATGAGTTTTTTGGAAAAAGAAGCTCAGCACGTCGAGGGGTTTGCGAAGGAGTGCGCGGTGGTGACTCACCACCGATTGGAACCTGATCCGGAGGGCGGTTTGCGACCCGCTGGCCCACTGGAGGAACCACTGATTGTGCGGCCTACCAGTGAAACGATTATCGGTGCGACTTATGCCAAGTGGGTTCAAAGTCATCGTGATCTGCCGATCTTGATCAACCAGTGGGCCAATGTGGTTCGATGGGAGATGAGAACACGGATGTTCTTACGAACGGCCGAATTCTTATGGCAGGAAGGGCATACCGTCCACGCGACAGAACAAGAGGCGATTGAAGAAACAGAAAGAATGATCGATGTTTACGCTGACTTTGCTGAGAATTGGATGGCCATGCCGGTCATCATCGGCAGCAAGACAGCGGCGGAACGGTTTCCCGGAGCGGTGGAAACCTTGTCTATCGAAGCAATGATGCAAGACCGTAAGGCCTTGCAGGCCGGCACGAGTCACTTTCTGGGACAGAACTTTTCACGCGCTCAGGAAATTGTTTTCCAAGATGAAGCGGGAGAACGACAATATGCCTGGACGACCAGTTGGGGTGTGTCGACGCGATTAGTCGGCGCTCTGATCATGACGCACAGCGATGACGATGGTCTGGTTTTGCCACCCAAGTTAGCCCCAGCGCAAGTTGTGATCTTGCCAATTTATCGAGACGCCGAGCAACGCGATGATGTGCTGAAATACGTTCATTCGCTACGCGATGAGCTGGCCAGTCAAACCTACGGTGGAGCGGCTGTGCGTGTGGAAATTGATGATCGCGATATCCGAGGTGGCGAAAAGAAATGGCACCATGTCAAACGTGGTGTTCCGATTCGCTTGGAAGTGGGGCCCAAAGATATTGAAAAGAATGGCGTCTTCTTTTCCCGTCGCGATCAAGGGAAGAGCAGTCCAATGGAACGTGGCGAATTAGTCGCGTCCATCAGTTCAATTCTGAGTGAGATGCAGCAAGGCTTGTTTGATCGGGCCCTTGCGCTGCGTGAAGACAATACGCGAACCATCAGTAACGAGGCCGACTTTCGGGACTTTTTTGCTTGTGAAAAGGAAAACGAAATCCATGGGGGTTTCGCTTCTTGTCACTTCTCCGATGAAGATCAGCTTGAACCGTTGCTCAAAGAATTGAAAGTCACCGTGCGATGTGTGCCGCGTGACAACAACGATGAACCGGGGCAATGTTTCTTGACCGGGCAACCAGCTGAAAAGAAAGCCATCTTTGCCAAAGCTTATTAAGAGCGGGCAAGCCGGTGTGGGGCTTGCGTTGGACTGCATTGAGCAGTCGAGCAGTGAAGTCGCTGGTACACGTGATCACGAATGTTGATCTTTCCGGAACCTTGCCGGGGACGAACCCCTGTGATCGGGTCGAAACACTGTGATCGGGTCGAAACACGCCGTTGATCGTTTTGCGAATACGATGTTCCCGCTCCGCTAAGGAGATGTTCCCGCCCGGCGAAAGCAGGGTGGGAACTCTTTTTTCATCAGTCCATAAATCGCACTCTGGAAGTTACAGTTCGCGGATGCGTAGGTTGCGGAACTTCAAATTGTTCGGCTCACCGTGATCTTGCAGGCCAATGTAACCTTCCAGCGGTCGGTCCTTCATCGCTCCCTGATCGAGTTGGGTGTCGACGATTGGTTCGCCGTTGAGTTCGACTTGCAGGTGATTGCCGATGCAGGTGACCACCATTCGGTTCCATTGGTTGGGTGGTCGTGACATGTTTTTACTCGCGCCAACGGTGCGAATGATCCCGCCATGATCGTGAGCGGTCATTGGACCTTGTTTCTTGGTTGAATCAAGCACTTGCGCCTCGATGCCTTGCTCAACGGGGTCGCTGCGATCGCCAACGCGAAAGTAGATACCACTGTTACCACCGGGCGGATATAGGTACTCGACATCTAACACAAAATCTTTGTACTTCTTTTCGGTCCACAAATAGGCATCATATCGTTGCCACCCTTTCTCGCCGGCCCGAGGTTGGATTAACAGCGAACCGTCTTGTTGTGGCAGCCAGTTCCCTGTGGTTTTCCAACCGGTCAAATCCTTCCCGTTGTAGAGTGACTTGAATTGAGTCAGATCGCGCAGTTTGATATTTCGCCATCGCACCTCGTAGGGCCCTTGGTCCTTGCCAATGCCGTGAACCTGCAGGCCAATGAATCCTCTTGGGTGCGTTTGGAAGCGTTCTTTGTGGGTGAGGTCAGAGATCGGTTGACCGTTCAACCAAACTTGGATGTTGGGGCCAACTGCAACCACGTGATAAGTATTCCATTCGCCATCTTTAAATAATTCATGTGGCGTTCGTTGATCGTCTGGAGTCATCCAGCCGCCGGCGGCTTCTCCATAAATGTAGCCGGCGGTTCCGTTGGTCGCGATTTCGATTTGCGGTCCATTCACGCGACCGGTCGGTGTATCTTTTGTTTGCGATCGGATTTGCACCCCGGAGTTCAGTGCACTATCCACCTTCACATCGAACATCAGTTCAAAGTCGCCGTACAGTTGCTCAGTGCAGAGAAAGGAATTCGGGCTCCCTTCAGTTGTTTCGCCGACAATCGTATTGTCCTCGACCCGATAGGTTGCCGTCCCATTTCGCTGTGACCAACCTTTCAAGTCCTTGCCGTTGAACAGATCGACGAATCCGTGGTGATCGGCGTGCGTGAGGGTTGATAAGGGGGCTGCCAGCAAGAGGAGGCAGGTAGCGAAGCGAATCATGGCATGCTCCATGAGGGGGCAGAAAGGTCGTGAGGTGAGGCGAGAAGCCCATGTCACGCCCAGTGTAAAATGTTTCGCTCATTGTAAATGAGCCGGCGACCCTCTTGGTAATCGTGCTGATCCGATTTTCTTTTTGCAAGGAAATCTAGACGGATCCGTGCTGCTGCCGAGGATTTTCAGCCGGTGCGTTGGTAGATGGCTGTCAGCAGTGACTCGATATCTTTGAATTTTTTGCCCGTGGCAATCGCATCGTCAATCAGTTTCCGTGCATCCGATTCACTGTGGCCGAGTGTGACCAGCGCGTCGAAGGTTTCCTTGACAACTTCGCTGGAAGCATCGTTGTTTTCGGCTGAGATTTCTTGTTGAACCATCAGAGCGAAGCGAGGCATTTTTCGACGCAGCTTGGCGATGATTCTTTCGGAGGTTGCGGGGCCGATCCCCGGTAGTGCCGAAAGCCCTTTGGCATCTTGTTGGTCAATTAAGATCGCCAGTTCATTGACGGGACGCACCATCGCACGCAACGCTTTTTTGACGCCGACTCCGTCCACGCTGCAAAAGAGATCGAAAAATTGCCGCTCCGGCTCCGTCTGGAAACCGACCAGGCGTGGTGTCAGTCGGCCGCCTTGGGCATTGCCATCGATGTAGTCAAGCGTGTGAAGCCGCACGGTTTCACCAAGTTGGCTTTGCAGTTGGCGACGGGTGTAGTCGGCAACCAATACCTCATATTCAAAAGGTGCTGATTCGATACCCACGGCTGTTTCGGTGACGTGGGCCAACTTTCCTGAAATCGTGATAATCAACCTTCACTCCTTGGTGTTGCTGGGCGGTACATCGTGAACTTGTGGCCGTTCAGCCCGAGATCACTGTAATTGACCGACCGTGGCTTGGTGACAAAGTGCGATCGCCAACGCATCGGCGACATCCGCCGGTTCGGGGGCAGCCGCCAAGCCGAGTTGTGCTTTGACGGCCAACTGCATTTGATGTTTCGGTGCTCTACCGTTCCCCGTCATCATCCGCTTGACTCGTGTAGGTTCGTAGTGAGTCACTGAGATATTGGCCAGCCCCGCGGCCAAGCAAAGCACACCACGAGCGTGTCCCATTAAGATCGCGGTTCGAGGGCGTTCGTAGTGGCTGAACAACTGCTCCAACGCCATGTCTGTTGGGCAGTGCTGTTCGATGACTTCTTGAACTCCCTCGAACAACTCTCTCAAGCGTTCTTCAATTGGTGCTTTCGCGCGACTACGGATCACACCCGCTTCGATCAATCGGACCCGTCCCGTACCGATGCGGGCGTTGGAGTCTAAATCAATCACGCCGTAGCCGGTGATGTTTAATCCAGGGTCGATACCCAAAATACGGTTTGGGTGGCGGTCGGATTTTACGAACGTTCCCAACTCGTGCCTTCTTTTTTGTCCAGCAACGCGATTCCCAGATCAGTCAAGCGATCGCGAATGGCATCACCTGTGGCATAGTCTTTCCGCTCACGAGCTTCCTTTCGCAAATCGATCAACAGATGAACGACTTGGTCCAGCATGGCAGTATCTTGGTCATCACCACCGGCTGTTGCCGGTGGTTTAATGAACAGTCCCAGAACGCTGGCGAGTTCGCGGATGACGGTCGCGGATTTGATCAGCGATTTCACCTCGGACTGTTCTGGATCAGCTCCGGTGGCGAGCGAATGGGCATCAATATGACGATTGAGTGAGCGGATAGAGTCAAAGAGGACGCTGATCGCTGCTCCGCTGTTGAAGTCGTCGTCCATGGCCGCCAGGAATTTTTCGCGTGCCGCATGGATTTCGGTCAACAGCGGGTCACCGGCTGGATCGAAATCACCGTCGAAGCGGTTCGTGTGCGTTGGCAGGTCATAAAACAACTGACCGGGATGGTCAGTGGTTTCAACCTTGGACGTAATCTCGTTGAACCGGTCGAAGAACCGATAAAACGTTTCCAACGACGTCCCCGCCTCTTCGAGAATTTCCTCGCCGTAAATGATCGTTGAACGGTAGTGCGTCCGTAACAGGAAGAACCGAATTCGTTCACCGGTTTGGGTGCGAATCAAATCGGCTAACCCACCAGCGCCTTTGCTGCGGCTGATTTTGCCGGCGGCCGCTTCATCGGGGCTCGGCTCACGATCACTTTTGCCGCCGACTTTACCTTTTTCTCCTGCCCGCATCAGCCCGTTGTGAAGCCAGTACTTCACCATCGGGGCGTCGTGGCAACATCCGCTTTGTGCTCGCTCGTTTTCATGGTGTGGAAACATCAGATCCAATCCGCCACCGTGGATGTCAAACGTATCACCCAGGATTTGGTGACTCATGGCCGAGCATTCGATGTGCCAACCGGGGCGGCCTGGCCCCCAGGGACTGTCCCACGAGATCTGGTCCGCCTTTGAACTCTTCCACAATGCAAAATCGCCGGGGGAGCGTTTCTTGCCTGCCGCTTCGCCACCCTCACCCTGTTGGGCATCGGGCGTTCGGTTGGACAGTTGCCCGTAATTCGGGTCGCGAGCGACATCGAAGAAAACATCACCGTCGACTGCGTAGGCGAATCCCTTTTTCTCTAAATCCTCGATGAAAGAAATGATCTGGGGCATGTGATCGGTTGCCCGTGGGAGGTAATCAATCTGGTTGACCCCCAGTTCTTTCAAGTTTGCCAAGTAGTCGGCCGTCATTTCGCAGGCGATCTGGGACATCGGGATCCCGCGCTGGTGGCTTTTCGCAATCAGCTTGTCGTCGACGTCCGTGATATTGATCACCAGTGTCACGTCATATCCGCTGTACCGCAGGTAGCGTTTGATCGTATCGAAAATCACTGGTCCGACCATGTGACCGATGTGTGACTCGGCATAGACGGTTGGTCCGCACAGGTAGATGCCGACCTGTGGCGGGCGCAGCGGCTCAAACAACTCCTTCCGCTTGCTGAGGGTGTTGTAGATACGGATCTCCGGTTTGCGGGATGTCGTATCAGATTCCGTTGCGGTGGCAGCGGCAGTGCTCATCGTATTGATCGATTAAAAAGCCGAGGGAAGTGGACCAGTCGGGGGATTATAGGAGACTTGGCCGATTTAGCAGACCCCGTTTTTTACAGGGGCATAGGCGATCACGGATACCGGTCGGTGGCTGGGTGGCTGAGTGGCGTGGAAACCCGGGCGTGGAAACCCGGGTGTGGGAGCGGCTCTGTTTTACTCCGTTTCAACCAGAAGTTCGGTGCAAAAGTACGACCGCCCGGGCTGCGATCGCGCTGGCACTGCCGATGGAGCCAACGCCTTCCCCTGTTTTGGCTTTGATGCCAACTTGCTCGATCTGAAGATCGAGCAGGCCTGCGACCGTCTCTCTCATCGCCACCAAGTGGGGTGCCATTTTGGGCCGTTCGGCCAGAATCACGCAGTCCAAGTTGACGATCGCCATCCCGTGGTGGCGAATCCGAACCAAGGCCTCGTGCAGGAACTCCGCGCTATCGCGATCACGATTCTCCGCCGCATTATCGGGAAATAGCTGGCCAATGTCGGGCTCGGCCACGGCCCCCAGCAAGGCGTCGGTGATTGCGTGCAGCAGGACATCAGCATCGCTGTGGCCAATCGAATGGACATCTGCCGGCAGATCGATGCCACCGATTCGTAATGGACCTTGGTTTCCCAGTCGGTGGGAGTCGTATCCGAGTCCAATTCGTAGTGGTGGCAGCGAATGCGTCATGATTCATCAGTTCGCGAAGGCAGTTGTGAGTCGATTTGGTGGTCTACGAAGAATGGGATTCGAACCTACAATGTTGGCTCTTCCGATTCGCAGCAGCCCGCGGTTGCTGCGTTGTTCGGTTGCTCATGCGACAAAACCCACTTCCAGCCAGCACCTTATGCCGATCATTGAAGTTCGACAACTCGCCAAATCTTATCGCGTTTACAAGAAGCGCGAGGGTTTGGGCGATAGTATCCGAGGGTTATTCCGCCGAGAATATAGTGACGTGCAGGCGGTCCGAGGCATCGACTTGGACGTCGATCAGGGAGAATTTGTCGCCTTTCTCGGGCCTAACGGAGCGGGCAAAACGACGACGCTGAAGCTGCTTAGCGGAGTGATCAGTCCGACCTCCGGAACGGCTTCGGTGATGGGGTTCACGCCCTGGCAACGAAAGAACGATTATCGCCGCCGGTTTGCCTTGGTGATGGGTCAGAAGAACCAACTGTGGTGGGATTTGCCCGCCCAGGAATCTTATCGGTTGCATGAGCAGATTTACGGGATTGATCACGATCAGTTTGAAAAGACGCTGGCCGAATTGACCGATTTGTTGGACGTTGGGCGTTTGTTGAGCCAACCGGTGCGAGAACTGTCGCTTGGCGAACGGATGAAGATGGAACTGATCGCCGCGTTGTTGCATCGTCCCGAGGTTTTGTTCCTGGACGAGCCAACGATCGGCTTGGATGTCATCGCCCAGCACAACATTCAGCAGTTTTTGCGGTTCTATCAAGAGAAGCGAAAAATCACAATTTTGCTGACCAGCCACTACATGAAAGACGTCGCAGCACTCTGCAAACGGGTGGTCCTGATCGCCGGCGGACGAATCGAGTACGATGGCTCGCTTGCAGGGATCATTGATAAGTTTTCCGGTCACAAAGTCGTGACTCTGCAATTCGCCGATGGCCATCGGCCCTCTCTCGAATCGATGGGAGAGGTTTTAGAGGAAACGTGGCCAAAGGTGCGAATCCGAGTTGATCGAGCAGAGGTCCCTCGTGTCTTGGCGAGTGTTCTACGCGACAACCCGATTGAAGATGTGGCCGTTGAAGATGTGCCGTTGGAAGAAGTGATTGCGGAACTGTTCCGCGAAACCAGCGGTAAGCAGTCACAGCAAGCCGAATTTGCCTGATCCATGCCTCTGGTTTCTATTGACGATTTGTCCATCGGTTTTCGCGGTCCATTACTGATGGATGGAGTGAGTTCGCGGATTGAGGTTGGCCAAAAAATTGGTTTGCTGGGTCGCAACGGCGCCGGCAAAACGACCCTCATGCGGATATTGGAGGGCAAGGTTACGCCCGATCATGGTTCGGTCACGCTATCGCCGGGTGCGACCGTTGCACGACTCAGCCAAGAGGTGCCGCATGACAAGACCGGCACGGTATCCTCGGTCGTTGCATCCGGTCAGAAAGTTGCCGGGGCAGACGATCCACATGAACAATGGCAGATCGAGCACGCTGTTGAGCAAACGTTGTCTCGAATGAATCTGGATGGTGACGCCGCCTTTGAGACACTCTCGAGTGGCATGAAACGTCGTGTCTTGCTGGCCCGTGCTTTGGTGTCCCAGCCGGATCTTTTGTTGCTGGACGAGCCGACCAACCATCTTGATATTCAATCCATTTTGTGGCTGGAAGAGTTTTTGAGTCGCTGGGGCGGGACCTTACTGTTCGTGACTCACGATCGAACATTCTTGCAAAATTTGGCGACTCGGATCTGGGAAATCGATCGGGGGCAACTTTTTGATTGGTCCTGTGACTATCAAACGTTTTTGCAACGCAAAGAGGCTGCTTTGGTAGCGGCCGAAAAACAGGACGCTCTGTTTGATAAAAAGCTAGCGCAGGAAGAAGCCTGGATTCGCCAAGGGATCAAGGCGCGGCGGACTCGCAATGAGGGGCGAGTACGCGCACTCAAAGCGATGCGCGTTCAACGTCAGCAGCGGCGGTCGGTGGAGGGTACGGCAAAACTCAATTTGCAGCAGGCTGAACGGAGTGGCACGCTTGTCGCTGAAGTCAAAGACCTGTCATTTGCGTTTGGAGATAACCAAATTCTTGACCGCTTTTCGACCACGATCATGCGCGGGGACAAAATCGGCATCATCGGGCCGAACGGCGTTGGAAAGACAACGCTACTGAAACTGTTGCTCGCCGAAATCAAACCAGATGCGGGGTCAGTTCGGTTGGGGACCAAAATGGAAGTCGCGTATTTTGATCAACTCCGCGATACGCTTGATCCCAATAAATCACTCCAAGAAAATGTCGGTGAAGGGCGTGACACCGTGCGATTCGGTGAAACAACGAAACATATTCTCGGGTACCTGCAGGATTTTTTATTCACCCCCGAGCGAGCGCGAACGGAAGTGCGTTTCCTTTCCGGTGGTGAACGCAATCGAGCCTTGTTGGCCAAGTTGATGACGAAACCGGCCAATGTCATCGTCCTCGATGAGCCGACCAACGACCTCGACAGCGAAACGCTAGAACTGCTTGAACAGCAGTTGGTCGATTTTCAAGGGTCTGTGTTGATGGTCAGCCATGATCGAACCTTTCTTAATCATGTGGTTACCAGCACCATCGTGTTTGAAGACGGTGGTGTCAAAGAGTACGTCGGGGGTTACGACGATTGGTGTGCGACCGTCAAGCGTCGGCAGGACGAGCAGGCCGGTTCCGAGCCGGTGAATGGCAAAGGGAAACCTGCAACGTCGAAGCCGAAATCGAAACCCGCAGCGCCGGTTCGTGCCAAAAAACTTAGCTACAACGAACAGCGAGAACTCGATCAACTACCCGGCAGGATTGAAAAAGTCGAATCTGAAATCGCTGCATTGCACGATACGATGGCCTCCCCTGATTACTACCAGCAGGCAAGTGATCTGATCGCCGCGGACGCAACACGTCTGAAATCGTTCGAAGACGAGTTGGCGACCGCTTATGAGCGGTGGGAATCTCTGGAATCAGAGTTGGCGGATTGAACAAAACGATGCCGGCAGCCGAACGCGTCTGCCGGTGTCGAATCTGGGAGGCCCGATTCGGATCGATCTAAGCGGATCGATTTAGTTGAGCTGCTGTAGTAGCGGATCTGTTGCTAGCGCCATTCTGCTTCAAACCAGTTAGAATGAACCTTTGTGTGGATTGCACATCTCTTCGAATCCTGCCCGCCCCACCCTGCCCTTTTGTGTTTCCTGCCCTTCTCCGCTGAGTTTCCACGCTCGCCAAATAACTGTATGAATTTGTTCAATCACTCGTTTGATCGGCGGATCCGCCAGCGACTTGGCGTTTCTCTTGTGGTAATCCTCCTTGTCGCATTCTCCGGTCTCGGCTCTGTCAAAGCCGAGGAGTTAGTTGATTTCAACCGTGAGATTCGGCCTCTGTTGTCCAATCGCTGTTTGATCTGTCATGGGCCGGACGAGGCAGAGCGTGCGGCAGGTTTGCGGCTCGATTCACTAGCCGGTGCCACCGCTGATCTCGGTGGTTACGCGGCTGTTGCCCCGGGCGATCCCGAGGGAAGCGAGTTGTTTGCTCGCGTCCTCAGTGACGATCCTGATTTGCAGATGCCACCTCCTGACAAAGGTCAACATCTGAGTGAACCCGAAATTGCATTGTTGAAGCGTTGGATTGAACAGGGCGCTCCGTATGCCAAGCATTGGTCTTACGTCAAACCTGAGCGGCCAACACTTCCGAAGGTGAATGATCCAAGCTGGGTCACGAATCCGATTGATCATTTTGTGTTGGCGAAACTTGATTCGCTTGGTTTGCGACCTTCCCCTGAGGCGGATCGGTTGACGTTGGCGCGACGCTTGTCCCTCGATTTGACCGGATTGCCACCGACGTGGCAGGAGGCAAAAGCGTTTGATTTAGACACGCGGGACAATGCTTACGAACTGTACGTTGACCGTTTGCTGGACAAGCAAACCTACGGAGAACGTTGGGCTCGAGTCTGGCTCGATCTGGCCCGCTATGCTGATTCCGCAGGGTACGCCGACGATCCGCCACGGACAATCTGGGCTTACCGAGATTATGTGATTCGCTCTCTGAATGCGAATAAGCCATTTGATCAATTTACGATTGAACAGATCGCCGGGGACTTACTTGGCGATCCCACTGACGAACAACTGATCGCCACCGCCTTTCATCGCAACACATTAACGAATAATGAAGGCGGTACGAATAACGAAGAGTTTCGCAATGTTGCGATTGTCGATCGTGTGAACACGACGATGGCGGTGTGGATGGGCACCACGATGGCGTGTGCGCAATGTCACACGCACAAGTACGATCCGATCACCCAAGATGAATACTTCCAGTTTTTTGCCTTCTTCAACCAGTCTGAAGATAGTGATCAACGCGACGAGCGGCCACTGCTGGAGGTCTGGTCGGATCAACAGCGAACGCGACAAAAATCACTCCAGCAAGAGAGCGAAGCATTACAGCAAAAACTCACGCAGGATCGACCAGAGATTGACGCAGATCGAGTGAGTTGGTTGGCTGGATTTGACCAACAGCCAACGTGGAGCCCTCTGACTGCCGAGGCGGTTGAAGCAGAGCATCGATCATTGGCGATTGGCGAGCAAGGTTGGATTGATGCGAACGGAGAGCTGCCTCAGACGGACCGGTACCAGCTTCGCTATCCGATCAAGGCGCAGTCGATCACTGGCTTGCGTTTGGAAGTGCCTGCCGAACAAACCGATAATTTTGTGGTGAGTTCGATTTCCGCGGTTTGGGAGCCAGAGGATTCTCAACCAACCGACGCGAGATATGTGCGGGTTGAATTGCCGGGTGCAAACAAAATGATTCACCTGGCAGAGATCCAGGTTTACAGCGATGGCAAGAATGTTGCTGTGGATGGAACGCCGAGCCAGAGCACGACCGACTTCGGTGGTGAGGTCAAATATGTCAATGATGGGAACACCGACGGTAATTACAACGGTCGATCGGTAACACATACGGCCTCGCAAACAGACCCTTGGATCGAAATTGACCTCGGTAAATTAGTGCCGGTAGAACGTTTGGTGATCTGGAATCGAACCGACGGTGGGGCAGCGATTGGAAAGCGTTTGCAGGGATATCAAGTCCGCTTGCTTGATGAAGGCAGGGAAACCGTTTGGCAGCAGCAACCGGAAAGTGTGCCGTCCCCGAGTGAGGCTTGGTCACCAGATGGTACGATCGAAATCCCGCTGCATTTGGCGGTGGCTGATCACGAGCAAAAAGGTTTTCCCGCGCAATCAGTTCTGGCGGCACAGCCAGATCCCAAGCAGGGCTGGGCGGTGTCGCCGTTGCAGGGTCAGCCTCATGAGTTGACATTGCTGTTGCCGAAGCCACGCCAGTTAAAGGATGGCAGTTTAAAGGTTCGTATCGATCATTCATCGATCCATTCTCGCCACGTTTTGAATCGATTTCGATTCTCAGTCACCTCAGATGCCAGCGTCTCCAAATGGGTCGCTCTGCCTGCTGATGTCGTGGCGGCCATTCGTCATCCAGATCGAACTCAGGCCGAGCAAAATCGATTGGTGGAATATCACCGGAGCATCACGCCGATTCTCGCGGTGACTCGTGAGCAGTTGGAAAAAATCCAGCAACAATTGGCTAGCGTCAAAGCGATGACGACTGTTCCCGTGATGAAACAATTGTCGGCCGAGCGGCGACGTCAAACCCGGGTGCAAATACGAGGGAACTATCAAGCGACAGGGGATGAAGTCACCGAGGGAATTCCGGCAGCTTTTCACGCGTTGCCAGATGAGGGGCCGCGCGACCGATTGGCATTGGCAAAGTGGTTGGTTGACGGAGAGAATCCTTTAACCGCCCGAGTGATTGCAAATCGCCACTGGGAGCAGATCTTCGGCAGGGGACTTGTCGTCACCAGTGAAGAGTTTGGCAGTCAGGGCGAACTGCCTTCGCACCCGGAGCTTCTCGATTGGCTGGCGGTTGATCTTCGGGATGGTGGCTGGGATCTGAAACGCTTTCTCAAGCTGCTGGTAACCTCGTCGACCTACCGCCAAGAATCGGTGACGACGCCTGAATTGCAGGAAGCTGATCCCTTCAATCGCTTTCTCGCACGCGGGGCGAGATTTCGCGTGTCAGCTGAAATGGTGCGAGATCAAGCCTTGTTCGTCAGCGGACTGTTAAGCGAGAAAATGTATGGCAAGCCGGTGAATCCACCGCAGCCACAGCTTGGATTGAAGGCTGCATTTGGTTCGGCCACCGATTGGAAAACCAGCAGCGGAGATGATCGTTACCGGCGTGGGGTCTATACGTCGTGGCGGCGGTCGAGTCCCTATCCATCAATGGCCCAGTTCGACGCGCCCAATCGAGAGGTGTGTACGGTACGGCGGATACGAACAAATACACCGCTGCAAGCGCTGGTGACGCTGAATGATCCCGTTTATGTCGAAGCCGCGCAGGCTTTGGCGAAGCGAGTCATTGGCCATCACGATGACGTCACCGAACGCATCCGCTTTGCGTTCCAAATATGCTTGCTCCGTGAGCCGACTGAAGCTGAGCAGCAACGCTTGACGCTGCTCGCCGCTGAGGTGAGCAAGCAATACCTGAACGAAACAGCGGAGGCTGCGTTGATGGCGACGCAGGCGGGAAATTCCTTGCCCGCGAATGTAGATGTCGTTGAACTTGCGACGTGGACCGTCGTTGGTAACGTCATCCTAAATCTCGATGAGACTTTTCTTAAACGATAACGCACACACTTTCAGCGACGCACGAAGTGATGAATCCTGCTTTTTCAAAGCTGCAGCACCAGACACGGCGGCATTTCTTACAGCAAACGACTGCTGGCATCGGTGGTATCGCCCTGAGCAGTTTGCTGGCTGGCGAAACGCCGGCGGCCGAACGCTCCGCGATCAATCCACTTGCACCTGCCGAACCGCACTTTGCACCACGTGCCAAGCGAGTGATCTATTTGCATATGACTGGGTCGCCTCCCAATCTGGATTTGTTTGATCACAAGCCGGAATTGGTTAAGCGGGATGGGCAAGATTGTCCCGATGAATTTTTGGCTGGCCGGGAATTCGCCTTCACCTCGGGCACACCGAAGTTGATGGGTTCACCTCGCAAGTGGTCTCGCGTTGGTAAGTCAGGGATGTGGATGTCGGATGCAATTCCGAATTTTCATAAAGTCGCGGATGAAATGTGTGTCGTGCACTCCATGCACACCGACCAATTCAATCATGCGCCGGCTGAGTTATTGGTCTACACCGGATCTCCCCGCTCCGGGCGACCATCGATGGGATCGTGGGTGAGTTATGGATTGGGAAGTGAAAACGAAAATCTGCCCGGATTCGTTGTCTTGATCTCAAGTGGTGTTCAGCCGAATGGTGGAAAGAACTCGTTCGGAAGCGGGTTCCTGCCGTCGGTCTATCAAGGTGTCCAATGTCGATCAAAAGGTGATCCGGTCCTTTACGCCTCTGATCCACCCGGAATGGATCGTGAGATGCGGCGTCTTAGTCTTGATGCTTTAGGGGACTTGAATCGCTTGCAAGCAGATGAAATGGGGCACCCCGAAACACTGACTCGTATCGCCCAATACGAACTTGCATTCCGGATGCAAACCGCTGTGCCCGAGGTGATGGACATTTCCCAGGAGTCAGCAAAAACGCTTGAGGAATACGGCGCGACACCTGGTGCATCGAGTCTGGCAAACAACTGTTTGCTGGCTCGTCGACTGGTTGAATCGGGGGTTCGGTTTGTGCAGTTATTCGATTGGGGCTGGGACTTTCATGGAACCACTTCGGACAATGGTCTGACTGATGGATTGACCAAGAAGTGCGCTTCGATGGATCGGCCAATCTCGGCATTAATCAAAGACTTAAAAGACCGCGGGTTGCTCGAAGATACATTGGTGATTTGGGGAGGCGAGTTTGGCCGTACACCGTTCCGCGAAGGACGCACGGCCAAAAGTCAAGTTCTAGGACGCGACCATTACCCCGATGCATTCACGATGTGGATGGCGGGTGGTGGAGTCCGCGGCGGATTTGAATATGGCGGTTCTGATGAACTCGGTTTTCGTGTCGCCGAAAATCCTGTTCACGTCCATGATTTGCAAGCCACGATTTTGCACCAACTGGGATTCGATCATGAAAGATTGACGTATCGGTTCCAGGGTCGCGATTATCGATTGACGGATGTGCATGGTCAGGTGGTCAAAGAGTTGTTAGCGTAGTTTGCCGCACTGCTCGACCCTGTTTGTCGGGTTGATCGCAACCGAGGATCAGCAAGTTGAGAATTCCGTTTCTTGCTTGTTGGGTCTCCGTCGCCCCAAGGCATGCAGTTCTCTGACTTCAGCCCTGTTCGTGGCGATCGTGAAGGTCACGCCGCAATCGTTGAAGTCGAATCTCCGTCGTGTCTGACAGTCGCTTGATGCGTCGGGACACCCATTGGCGATTGCTGATAGGCCAAAGATCTTGGCCGCATTTGCGACAGGTAGAGCGGCGGGAATTCAGCAGGCGGCCGATCCGCAGGTGATTGAGGCGGTTTCGATCAGTCCAGGGAAATGAGTGAGCGTGCGGTGTGGTCCTGCGGCAGCTAACGTGCAGCAGGCTGGTTTTCGACCACAACTGATCAAGGTCATCAAGCGCAGCACTTCGACATCGCGGTTGCGGGTCGTCAGTTCACCGTCAGTTCACCGTCAGGCCCACTCTACGCTGTTACATCGAAGCGGAGCATCCATCGTCAGCAACCAATGTCAGATAAGTTGTCTGGTTTGGAAGTCGAGTACTCGATATGACTGCTGGGTGCCAATGAAACCGGGAAACGACGGCGATCCTGAAATTCGATGTCGGACACGATACCGCAGGTTTGGAACATCGAAGTGAGCTGCTGATGGATATCCAGCCAGCGGTTTCACTCAAGCTGGCAATTCGTGATGAGCATGGCGAGCCAGTATCACGCGGCTGGAGTCTCGGGACTCTGGCGGCACTCAATCAGTGTATTGAATTTGCAGCCTTGATTGCTCGTTGAACACGGCGTCGCTGATAGGAGTATGCTGGCATGATCCAAGACTCCAGCGTTTCGAAATAAGGCACCGTCGCATTACCGAGCTTCGGCCGACGATTGTTGCTGGTTTGAGTCTGTACGAGCTGTATCGCTGAAGTGAATTGGTGAATCGAGTGTCGAATATTTCCGTACCAGACCCTTGTAACGCGGCCAGCAAGCGGCCGTTGTTATTTGTGCACGGATGGTGGGGTGGTGCGTGGGTCTGGGATTTGTACCGAGAGGCTTTTTCAGCATTGGGGTATGAGTCAACTGCCCTCAATCTGAGTGGTGCCATGGGCAACCAAGACTTGGCGATTGGTAAAATCACGATGGCGGTTCAATTAGATGAACTGCGTCGTGCGGTCGCGGAAATCGGCAGCCCTGTGTTGATCGGTCACAGTTTTGGCGGGCTTTTGATTCAAAAGCTTTTAGAAGAACAGGATTTGCCAGCAGCGGTTTTAGTCTGCCCTGCGCCTCCGAGAGGTGTCTTTTCGTTGCGTTCCTGGAGCTTATTTCGGACAGCGGTTCGCTACGTTCCCCAGATGCTTCGGCGCCGCGAATTTCAGCCGAGTAGTCGGGACATGCGGTATTTGAATCTCAATGCGCTTTCCAGTGATGAGCAAGACTATGTGTTGTCTCGGATGGTGCCTGCATCGGGGCGGCAAGCATTGGAGACAACTTTGTTTGGTATCCCGGTGGATGCCCAGCGTGTTCACACTCCCATGCTTGTTTTAATGGGTGGGCAGGATCGTCTGACGACGCCGTCTGTCTGTCGTGCGATTGCTCGCAAGTACGACGCAGAGTTGCGTGAGTACCCAGATAATGCCCACTATTTGATGCGTGAGTCGAACTACTGCGAATCGGCCACCGATGTGCACCGGTGGCTATCTGAAACACTTTCGTCCGAGGGAACGTCTGCTACTCGTCTGTAACACAGCCTTCGCTGGCGGTTTTTACATTCTTGATGTATTTGAATAAGGTTCCTCGGGTCGCTTTGAGTGGCGGCGCCGTCCATTGTTGTCGGCGTGAATCAAGTTCTTCGTCGCTGACTGCAACATCGAGTCGGTTGGAATCGGCGTCGATCGTTACAACGTCTCCATCTTGCAGTAAGCCTAGTGGTCCGCCGTCCTGAGCTTCGGGCGTGATGTGTCCGACGATGAATCCGTGGCTGCCACCGCTGAATCTTCCATCGGTCAGCATGGCGACATCGGAGCCAAGGCCAGCTCCCATGATAGCGCTGGTTGGAGTCAGCATTTCGGGCATTCCGGGGCCACCCTTCGGCCCTTCGTAACGAATGACAACCACATCACCTTTTTGGATTTGTTTTTCTTCTAGGGCGTGTAGCATCAGTTCCTCACTGTCGAAGCAACGAGCAGGACCGGTGAACTGCAAGCCTTCTTTGCCTGTGATTTTTGCAACAGCTCCTTCGGGTGCCAGTGAACCGTGAAGGATCCGAATGTGCCCTGATGACTTGATCGGGTCATTGACCATTCGCACGATGGTTTGCCCTTCTTTGAGCCCTGGAAGGTCCTCGACATTTTCGGCCAAGGTCTTGCCCGTTACGGTCATGCAAGAACCATCCATCAGTCCCTCGGAGAGCAGGTATTTCATCACCGCTGGCGTGCCGCCAATGGAATGAAGGTCTTCCTGCACGAACTTTCCGCTTGGTTTGAGATCAGCCAGATACGGGATTCGGTCGCTGACCGATTGGAAATCACTGATGGTAAGAGGAACGTCGACTGCTCTCGCCATGGCGATCAGGTGCAACACTGCATTCGTACTGCCACCCAACGCCATCACGGTGACCATGGCATTTTCAAAGGCCGCTTTGGTCATGATGTCACGCGGTTTGAGATCCGCCTTCAGGCATTCCAGAATCGCGGCCCCAGCGCGGCGGCATTCGTCTATCTTTTCAGGGTTCTCGGCGGGAATGCTGGCTGAGTAGGGGAGTGACATCCCGAGTGCTTCGATCGCGGTCGCCATGGTGTTGGCCGTGTA
>JAQWPZ010000140.1 GCA_029245125.1 Rubripirellula sp.
ATCGGACGCCACGATTGCTCGTGGCATCAGCGAGCGAGGGTTCGGTGGCGGACTGTTTCGATGGCATCCCGCAAGTATGACGCCACCTCAGTCGAAGCGCAACTCAGCCCAGCTAATGCAAACTGCCCATCTGGGCAGCGCAAATATCGGGCCGAACAGTATTGCTCCTGACACCTTTGTTTTCTGCGACCACAATCGGTTGTCGAAACCCGAATTCGTTGATGGATTGGACGACCGGAGCGACCGCGTCGTCGTTGATTCGAGGATTCTTTTCGCAAGGCTTGATCCGATCAAGCGACCACATTTCGACCTGCATGGACAGTGTCCTTTTCCAAAGTAAAGAAGCGGAAAAGGTTCGGTGGTTAGATGTTTGGTTGGTTGTAAGTGGGGAGGTCTTTGTGGACCTCGGCGATCTACAATATGAGACTTCCGGGCGTCAGACTACTTTCGTCGCGTCAGGGCTAGAGTCAGGGGATGTACTAATCCAAATCAGTAGGTATCGAAATATGTTCCGATGCAGCTTAGTGCTCATGTTGCTGTCTACTTGTGTTTCCGCGCACTCAGCCAACCTTTCAGGTTTAGTCGTGGATGGGAGCAATGGCGTTCCTCTCGAGGGCGCAACCGTCACGCTGAAAAATGAGGGACTTTCCGTGATAACTGATGCGGAGGGGCATTACAGCTTCGATGGGGCGTCCGCGGCTGAGATCACATTCAGCAAAGCCGGCTATGGCTCTATTTCGCGAAATATCGAGTCGAATGGCGGAACTGAGAATGTGGTGCTTACTCTTGCGGGGAAGGTGACCTACGTCTGTACGACGGCGGATGTGAAAGGCAGATGGCAAATCGCCCGGACCGTGTATGACCCTGAAACCAAGACTTCGGATATCACTTACCTGACCGACACCACGCAGTGGAACTTCAAGCCCAACTTCAGTCCCGACGGCAGCAAAATTACTTTCTTCAGACGCTATGCGGCGAACGGTCCGTGTTGCGGCACATGGCTCTCCTCCATTTGCGTGATGAACGCCGACGGCAGCGGTCTCCACGAGATCATCGCCGGCGAAGAGAGCTTCAATACCGAACCCTACTGGACACGGGACGGATCGGAGCGGGTTAGCTTTAACCGAATGAATGTGAAGGATCGCGGTCCGCATTGGAACAATTTCGATGGACAGGCGGGCTCGGAACAAAGATTGGCTCCTTGGGGTTGGGTCAATCCACACCTGGCAGACGGGCGCGTCTTTATGCAGCGAGGGGGGCAAAGTTTTCTTGCCACGCCGACCGATGGCGGCAAAGCCGACTACGTCAAGGTTCAACGCTCTGATGAAAAGTTCATTCACAAAATCGCGCTGTCCCGAGACGAAACAATGATCGCCTACCAGAAATGGGTCGACCCGAGCCACAACATGTACAAAGGCGGGGTGATGGTCTATGCGAAGTTTGATGCTTCCGTGCCTTCCATTACCGATGAAGTGGTCTTCGATGAGTTGGATCCGTCTACCCAGGCTTGGTACGTTTCGATCTCGACGGATAACAAGTATCTGCTCTTCGCCAAGGACGGAGCCATCATGCAGCACGACGTGGAGAAGGGAACAACGATGAAGGTTTCCGCAGATTCGGATCCATACAAGGCGTATCCCACTTACACCACATTTGCGAAGTGAGGGGCTTCCCGAGCCCCGAATCGGATCAACAAAGTCGTTCGGACAAACAAAACAAACTCTGTCTAATAAGGTGGCTGTTCCGGGTACCCTGACGTGGAAGCCAGTTTTCTTGGAGGATCCGTTCGTTGTCGGCGGACGCGTTTGCTTGGCCAACTGGCAAACGTTCGCCCGTGTCGCGTTTGTTTCGGTCGTTGGCGTTCTCGTTCACGCGTGAACGCGTTCGCTCGTCCGCGCTTGCACGCCCACAAACCCTAGCCCCCGGGTCGTGCGTTCGCGCACGCACCCAGGGGGTACTAGGGGGTGTGTCTCTCTACCTGTAGACCTACAGGGATACTTCACGAAATGACGTGGATGACGATAATCTATTCCATGTTGATCCAGCCAACTCGGTATGGAACCTGAGTCCGCGACTAGAAGAAATAAGGCAAGCGACCGAAATGAAAGTCATCGTCGATCTGTGCGTCGTCCCAATGGGAGTTGGCGTTTCTGTGAGCAAATATGTGACTGAATGCCAGAATGTTTTGAATGAAGCAGGATTGGAGCACCAACTCCACGCATATGGAACGAACATCGAAGGTGACTGGGACAACGTGTTTGCCGCAATCAAGCGTTGCCACGAACGTGTTCACGGCATGGGAGCACTGCGGATCACCACAAGCATCAAAGTCGGAACTCGCACAGACCGCGAGCAAACCATGCAGGAGAAGATCGATAGCGTGACGGAGAGGGAAGTATAGAGGTTCCCGTTGCGCAGTTCCGGGTTCATCAATCAGTCGATTGGAAGCTCCGGAATCGGTGCCGGAGCGTGCTAGCAGCCGCCCGAAACCTGCATCGGTCTCTGACACCGCCGGCAATTTGCCGAAAGTCTCCGAACTCGCGTCCGGTCAACCTCCGCGCCGAAAACGGCCGGCAACGGGTTTGCCGAAGGGCTCCGATTCCGGCATTCGAAGCGGACGCTGTCGCTACCAGCCGCCGCGCGGACTTGGAAGGCATGCGTATCGGCTGCGGGCATTGTTACAGGCAACAGCAGACTGGCTCTCGCCACCGCATAGGTCTTCGCGAATTGACGTCGGTCCTGGCCTTGATTCATGGCTGCTCTTGATTCTTTGCCCTGTTCTGGGTGAGATAGCGTGCTGCTTCGACGTAGCCGGCCGATCGCGTGTGGGCTCCTAGCTTCGGGCCGTCTCCGAGATCGTTTCGCGCTTTGGTGACGAGCGCTCGCAGTCGGCGAACAACTTGGGGATGTTGTTCGGCGACGTTGGTTGATTCGCCGATATCGTTGTTCAAATCATACAGCTCCGAGACGAGCGTCATCGACACGCCGTTGCGGTTGCGTTGGATTCGAGCCACATGGAGTTTCCATTGGTCGCTGCGGACGGCCGCAAGGTGCCCCATCCAGTAGTAGTAGAAAGCTTCGTGCGGAGTCTCGGCGTCGGGCTCACCCGAGATTAGCGGCCAGATATCGTGGCCGTCGATGACGCGATCGTCTGGAATCTCGGCACCGGTGAGTGTCGCAATTGTCGGCATCAGATCCATCGTTGTCGCCAGTTCGCTGCAGCTCGTTCCGGCGGGGATCTTGCCGGGCCACTGCATCAGAGTGCAGACACGCATGCCGCCCTCCAAGATTTCTCCTTTTTGACCGCGTAACGGAGCGTTACTGGATTTCGAGCGAAACGTACCACCGTTGTCGGATGTAAAAACAACCAACGTGTTGTTCTCAATACCAAGTGTTTTCAGCGTGTTCATGATCCGACCGGTCGACCAATCGATCTCTTGCACCGCATCGCCGAGAATGCCGTTGCCGGATTTCCCCTTGAACTCGACAGACGCATCGATGGGAATGTGGGGCATCGTGTGAGGCAGGTAGAGAAAGAAAGGATCGTCACGATTCGCCTTCATGAAGCAAATCGCTTCTTCCGTGTAACGCTTCGTCAACAACGCTTGATTCGGTTCTTCTTCAATCACGTTTTCACCGTGCATCAGCGGCAAGGGTGGATAACCACGCTGCGGGTTGAAGTGCCCCATGTCGTTCGAGAATGGGATTCCAAAATACGAGTCGAAGCCGTGGTTGGTTGGCAAGAACCGCGGCTGATCGCCAAGATGCCACTTGCCAACGCACGCCGTCGCGTAGCCGCGTGACTTGAGGATCTCGGCGATTGTGATCTCGTCAGGATTGAGTCCTTTGTGATTGCCGGGGAACAGCACCCATTGCCCGCGTTCGTTCTGATCGAGCCCAACGCGGCGCGGATAGCAACCGGTCATTAGGCTGGCTCGCGACGGTGTGCAAACGGGAGCGCTGGCGTAGAAATCGGTGAAACGTCGACCATGCCTGGCCATCCGGTCAAGGTTGGGCGTGCTCGTCTTCTTTGCACCGAATGGACCGATGTCGGCATAACCGAGGTCATCAACGAAAATGATAATGACGTTTGGTCTGTTCTCTTGCGCGGCTGCGATGCAGACTGGATGCCACAAGAGAAAAACACTGAATAGAACAAGTTGTTGTAATGCCTTCATGTCTTGTTATCGCTTGCCGTGGATGATGTAAACCCACGGTGGGCCGTTAGTTCTTTCGTTGACAGGTCCCCGATCTGGCTCCAGCGGTTTGGCGGCGGGCGTATCGATCGGGGTCAAGCGATATCGCCGCGAGCGGCCCGCTTTTAACGGTTCATCGAGTGTCCAAGCGACATGTCGTGAGGTTTTCGACCCCGGCGGTTCGCGTAGCGGTATTTCATCCTCGTTATCAAGTCGAACAAGCGCAAAGCTCTTATGTCCGAACAGTACTTCGGGGACTTCCAACGCAATGGTGCCTGAGAAATCTTGCTTGCCCGCCAAAACCTCGACAACGACGGGCACACCGGCTTTGCGACCTCGCGGTAACTCGCCACCTTTGCGTTCGCGCATTGGCGGCTTGATGGCTTCGATTGGTTGCGGATCAGGATCGTTTGGATCGGGAAAACGGTGGCCGCGGACCACGCGTTTGTACGTCCGAAATGTATCTGGGGCGCCGGTCAGCCTGGCATCGCCCGTTTCACTCAGCAGCGCGTCGAGGCGCTTCCGCAACTCATGCGTCACGTTTGCATGTTGTGAGTTTTCGGCCAGGTTCTTGACGCACGCCGGATCGCTACGAATGTCGTACAGCTCCTGAACCGGGCGTTTGGCGGTCGCCAACTGAAAAAACGGCTTGATTTCTGCACCGTGCCTGCGATCCATCAACAGCGATTTGGATGGCGACGCGTCAATGTCAAAGTACGCCTGGTGCATCTCGCCCAAAGTACCGTCGAAATTGTAGTCTTGCGGTTGGCCGGCCGGCCAAGAATCAGGTTCGTAATTCCGAACGTAGAGATAATAGTGTGTGCGGATGACTCGTTGGGGATAGCCATGGTTCCTGTACCTTGCCGAGCCATGACGTTCGCGTCCGGCAATGATCGCCGTGCGCGACTCGTCAACAAGACCTGCCTGGTTGCTTTCGAGTACATCGAGCAGGCTCCGGCCGGACATCGCGTGTGGTCCTGGATGTTCCACGCTGGCCGCCGCTAAGAAAGTCGGAGCCAAATCCACCAGACTGATCATGTCGTCGATCTTCCGCCCACCAGGTATCCGTTTGGGCCACATGATCGCCAGCGGTACGTGCAAGCCGAACTCGTAATCGTTCGCCTTGGCTCGCGGAAACGGCATACCGTTGTCGCTGGTTACGACGACCAACGTGTTTTCCAGCTCGCCACGCTTCTCCAGCATGTCGAGCATGCGGCCGAGATGTTTGTCGAACCATTCGATTTCGACGCTGTAGTCGAGTATGTCGCTGCGAACGATCGGGTCATCGGGAAGAAAGGCTGGGACTGAGGCGTCTTCCAGTTTCTTGCCTTGTCGGCGCCCGATTCCTTCGTCGTAACGACGGTGTGGTTCCGTGCTACCGAACCAAAACACAAACGGTTTGCCATCGGGGCGCTTATCGAGAAACTCGCGAAAGTTCCGAGTGTAGTTGTTGCCATTGATGCCCGGCGGCGATGGCATTTGATGCTGGCTGTACTGAGTGCCAGCTGGGTTGCGCAGGCGACCGGTTCCTCGCCAATCGCCGGGTCCCCAACCTTTACCGGTATAGCCGACCCAGTAGCCGGCGTCTTCGAGAATATCCGGATAGACGACATACTTCGGTGGAAACGTACTTGAAAAATTGCCAGCATGTTCGATTTGCCAAGGATAGCGGCCCGTTAGCAGGGCCGCGCGCGAAGGACTACAACTCGGATAGGCTACGAACGCGTTGTTGCAAAGGACGCCTTTTCGCGCGACGCGATCGAAGGTGGGCGTATCTGTCGATTGATTTCCGTACGCCGACGCGTGGGGCCAGGACTGGTCATCGGAAATCACCAGCAGAATGTTGGGACGCTCGTCGGAGGAGCCGGCGATTCCCAAGCCAGAGAACAGAAGTATCAGAATGCATGTTGTTTGTTTCATGAATTTATATCATGGCATTGAAGCTGGACTCTGTTTATCCACTCACCTTCCAACGATTCATTCGAACCAGTTGGTGAAAACCTCCACAGACTCTCGCTCTGTGCGGTAATGATTCACTGGATGCTCACGATCTGGATAACCCATCGCGACGCCACAAACGAGCGATAACGAGTCCGGCAACTTCAGGATCTCGCGAACAATGTCTGGATACTCGGCCATCGCGGCTTGCGGGCATGTTTCCAGGTCGTGAGCACGGGCCGCAAGCATCACGTTCTGAATGAACATGCCCATGTCGAGCCACGATCCCTTTTCCAGATTCGTGTCGACGAAAAACAGCAACTCGACCGGCGCACCGAAACCGTGATAGTTCTTTAGCCATTGGACCATGCGAGCTTGTTTGTCACCCCGCTCAATACCCAGCGCACCATACAACGCGAACCCGCAAGTTTTTTGTCGCGAGCGGTACGGTTCTACGAAACGGTCGGGATAGTACTTGTAATCGGGATTTGGAATCTGTCTCGCCGAACGAGCTTTCACCAGTGCGTCACCGATCTTCTGTTTCGTGTCTCCGGTGATCACGGCTACCTGCCACGGCTGCGTATTCACGCCGGAAGGCGCCCATCTCGCGGCATCCAAGATCTGGTGAATCACATTCCGCGGAACCGTGCGGTCTGTAAATGCCCGCGTTGATGCTCGGTTTCGAATTGCCTCGATAATATCCATTGCGACTGGGCTCCCTCAAAGAATCATTGCTCCGCGAGATGAACGTGAAACGACATCGCTGCAATCAATCTCTGGCAACCAGCGGCTTCGCCTTCGGATCGATTTTCACCAACATGGGCATCTTCACACCGTCGCCATCGATAACCAAATTCTTGACGACATAGTCTGCCCCTTTTCGCGCGGCGTTCATCATGCCCTCGTCCTTCAGCCGCCAGCCGATCTCGGCCAACGCCGTGACCACGCCTGTCTGGCCGTGATCGATCGCCATGTTGACAACCCTTTCGCCGCCGAATTTGGGATTATGGTTCTTCCAGGCGTACGTGCCATCGACCACGAAGGCAGTGTTGATCAGTCGATGTGCGACAATGCGGGTTGCCTGCTCGCAGCGTTTGGCGAGTTCCGGATCCTCACCCCGGACGGCGTCCGCGTATTCAAACAGCCAGCGATACGTGCCGCTGATCCCGCTGCAGATGCCGATTGTTTCGACGACCCGTCCCGACCGGTCTTCTGCTTTCGTCTTGCCCGCTCTCTCATCCTGCGCAGCGACAAACTCGGAAAGTGGCTCGTTCGGGTCCAGTGATTCCACTTCATCGAGAATCAACCGAATCGTGCCTTCGGCCGTTTCGCGGCATCGCCGAGCCATCTCTTGGTTGCCGAGCTCGCGGTTCATTTCATATCCACGCCACAGCGTCGTTGCGATCCCAGAGACGCCGCGCCCGATCCCAAGATTTCGTTCGCCAGGCCGGCCGTTCATGTTGTACCAGATTGCCTGTCTGTTTTGCTTCTCGGCTTCGTCGATCAAAAAACGCAGTCCGGAATTGATGACATCTTCAATCGACTGATCTTCAGTCATCTGTTTGCCCGGGATAAGCTGCTGCGCTGTTTGCAGGGCGTACACGTTACCGCTGCAGCCGCGACAAAAGCCCATGACAACGTTGCCGTCGCCTCGTTTCCAGTGAATCCGTTCCAGGTGTTCGGTCGCGTTGCCCGAGTCGAGAGGCGGCAACCCTCGGCGGCGTCGAAAATCAGCGGTGGCGGAGGTGCCTTGTGTCTTGATACTCGCAAGATATCCAAAGCGCGCGCCTCGCTCCAAGTACGGCAACACGCTCTCATCTTGGGTCACGCGGTAGTACTCGCCGAACGCATCCAACACGTTACCGAAGCCCCAACTGTTGCCCGACATGAGCGGGCGAGGTTTTGCCGCGAGTTTTCCTGGGTCGAGACTATGCCGGCTGGTCCAGAATAGCGTCTCGACGCCCTGCTTGGCCCCCTTCTCATGGGCTGTCTTTTTAAGCCAAGCTATGTGATCATCGATCGCTTTCATCAAGCGCGGATCCCCCGTCTGCTCATAAACTCTCATCAGGACGGTTGCGGTGTAGTTGGTGCTTACGGTGATCGTTTGACGATAGATGGGGAGTCTCTTCGGCGCCGAGGGATTCTGCAGCCATGTGCGACCTTCGCCGGGAAATTCGCGAACCTGCCGCAACAGCCAGTTCACTCCGGAATCACGATACGACAGGTAAGAGTTGTCGAACTCGCCGACGGCATGCATCGATTGGATCAGAGCACCCGCACCATGCACGTCGGTGTAGAACGTTGGTCCTTTTTGTGGGTCCGCGGCACCGGCACTGGAAAGCGACACAACAGTCAGCGCGATAATTGTCGAAATCGAACTCGTATGCCACATTTGAATCTCCTCGCGAGGGTTGATTTCAATTCCGTATGTTATTCGTCGCTTTCCTGCTTCCGGATCACTGGCATGCCCAGTTCAACGACATTCGAACTATTGATGAATGATGGTTCGCTGGATGAATCTCTCAACTGCATAAAGAAGGCCGCCGTTCCGGTTTTGGGAGCAGAGACTTGAGCAATGCGGACGTGATTCGATTTACCATCTAGCTTGATGCTCTTGCTGCGAGTCCATTTGGCTCTGCGGTAGTCTCCCGTGGCGTCTTTGGTTTGCCAGAGCACAAGCTCAAGATCGCCGCGATGGTCGCCGACATGCGCGGTGAGCGTGACCTGCTCTCCTTCGCGTTGGGTGACAAGTCGAATCGTTGGAATCTTCCGGCCCAGCAACGTGGCTGCGACGGCCGTCTGCCATCCCAGTGCGTGCTGAGCGTGCTTTCTCCCGTGGCCATAATTGGGGACACGGAGGAATGCTTTTTGGCACTTCCATTGGTCAAAGTAATTCGAGTCAGAAAGCAAATGAAACAGCGGATCGTTCGTGCCCACCGCGGGCATAATGAACTTGCCTTGGAGCAGATCGTTCCACTCCGCCGGATCAAAGAGCGTGCGATACTTGCGACCACGAGGGGAGTCCATCATCGTCATTGACTGTCGAGCCGTTTGCCCGGCAGGGCCGGTTTGTTTCGGCTTCACGTTCCAGCCCCAACGCTCGCCTTTGAGCTTGGTGAATCCCAGGACATCACCGGCATTCCAGGCGGTGGGAAAGGCTCCGACGATTCGTCGATCGCCCGCGCAGGCAATCAGCGCGGCCATGCCACCCTTGGAGCTTCCCGTGACAACAAATCGGCTGGCACGAAGCTCCGGAAGATTTTCGGCAACGGTCGCTGCCGCAGAGAAGATCTTCGCCAGCGCGTAATACCCCGCCTCGCGTGGGTCGCCGCTTTCCCTGTACCGCTGGTCGCCAAACGACATGAGTTCACCGGGGTTTCGCGCGCCAAACTTCTTGGCATCGAATGCTTGCTCGACGACCACGCAGGGAATGCTCAAACCCAACACGATTGATTCCAGCCAATCCAGCTTCGCGTCCTCGACTCGAATCTCTTTGCCACCCAAAATGATCGCGGCGGCCCCTTGCGTCTCCTTCGGCAGTTTTCGTTTCGGCAAGTAGATCGTGACGTCGTGCTCGCATTCCAGATCACGATAGACTTGACTCGTCATCCGCAATTCGATTCGCCGCATCGCTTCATTCGCAAAGAATCGGCTCTGGATTGGCGTACTCTCCTTTCGCGTGTAGGGCACTTGCGAGATCTTCAATGGTGCGTCATTGTCGAACAAATCGACGATCGAACGGATCTCGGACTGTGGCTGTTCGGCGCTGGCGACATGTGGTGGCGATACCACTAAAAACCCGACAAGGCAAACGGCGAAGACCTGTCTGGGGAATACTGTAATCATCGTGTTTTCTTCCTCTTCGGCGTCGCTCGCGTAGTTGGCTTCAAGATCGCGGCCATGCTGTACTCGACGGTCTCCGAAATTAAATGCTCTTGATCGGAAGTGACATCATCAGGAAACCAACGGGCGATTCCCACTAGCGTGTTCATGATGTGCATCGTCGCAATCTTGACGTCCAAGTCTCTCAGTCGCCCTTGATCGGCCAACTCCTGCAACGCCTGGCGAGCCAGGGCATGATAGGCCTTCTTGCGCTGGACGATGTTTTTTCGTTGCGCAGATTCCAAGTGGCTCACTTCCGACATTAGGATCGTGAACGCGACCCCATGCTCGATTGCTCCTCGAATGTGAAGCCGGATCATCTCCCGCAGACGTTCTTCCGGGTCTTCCATGAGTCGAGTCGGCGCGATGACCCAGCGCTCCAACTCGTCCATTGCATGTTGCATGATCTGGTACAGCATGTCCTGTTTGCCGGAGATGTGGTGATACAGACCCGCCTTGGTCATGCCGACGGCCTTGGCGATGTCACCGATAGATGTTCCGCCAAACCCTTTCTCGACGATCAGATCGGCGGCAACCCGATAGACCTCAGGGGTGCGACCTACTGGCGGTCTCTTGGCTTGAACAGCGCACATACTTTCTCCGCAACGGATTGAGTCACTCTGAAAACCCACACTAGGCTAACGAACGTTCGGCAGTCAAGTGGGTTGATCTCTAAACAGAGTTGGTTTTGAGAATTCGGTTCGCGACATGCGACTCAGCTGGAGGCACTGGCCCGTCGCAATCGCTTCAGATTCCATTGCCCGCCGAGGTAGCTCCGCCTCTGCGTCGCGAATGCTCACATCTGACGGGAACTCGGTCAAAGTTAAGGGTCTGGTACTAACATTTAGTAATCACCCAATGCGCGTGGGGTCAAAAAACTCAGCCGAGCATTAAACACTGCTAGAAAGCCGACGTTCAAGCATTGCCGACCCACACATCTCGGCCGAGATGAGTGGGGTAGTCTCGTCCACCTTGCAGAGACTCGGCGATCTGATGTCACCATGCATTGGATGATCCGGTTGCGGAATCGACTCCAACACCAACGCCGCATTCTTCAAAGTGCTCTTGCCATTTCGGGACGAGATCGGCAACCCGAACACTGAGGCTACAGGTCAAGCAACTGTATGCGTAGTTCCCCCGCCGATCACGGGTTTTTCTCAATTCGCAACCACAGTGTCTGCAGGGTAGCGACGGAAGTTGCTGAATCGTGATTCGCCGTGGAGTCCCGCATGATTCACAATTTTGAGTAATAAACCCACCCGTTCGACTTTGCACGATTAGGCTTTTGCTGCTGCAGCAGCGTGATCGAGTTCCGTAAAGATTCTTCTTAATAGACATATTTGTTTCCTGTTCTTGTTTAAAACTATGTGAGATGCTTCATTTACTTCGTTGTCAACGATTGCCACGCTTTAATGGATTTCCGTCTTCAATATGCTCGCGTGAACAACTATTCCGTGCAGACAGAGTGCCGAGGCTTCGTGGTGGCGTGAGATTTCAGCACGGTATTCGCTTCCCTCGCCCACGGTGGCGTTTTCTCGCCATGACGCATGACTCGAAAGTTCAAGCAACTCTTGAAGGCGGGCATCAGTGGGGACGACCTGATCATGCAGTTCTGTGACATCAAAGATCGCACTCATCACGAGACGATCCCAGACTTTTCTACATGTATCGGGGCGATCGAAGAGATCGACAGTCACCACTTGCTGGTTGATGACAATGGCTATTCCAATCGCGCCATCCACATATGGCAGCTTCTGTTTGTAAGCGGACGTTTTCCGTTTGTGCTTTTCGAATGCTGCAGACATCGATCCTGTTGAGGAAGTAACTCCGTTGGCTCTGTGCAGTTTTGAAACCTCCGTCCAAACTTCTCGCTGATCGGAACGATGTCCTTGCTTTGCCTCGATTGCGTTGGAAACGGATTTCTTCAACTTCCCTCGCAACTCGGTGGTGGCGTTTGCTCCGCTCGAAAAAGTCTTTTTTCCGTTGTACCGCCAACGCCTTTTTTCAACACACGAGACAGGGATCTTGCTGACTGTTTCTGCGGGGATCAAGAGGGATGTGTTTAACACACGGTTTTGCTTTGCCCCGACAAGCTCTTGCCCCTCAATGAAGAGCACACTGGTCTTGCTAAGATTGCGAACCTGCAATTCAGGTACTGAGCCGGAGATACCTAATTCCTCGATACAGATTGTTTCTTGCTTCAGTGCCTCATCAGCTAGCTGGTATTCCACCCGCGAGTCTGTGGAGGATCGAATGGGGAAGACGGTGAGCCCATCGAAGGTGTGTGCGTCTGCAATTTGCAAACTTGGGAATGTAAATGACACGAGACTTATCCTTTGAGACATTGAGATTGATGGCGGTTCTTATTCGAGTGTCCACTACCAACCAAAGTCTGTGGTGATACGACGGCACAATAGTGCGAGAGCTTGGACATCGAATGCGTTGTGCTTCAATGCCTTCGTCCATTTGGCCTTTGCCACTGGTGTGAGCAGCTTGTACTCCCGACGCCGCTCGAGTTGTCCACGTACATGCCGAAGCCGGGATGCTTCGCATCCTTTGCCGTAGTCCCTCGGAGGAGAGACATTCAGCATTCCCGCAAAGTCCAACAGCCGATTACCCCGGCCATTGAGATACGCACCCCGTTGGCGGAGTCGTTTTCGTGACTTCATTACCTGATCATGAACTTGTGGATGAAAACGTTTCCGCCATTTTTTTGCCAATGGCAGCGCATTCACATAGAGATCACCGAGTTGCCGTCCGGTGATTCCCTCGAGATCATGTAGCTCTTTGTTGCTGTATCCGCAAATCAAGCGGTTTTGTCGCTCAGCACACTCCACCAATTCTATCAACTGAGTCTTCAGATCGTTCGTGTGGATGCTTTTAGCTACCGCAGCAGACCGCAAGGTCTCGTCCAGCACTGTCTGCTCGAAATGCCCACTCACGAGCGTCCCACACAGCAGCGGTGGACCATCTTGGAAACTCTCGAAATCGAGAAAGATAATGCGTTCTAACTGTCTCAGTGACAGCTGATTTATCCGGGGATATCGGGACTGTTGTTTGGCTGGGCTATGCAGGTTCATTTCGGGCATTTCGCATCTCCTGGTAGGGAAAACATCGTTTCAACTACCGGAGAAGCGTTCGCCAGATCGTTCTATTCGGATAAATCTCAGAAGAAACTCGGAGTTCCGAATTAGCAACGTTTTTTCGCTCAATCAGCCTGTAGGCGAGTAAGCGTTTCCAAAATCTCTTCGACCTCTGCAGATGTGGCCGGATCGAGCACATTGAATTGGCTTAACAGACCGAGCAGCGGAGTTGCCGCCGATGCGAACTCGAGTGAGTATGATGCGGGCCATTGAATTCCGGAGAATCTTTGCATCACGATTTCAGCAGACCGGGCGATTGAATCGAGTTCTTCAATGGGGACAAAATAACCGTCATTTAACGCCCGACTGAAAACGATTTGCAATAACGAAGAAACTTTTGCTGCCTCATCGGGCGCATGTCGCTCAAACAGGCTTGCGTACAAAGCTTGCACCGCCAAAGCCCAGTCATCCATCAGCAACGAAAGGCCAGCCGGGCATAAGCGAGAGACATCGTTGAACACCGACTTTGGATTGGCCAGTATGGAAAGGATGTAGTCACTTAAGTCCACAGGATTTGTCACGCGAGGCTGCTGATGTGGATAATTGGAACCGGTCAATTGCTTGTACAACCCCCGCATCTTTCCCAAGACATCTTCCACCGAAATGCGTGCTTCAGGTTCGATCTCTGTCATCTGGGACAAAACTAAGTCTACTTGTTTCCAGCACGAGCTATCGTGAACAATTCGATGGATCTTAGCTTCACGCAATAGCTGCAACGTCTTTCCTAGACTGTAGACGTCAGTAGCGGGGCTAGCATTTTTGACTTGCGACTGTTCCGGTGCCGCAAAGCGAGCATCAAAACCATAAACCTGAGCAGTGCCTGTATCAGCACGCAAAAAACTCGAGACGCCAAAGTCCGCCAAACCCACCCGATAGATATTCGCAGGAGCTTCAAAATCAATTGAACGGAACAGAATATTCGCGGGTTTGATATCCTGGTGAATGAGTCCCTCTGAATGCAGATGCTGCAACGCCCAACAGCTTTGGATCGTCACATCAAAAAAGTCCGTACTGTACTGATCTTCGCTATCGCTTTTCGGTTGATCAAGTTGATCCGCTAGCGAACCTCGATCCATAAACTCCATTACGATTCCAGGGGTGTTTCCGAATTGGCGGAGGTATTTCCAATTCACCAAGCATGGATGGGGAGGCAAGAGCACATGGTTCCAGATTTCCGCATAGAAATGCTGCAAGTCGAGCTGCTGCGGGATCTTAATCGCAAACAACTTTCCCTGGCTTCCTGCAAGGAAGACACTCCCCATCCCTCCTCTACCAAGAAAATCAATTTCGCCATATTCGCTAGCGACGACCTCTGATGTGGTTTGCTGGCAACCTTTGTCACGCACGCAACCGATGCGATCCAACAGACGCTCCACCGCATCCCTGCACTCTTGCGGCACTAACGCAAGAAACTCATCTGACGAGCGGGGGGAAGTACCGTTCCCCAGGAACTCACTGACTGCCTGATCAATCCAATCCTGACAGTTCTTGCTCGACATCGTTCCGTGTCCCAATTTGTTATAGTTGGTCAGCACTATCGACTATCGCCCTGAGTTTTTGCATAGCTTTTTGAAATCTTTCATGAGCAGTCGCTGAGCCAATGCTGAGTTCAGCTGCAATCTGGGCGTAACTCAACTCATCTGTCAGTCGTCTTTGCACGACAATTCGAAGATCTTCCGGAAGCGTATCGAGTGCTGACCAAACGACTTCAATTAGGTCATCTTTTTCGACGTGAGTTTGCACACCGGTTTCGTTGCTTGCTTCCTCACTCAGCGTATGTGTGCCGGGAACGATGCGTTTCCGACTCCGCAAAGTGTCTAGCACGAACCAATACATCCGACTGTAAGCTGCTGAAATAAGATGCTGGCTCGTCTTGAAATGCTGAGTGCCAAGCTGTGCAAAGCTCTTCAGGTAGAATTCACTGACGAGTTCATCAACGTCCATTCGCACACAAGAAAAGCGATTGAGCACTGTCCTCGCGACCTCCCGCAAGCTTGGCATGAGTCGTCCGAACAATTCGTCGACTGCTCCACTGTCCCCAGCTTCGATTCTCGCAATTAATGTGCCCGTGGTGCTTTGGTAATTATTCGGCAACGATTTCTTCCTTTGCTCCTATGCGGACAACATACCCGCGGGGATTACTCAGCAAGCTAATCAATATACCGCAAAGTCGCATCAATCGTTTTTGAACTACCCGTCTCGGGTGAAGGTGAATCCAGATGCATCTCGACGCCGCCAATGTCACCGCAATTGTTCCCACCGGAACCCCGCCAATTTCTGGCTCCTTAGAGGTTTACGCGTGACAAAATTTCCCGGTGACATCGTCAACTGATGGCAAGAGATTAATCTGAACTGTATTTCAGAATTCGAAATTCGGCAGTTGGAAAGCTTCCTCCACAAGTGCAGTGCGAAGGGGGCTGGGCCGCACGGTAAGAAGCTGGTGATGAATCGCGATGTGCCGATTGACTCTATCCACAACCGATGGGTGATTGACGACCTCACGTGCCCATTGCAGGGCTTCTTCGTCCCAGAGTTCCAGAAGTTCCTCAGGGATGTCCAGGCCGTGTTCTATCTCGGCAAGATTGCAACCGTGCCACATATCATGTGGTTGGGGTTCTTCACCAAGCAAGCGAGGCACCAAGTAAAGATTCATGAGCATCGTCTGGTAGAGCTTCCTAAACGCTGCTTTCTGCAGTCCGCCTTTGTGGAGTGCCAATGCCCACGTTAAATACTGCCACGGATCACCGCTATCATCAGGAAACTCTCGCTCGTACCACTCCTATGACTTCAATGCTCCGTCGACATCACCAAGAAGCATGTACATCGGTCCGAGCCAAAACCGCTTTCCGTAGCCATCACCGCCGTGTCCGCTGTTAAGTTCTTTTCTGAGCAGCCGCTCATAGCGTCGGATTCGATCAAGAAGTCCCTTGGCTGTCGTTGGAAAGAAGCTACTCATTTCTGTTCCAGTTCGGCCGCGTGTTGGAGATCGATAGTTGCAAACGATATTTTTAATCGAGATAAACGCCCGCCGCGAGATGGAGCAACTCATGGCCAGTCCGACACTCGTAGCTCGGCGGCTATCAACGCTCCTCTCCAACTTCGGAACGTCCGGCGAATCGCGAGTGCGTAGGCGCGGTTATCCATGCAAACTTCGGTCCAAACTAGCGTCTGGCCTGCGGCTTGGCGTTCCTTCAGCCACAGAACCATCGTCTCACGATCAAAGTTTTTCGGACGGCGACGCGAGGCATTCGACAAGTTGATCCCGGAGACTGAAAGAGCCGCGCGCCATGATCCAAAATAGTGCAAGGCGGCCCGATACAAAGCGGGGTTTCTTTCTCGACTTGAGTGCGCCTTCAAATCATATCCGGTCGTGCAGAGACATCGGAGGTGTTGTTGCACCTGTTCGATGGTCCACTTCTTGTCCTTGTAACCTGATATCCGTGCATCGACGCCCGCATATTCGAACGCCGATTCCTTCTTGCGGATCGTTTCTTGGCTTAAGTCTTTATTTGCCAAGTCTCGACCGACAATTTGGCGGATGATGGCTTCGCGTGGTCAGTCATTAGCGAGCGCGGAACGGGGATCAGCGAGCGCGGAACTGGGATCAGCGAGCGCTGAACTGGGATCGGGCGAGAATCGTCATAAGGACTTGAGTGAGAACAGCGTGTCATTGGACTCGATGTCCGAGAAGGAATTGGGGCGAGGCTGTCCGAGGCATTGTCTCTGGTAGGATTGTTTTGAATCTGAATACGGCCGGCGGTGATGCTGTCGACCAATCAACACTCAGCAATATGAGGGTGTTGCTGGCAGGGTTTGACCAACAGGGCCTTTACGTTTTTCGAGAAGCCGTCGTAGACGCCAATGGAAGGTATCGGTTCGAAGATGTTCCCCAGGGAAATTTTCAACTGTCGGTGAAGTCCAAGCTTGAAAATGTTGAGGGTGAAACCCGAGCCATTGCGGTCGCTGCCGGCGAGGAACTTGAGATCGATCTAACGGTGACTCTCAAGCCCGTGGGGTCAAAAAAGTCAGCCAAGCATTATATGCTGCCAATTGGCGACTTCCAAGCTTTTGACAGGGATACATCTCAGCCGAACCGACGTTCATGTCGACGTCGGCAATGGTCCCGCAATCGTTCGCACCAGAACGGCGACAAGCCTCGATCGCTCACAGGATTGGCCGAACAGCTTTACATTTCGCTTCAAGCCAATGATGGTCTCGGATTTGTCCACGCTTCCGAGACGCCGATGAAATTCATTCTGCAACCGTGGCAGTTGATGCTGATCATTCTTGCCAGTTGGGCCAATCGACAACAACAAGAAGTCATTGAGTACCTTCGCACCGAGAACGCCGTTCTCAAAGAGAAGTTCAGCAAGAAACGAATCTTGCTAACGGATGACCAGCGTCGTCGTTTGGCAGTCAAAGGCAAGCTCCTCGGACGCAAGCAACTCGAGCAGGTTGGCACCCTGTTCACACCGGACACAATCCTGCGGTGGCACCGTCAACTTGTCGCCAATAAGTGGGACTACTCCGACCGAAAAGAGAAGAGACCGGGTCGACCAAGGATCCGCCAAGTGATCATTGATTTGACCATCAAGTTCGCGAAAGAGAACCCGACGTGGGGTTACGACCGCATCAGCGGTGCGCTATCGAA
>JAQWPZ010000123.1 GCA_029245125.1 Rubripirellula sp.
AACAAAGTTTCGGGCATCGATCAAGACTTGATCGCAGAAGCGATTGATCCAGGCGCGAACTTTTATCTGTACTCCAACCAAAAGTGGCTCGAGAACACGGAAATCCCTTCGGACAAATCAAACTACGGCATCTTCACTCTGCTGGATGACAAAACCCGCGCGGAAGTCAGAGAGCTGATTGAACAAGCTGCGAATGCAGACGCTCCCGAGGGCAGTGCCAAACAGAAAGTTGGCGATCTCTACCAATCGGTTCTCAACCTTCAAGCGCGTAACAGGGCAGGCGTCAAACCGATTGCAAAGTTGATCGCAATGATCGACAACGCCAAAACGAAATCGGCACTCGCTCGTGTGATGGGAATGCTTTCCCGAAGTGGCGTCGGTGGACCGTTCGGAACCTACGTCAACAACGACGCGAAGAAGAGCGATCAGTACGCCGTTTACGCAACACAAAGCGGTTTGTCGCTACCGGATCGAGATTATTACCTCGAAGACGAAGAGCGTTATCTGAAACTGCGTGATGAACTGAAAGAGTACATCGCCACGATGCTCGGCCAGATCGACTCTGAAAACCCTCAGCAGGCGGCCCAAACTATTTTTGATATCGAAACAGATATCGCCAAGAACCATTGGACCAAAACCGAGAATCGTGACCCAGTCAAGACCTACAACAAGATGTCGACCCAAGAGATGGAAGACTTGGTGGCTGGTTTCCCTTGGGCAAAGTACGCCAAAGCGACTGGAATTGATGTTCAAGATCACTTCGTGACCCGTCAGCCAAGCTACTTCACCGCGTTTGGCAAAATGTACGACAAGTACGATCTCGCGGCTTGGAAGCAATACCTCCGTTTCCACTTGATCGATGCCTACGCCAGCAGCCTGAGTGAGAGCTTAGAAAAGCAACACTTTGCATTCCACAGCACAGCGATCAGCGGGATCACCGAACAAGAGCCAATGTGGAAACGCGGCGTCAACGTGACAGGTAGCGTTCTTGGTGAGTTGGTTGGTCAGCTGTATGTCGAAGAATATTTTCGCCCTGAAGCGAAAGCCCGAATGAACGAATTGGTGAATAACTTGAAGCTCGCATTCGCGAGTCGGATCGAGAAAATCGACTGGATGGGTGAAGGAACGAAAAAGCAGGCTCTAGAAAAGCTTTCGATGTTCACCACCAAAATCGGCTACCCCGATGCTTGGAAAGATTACGAGGCGTTGACAATCAAGTCGCCAATTTTGGCCAAGAATCTGATGGCATCCGCTCGCTTCGAGCACGAACGGGAATTGAAAAAGCTGGGCGGACCGATCGATCGCAACGAATGGCACATGACCCCGCAAACGATCAATGCCTACTACAACCCGGTAATGAACGAGATCGTCTTCCCAGCGGCAATCCTGCAACCGCCATTCTTCAACATGAGCGCGGACGATGCGGTTAACTACGGTGCGATCGGCGCCGTCATCGGCCACGAACTAAGCCACGGATTCGACGACAAGGGAAGCAAATTTGACGGCAATGGCAATCTTCGCATGTGGTGGACCGAACAGGACCGCGAAGAATTCGATCGTCGGGCCGGTGGTTTGGTCGGGCAATACGACGAATTTGAACCTGTCGAAGGAAATTACGTTAATGGAAAATTGACTCTCGGTGAAAACATCGGTGACCTCGGTGGGTTGAGCGTTTCGCTCGAAGCCTATCGACTTTCCCTGAAGGGAAAGGAAGCGCCTGTGATTGACGGACTGACCGGCGATCAGCGTTTCTTTCTCGGCTGGGGACAAATTTGGCGTCGACTCTATCGCGAACCAGAATTGCTGAAACGATTGATTACCGATCCACACAGCCCGAGCGAGTTCCGCGTCAACGGTATCGTCCGAAACATGGACGCGTGGTACGAAGCGTTTCAGATTAAGCCGACCGATCCGTTGTATCTCAAGCCAGAAGATCGCGTCCGCATCTGGTAACTCAATTCCAGATATTCGATAGTTCTCGCCAGCCAGGACGCAGCATCGTGACTGCGTCTTGGCCGAGTGGTTCATTGCCGATTGAGATCCCAGTTGTAATCAATATATTCAACGCTGGGCGAATTCTTGCGTGCCGCGCGGATGGCTGCTTGGCTCGGCAACCAATCCGAGATTCCCTTCAACACATCGGCTTGGTTGTCACCGAAATCGTCGCCAAACCAATCGAGGATGGCGGAAAGATAAAACCGATCCGCAGAGCCGTCGTAGCGAAAATTCTGTTCGCGCGAAAAGAAGTCCTTCGCATTCACCGACAATTGAGTGTCGAGCTTTTCCCCGGTGTAGGCTTCGTTCAATAAGCGGGGACAACTGACCGATGCACAAACGATCGCGAAATGAATTCGCGGTTCGCTCATCTTCCTCAATATTTCATGCTCGATTTGATCCAGCGAGTACGGTTTGCCACCGACGTACAACTTCAAATCTTTCCAGATGTGGTAACCGAATAATCGAGGCGTGTGGTTACGGATGCTTGTGGTGGGATATTCCCGAAGGATTCCACGGATTGTTACGGCGTTGTAAGCGTTGATCCAAAACGCAAGTTGTGAGTTTCGTTTAGCGGCCACGGCGCGGTTGGCGGCCGACAAAGATCGGAGGTACCTGTCCAGTCGCTTTTGATCCTCGGCCGATTTTTTCCATCCCGCATAATCAACTCGGCCGCTCTGATCGACATATTTCGACAACAGACGCTGCCATTCAACATGCTCGACCGAATCCATCGATCGGTTTGAATGCTTGCTTGTGCCGACGTAGACAGGGCTACCTCCGAAGCAGAATTGCACAGTCATACCTCCCAAAACCATTACCAACCAACGCGTGCAACCTGAAATTCCTCGCATTGGTAATTCCTTGGGATGTGATCAAGCGGGTGTAATCAATAACGACAAATGATAAATGGCTAGGCGGAGATAGGATCCGCCGCTTCTGATTCCCCCGCTCAACCAGCATCGCAAACAACCAGGGGAGGCAAAAGGGCAGTCCGATAGCACGCCGGGACCGCAATTCAAGTAAATTCAACACCGGCGGGAAAATCGCTGATCGCCCCTGCAGAAAAAACACACGCTATCGCATCGTTAGCGAGACGAAAAAATGAATCAACCATCAAATATGCCCAGCGAACCCACAGCACAAACAGAGTCCGCTGAAGAGCGCACGGGGCAATCGAAATGGCTGAAGCCTGTCATCTTGCTGGCTGTTATCGTGACCGCTGCTCTTTTGTTCTGGCGATTTGGCGAGTTCGCCGAACTCGACTATCTGGCAACGAAGGAATCTCAACTGCAAGCCTTCCGACAACAGTCCCCGTTGCTCGTCTACGGGATAGCTCTCCTTGTTTACGTTCTGGTGACCGGATTGTCTTTACCGGGAGCCGCTGCGTTGTCGCTGCTTTACGCCTGGTATTTCGGTTTCGTTCCTGGCGTGATCTTGATCAGCTTTGCTTCGACACTCGGCGCGACGGTTGCCTTTTTGACGAGTCGGTTTTTATTGAGAGACACGGTCCATTTAAAGTTCGGGGATCGCCTGACCACCTTCAACGAGCATTTGGAGCAGCAGGGCGCGTTTTACCTCTTCACATTACGCCTGATCCCACTGGTTCCTTTTTTCGTGATCAATTTGGTCATGGGCCTGACCCCGATCCGCATCACCACTTTTTGGTGGGTGAGCCAGATCGGCATGCTGCCAGGAACTTGCGTCTACGTTTACGCAGGCTCTCGCGTCCCTTCATTGCAGACGCTGGCAGACCAAGGGGCCGGAGCCGTATTCAGTTCTTCACAGTTGATCCAAATTACGATTGCCTTTGCCATGCTCGGCTTGTTTCCGATA
Source organism: Rubripirellula sp. (assembly GCA_029245125.1). Taxonomy (GTDB): domain Bacteria; phylum Planctomycetota; class Planctomycetia; order Pirellulales; family Pirellulaceae; genus Rubripirellula. Next base: position 3,832 of record JAQWPZ010000123.1, read on the forward strand.
ACTGCCAAATGGCTTCTGTCGTTGCGTGACCAAAGCCATGCCGAACAACCATGAACACGGGCTCAAATCAGCGTCGACGATCGAAAATCAACTTGGTTGGTTGCAGTTGCCTTAATTTTTTCATGAGTTCACGCCAGACGTGATTTGAGACGCTTCATCCCATTCAGAGACGGCACACTCAGGGATACGACGCGAACAATTTCAACCGAGCGAACCTCCCCATAACTTTCGAAGACTTGGTCGATCAGCGTCAGGCACATTCGATCAGCGTCACGAGGCGGTGGCCAAAGTCCGATCGGCCCCGCAATCGAAACAAGCCGTGTTCGCCGCTCCCTGATCTTGCTCGACAATTTCAAAGGTCAGCCGGAAAAACCCAGCGAAGTCACGAGGGGGGGCACGAGACAAAAACAGGATCCCCAGCTTGCAAATTTGACGGCTGGCAGCCTTGGCCTGAGTTCAAAGTTGAAAACCCCTTTAGGATGGCCAATACAAATTGCCTCACAACAGACACAATCGATGATCTTGGGCATAAACCGCTGCCACAGAGAGAAACGGCTCCGGCGGGTCAGGATCCGATAAATATGCAATTTCTACGCCCCGCAGGTAGGCTACCAGACGCGGGGATGACGCTCGGGTAAACTGTTTGCGACACTGGACCTAATTAGCCTCTTCTCTGTTGGATTTTGATTCATGGCGCAGGAAGCGTTTGAAACGTCACGATTGCTGCGAGAGAACATCGAGCGAGTCGTTTTGGGCAAGCCCGATGTCGTGCGACTCCTCGTTATCTCGCTGCTGGCTGGCGAGCATGTGTTACTGGAGGATGTGCCGGGTGTTGGCAAGACGCTTGCTGCCAAAGCACTATCGCAAAGCATCGACGGCAGCTTTGCCCGACTCCAATTTACACCTGACTTACTACCCAGTGACATCACCGGGAGCGCGATTTACCGGAGCGACACGCGAGAGTTTGAATTCAGCGCGGGGCCAATCTTCAACAATGTCGTCTTGGCCGATGAAATCAACCGCGCCCCGCCACGCACCCAATCTGCCCTACTGGAAGCGATGAGCGAGGGGAAAGTTTCGGTCGACGGAGTAACGCATACACTGCCGCAACCATTCATTGTGGTTGCGACGCAAAACCCGTTCGAATTCGAAGGCACCTATTCGTTGCCGGAAAGTCAGCTGGACCGATTCTTGTTGCGGACATCAATTGGATACCCTGACCGGGCGACTGAGCAACAGGTTCTACTGTCCCACCGCGCCGGTGAACCGGTTGATGATTTGAAGCCAGTCGTTTCGGTTGACGCCATTCGCACCGCCCAAAAGAGCGTACGCGAAGTCCGTTTTGAAGAGACTTTAGTCACCTATCTTTTGGACATCGTTGAAGCGACTCGAAACCACGAAGGTTTCCAAGTCGGAGTGAGCACGCGTGGCGCATTGAGTTTCTACCGCGGTTGCCAAGCACGGGCGTTCACTGACGGACGAGACTTTGTCACTCCCGACGATGTGAAAAGCTTGGCGGTCGCCTGCCTAGCCCACCGGGTGCTCCCCGAAGGTATTTTCCAGGGCGCCAGTCGTGAGGCGGTGGAGCAGCAACTCGCTGATTTGGTCGACCAAATTACGGTTCCCGTTTGATCGATTCGCGACTCGATCCCTGATTACCTTCCCATGAAGGTTCGGGGGACAAATCACGAAGCGACGACGGCCACAGCCAAGGAGAGGGTCATGTCGACTCAACGAACCCCTGAACCACGCCATAAGCATCGCCTCACCCGGCTTGGCTTCCATTTCCTGTTCGTCGGTGCCTTTGCGATGCTGGGCGGGGCAGTCCGTGGTTTCAACCTGCTTTTGGTCTTGGCGGGCCTGTTGGTG
>JAQWPZ010000143.1 GCA_029245125.1 Rubripirellula sp.
AGTGAAGCGTCACCTCCCAGCGGGTCACCAGGTAACCACGGTAGCCATTCCCAATGCCGCCCCGCCACCGTGAGGCGAGTCCCCGGCAACGCCCGCTGAGCTGCCTGCTGGGCTGCCTGCTGGGAGATCTGCTGGGAGATCTGCTGGGAGCGTGACTGCTGAGGTGAGTTCAGAGACCAGGGAGCGGGATGCGGGACGAACTCGCAACCTGCCCGGCTCGCGTGGCAAATGAGCCGATGAATTTGGTCGACCCTCTCCGCAGCCGTTTCACGAGGCCATTGCTTGAGGGCCCAAACCGAGTCATTCGCGTCGCGGCAGCGATACACCGCTCCGCCACTAAATCCGGGGGCCACGCAATCAATCTGAACCACGCCACGTTCGGCGAGCAACGACTGGATTGGTGGCGGAATCGAGGTGTGGTCCACGTTGGCCCTCTCGGACTTGAATGCGTTAGATACTATCCTACGTTTTTCGATCACGTCCCGGCGAGGAGCCCGCACCGATGTCTGATGAACTTCCGCCCTATGATTCGTTCCTACTGGTCTCCTTCGGCGGCCCAGAGGGTCCCGACGAAGTGATGCCCTTTTTGGAAAATGTGTTGCGTGGCAAGCGGGTCCCTCGTGAACGCATGCTGGAAGTTGCCGAGCATTACAAGCAATTCGGCGGTGTCAGCCCCATCAATGGGCAAAATCGTGAACTGCTCACCGCGATCGAACAGGAATTCAAAAACACCGGAGTCGACCTGCCCATTTATTGGGGCAACCGGAACTGGGACCCGATGTTGCCCGACACATTGCGGCAGATGCGTGACGATGGTTGCCAACGCACACTCGCGTTTTTCACTAGCATGTTCAGTTGTTACAGCGGGTGCCGCCAATATCGCGAGGACATTGCCAAGGCTCAGGCCGAAGTGGGTGAAGGTGCTCCAATCGTCGAGAAAGTTCGGATGGGATTCAACCATCCCGGCTTCATTGGCTCCGTTTCCGAGGCCGTCCGCGAGGCGATGCAGTCACTCCCCAGCACCAGTGGGAACGACCAACAAACCTCAGCAACGAAGCAGGATTCCGACACAACGGTACTGTTCACAGCCCACAGCATTCCGCTGTCGATGTCGGAGAACTGCGACTACGTCAAGCAACTGAACGAATCCTGCCGACTGGTGGCCGAGGCATGTGGCGTCAAGCACTGGCAACTGGTTTATCAGAGTCGCAGTGGCCCACCCCAACAACCGTGGCTGGAACCAGACATCTGTGACACGATCGCCAAGATGCACGACGAAGAAGGTCTCTCGTCGCTCGTCGTCTGCCCGATTGGGTTCATTAGCGATCACATGGAAGTGATGTTCGACCTGGATGAAGAAGCGGCACAGGCCTGCGGGGAGCGAGGCATCGCATTCGCCCGCGCCGCAACCGCCGGGACGGCCACCTCGTTTGTGGGCATGATCCGCGAACTCGTCGAGGAACGCATGGGGCGGCACGATACCAAATCGGCACTCGGACAACTCGGACCCTGGCATGATGTCTGCCCGACCGACTGTTGCTTGTACACACCCCGACGTCCCTAATGCCGCACGGTATCAAACGAGCTGAAACAAAATCGAGTCGATGATGACGAGTCGATGATGACAGTGCGAAACAATTCGGCGCATCAGACTCGTGGCGAATTGGAGCGGCTTAACTGGTTGGCGCACGCTTGGAGGTGATCTCGATCATTTTGTCGTGCAGAAGGCCGTTGCTGGCAACAACACTACCAACTTCCAACTGAAGAGGCGCGCCGCGGGCATCGGAAATTTTCCCACCCGCTTCCTCTACAAACAGTCGCCCGGCCGCAAAATCCCATGGCGAAAGCTGGTACTCAAAGAAACCGCCAAAGTAGCCACAGCCAACTTGGCAGAGGTCAAGCGACGCCGTTCCAAATCGTCGAATCCCATGAATATCATGGCTGAAAAATTCTTCCAACGTCGCCAGCGTGTCTTTCATCATCGCGCCACGATCGTAATAGAAACCACAGCCGATCAACGTTTGGGCCAACGAACGCGATTCGCAAACTTGGGCTGGCCGGCCGTTCCAAAAAGCACCACCTCCGCGAACGGCCGTATACAGTTCGTCTCGAGCAGGATTGTAGATCGCGGCTACCTCTGCGACACCTGATCGATAGTAACCAATCGAAACAGCAAAGTGAGGAATCTGGTGAGCGAAATTGTTGGTGCCATCCAACGGGTCAATGACCCACACATGTTCGGCGTCGACCCGCCCCACCAAGTTCTCTTCGCCCAGCAGTTCGTGGCCAGGAAACTGCTCTGCCAGATATTCGCCAATGACACGTTCACTTTCGACATCGGCATCACTGACCAAATCGTAAGTTTTGCCACCTTGCTCTGATTTGTTGCGCATCTGGACGCCGTCCCGAAAGTATCGCATCAGCACATCGCCCCCGGCTCGGGCCGCCGTTGCCGCAGTCTCCAAAACGTCGTTCATCATCAAAGCCAATCGGTTGTCGTTTGAAACGTGAATCTGTGTCGTTACATTCGCCGGAACTCGACCGACGAATTGGTTCGAACATTCCTCGAGGAATCACTCGCCCAGATCTTTACTTGCCGCCGTACCACACGCCTCTCAGCCAACGATGCCGCTGTAACCTTTCCAGCAGATCGTCGGGAAGATCCTTGAGTTGACTCGTGTGGGTGTTCATTTCGACTTGCTGGACGTTCCTCATGCCCACGATCACCGTGCTCACTTCGGGACGCGACAGCACGAACTTCAGTGCGACGTCGGCCAAACTGTATCGATCAGCCAGTCCAAACTCTTCCATGTCGGCACGAATTTCGTCCACTCGCTGGGCTGTGCGACGCATCCGGTCGCCTGCGAAGTATTGATGCCTGAAATCCGCAGAATCGAATTCATGCTCCGGTCCATACTTTCCGGTCAATGCTCCTTCGTCTAAAGCAACCCGAACGATCACTCCGGTGCCAGTTTCGGCCGCTACCGGCAGCACCTGAGCCGCCACCTCTTGATCGAACAAATTAAAAATCACCTGCACGACATCGACCAACCCGTCACGCATTAACTGGACGACGCACGATTGATCTTGCTCCGGAGTGCTGACTCCAATCAATCCAATCTTGCCTTCATCCTTGAGTTGTCGCAGCACCAACAACGGCTGTGGATCGTCGTTCCAAGCACTTGTCCAGGTGTGCAATTGCAAGAGATCGAGCCGTTCGGTTCCCAAGCACCGCAATCGCTGTTCCACATTATCGCGAAGGTAAGCCGCCGAGTAACGATCTTGCCAACGACACGAAGGACTCGGTGGCCAGGGCCCATCAGCCGGGGGCGTCTTGGTCGCAACGTGAACCTGCTCGGAGCGTTCTTTCAGGACTTTCCCGATCAGGGTCTCGCTGTGCCCATCACCATAGCCCTGAGCGGTGTCGATCAAGTTGATCCCCTTGTCGATCGCAGCATGCAGAGCAGCAATTGATTCAGGATCGTGCTGTTCCCCCCAACCACCGCCAATCGCCCAGCCTCCAAATCCAATTTCGGAAACGGAAAAACCAGCAGAGGAGAGGTGGCGACAATGCATTGAATTGACAGCATTAGGAGGAAACGGGTGGCCCGAATGTCAAATTGTGCGGATTAGTGAACCGATTCGTAGGGGGCTCCCTAAACTTCCTCGGTTTCCACGAGTGACTCGACGAAGAGCTAAATCGTTTCGTGACCCGCTCCGAAGAACTAGTCATAACGGTTATGCGTCCCATGAGGAGACGTGAGTTCCGAGCGAATGACGTCGCTCGCAATTGTTTGCCTCGAACAGGAATGGCAACGGTGCCCAAGTTTCCGACGATCCCACAGCTGTCGATTGTGGTTCCCTTGACCACCGACCCGGTCGCGTTTGAACGCACTCTCATCAGTGTTTTAGAACACCGACCTCAGCACAGCGAAGTACTGGTCGCGCACGATGGTAGCTACAACGATCCGTACGCCATCAGCGACGAAGTGCGTTTCGTGACAGCCGAGCGCCCCGAATTTACCGATCTGGTCATTGCCGGATCTGATGCGGCTCGCGGTCGGCTGATCCATGTTCTTGCCGAGGGCCTCGAAGCAACTTCCGGTTGGACGGATGAAGCCTCGGAAAGTTTTGAACATTTCGACTGCGGAGCCGTCGCACCTGTCATTCGCAATGCGGCGACGCACGATGTCCTCGCAGGTGGCTGGAGCGATTTCGGTGGACGAGCCAGCCAACCCAGGACCGATCTCCGACAGCGGGGACGGACTGGTTGCTACTTGCAGGCTTCTTTTTGGCGGCGTGATCTGTTGCGTCGTTTGAACAAATGCTTTCACGGTACCAGCGTCGACCAAGTGAGCGACGTCTTCCAACATTTGACCCGGCAAGCAGGCTGGAAGTGTGAGGTGGCTGTGGAATCGACCGTCCTGTGCAAGAACGAATCTCTGCCATGGAACAGCAGCACGTTTGCCCGCGGCATGCAACTCGGAGCTGTCGCCAATGAATTCGGGAACGGAAGCGTGGTCAGCGCCGCGATCGCACTCGCTGCCAATCTGCTTCATCCAAGCCAGCTCGCTGAAGCATTCGGCGGACTTGCTGCCGCCATGCTCTCAACCAAGCTGCAAAGTTCGATCGACTCGAGCTATCTGGAGGAGTGTGAAAGCGAAGGCATGATTATGAAGATGCCCGCGCGGACCGCGACCCGAACAACTCGCAGGGCTGCGTAGGCAGTTACGTACCGTTCTCCGCAATAGTGGAGAAAACGTATCAGCCATGAAAAAGCATCCGCGTGCAGGCGGTGCAAAGATATTGAGGCCCAGTGGTACGTTGAGGCCCAGTGGGTGCCGGTCGCGAAACCGTTTTTCGCGTCAGAACAGGCCTGCGGACTTGAACGGGTTGTCTTGCAGAACCCCTCTCTAAATGGTTCCACTCTGCTTCATCGAGCGAGGCACCGGAGAGCGTTCAGCACAACATGCAAGCAGTCGTTGGCGTGCGTCCCGACATGACACGCATCGATTCGCTTAACCGCTGGAAGCTTGGCGATCATTCGCGTTTCGCCTCGCGGTTAACTGAACTCGGCCAAGCCAGCAGAATACGATTGGTTCGGCCTGAGTTTCCGTGGGCACACTTCGCGGTGAACAGGTCACAGCGAAGTTGCCGGCTCATCAGGAAGTCAGCTAGTCGCTGCAACGCGACTAGCTAACAACTAGGCGAACAGGTCGCCGGTCGGCACAACCATTGCGTTTGGTTGCGCGGTGTTGACCCGGTAATACTCCGGTGCCCAGCGATTCAATTCGATCCACATCGCGATGACTGCAATCAACATGAATAACATGCTGACCAACAACATAACGGTGTAAACGCTGGGTGGTTGTTTACGGTTTTCAGTCGAGGGTAGTGTCGACACGATCGCCCTCCTTTAGGATGCCTTCGCTGTAATCTTTCATGATCTCTGCCACTGCACGGTCCGGTTGGATGTCCCGAACTTTCAATTTCCCAACGTAGCGACCCGCTCGAGTCACTTCCAAGAAGTGTCCCTTACGAAGCCCCTCGTCATAACCAATCGACACCAAGACTAACGAAGTCGGGCGATCGATTTGCAGGATATTCCCGTTGCGTTCAGGTGGTGCACCGTCAAGAGGTTCGTTGACATCGATTCCCTTGGCAGTCACGACTTCTTCGAAACGCGTCACCTGGGTCATCAATTGTTTGTTCCGTTGCTCAAGCTGCTGCTTGAAGCCTCGCAGACGATTCATCTCATCGGTCAGCTGCAAAGCCTGAGCGAATAAAGCGTCACGATCTTGCTGCTCGGTGCGAACCTGGGTTCTCAAACGAGCGTTCTCTGTCGTCAGCCGTTCCAGTTCCTGAGCACGACTGAGGTCTGTCTGACTCAGGACAGTCAATTGGGCGGTGAGCTGCTGTACCGATTGCTCGCTACTTTGCAGGTTCCCTTCGAGCTGGTCGAGCTGGGTTTGTAGTGCGGCGAGTGCGGTTTGGCGAGCCGCTTGTTCGCGGTCCAGATCAGCAAGCGTTCGCTGCCGAGCCTCCCGCAACTGCTCGTTCACCCGCGAGACGTCTTCAATCTGTTTTTTCAGACCGGGTTGACCATTGACGCCTGAGACTGCGACATCGCGCCAGTTGCGATGAGTCGCGTTCACAGCCAAAGCTAAAGCCATGAAGACTGTGCTCAGGATCAAGATGACAGCGGTGAAAGACTTACCGAGTAAGGTCATTTTGGATTCCGTATACGATGAGACCGACGATCCGGAGCAGAGCCATCAATTATCTCTGCTCCTACCAAGCTTGACGAGGGCCAAAGCAAGGTTGTGGTAGGCGACCACGCCATGATGAATAGTTTGCCTAAGTTCACCACGTCCTCCGAAGTATAATTAGGGCAGAAAAAGAGTGTCAACGAAATCACCCCGAAAACAGGCAATCACTACTCACCCCCCCCTAGCTGTCCGATTTTAGGGGAGATTCGGGAAATGAGAGCGATCCGGCACCCATCTGAACCAGACTTTCACGCCGAATCCCGATCTCCGGCACCGACAATTTTCAAAAAACGGGCCACGAACTCGCCCTCAGGCAGATTCTCTGCCAACGCAGGCTGATTTCGCTCTCTGCACCGGCTCACCAGTTTTCAGCACCGGCTCACCAGTTTTCAGCACCGAGGCCGGCAGCCAATCGCCGCCGCTACAGGGTTAGTCGACGAAAGCCGATTTAACCGAACTGATAGCAGAAAGAAATTGATCCATATCGGCAGTTCGCTCGTCCACCGTCGGATTGCAGGCGTTCATGATCGCCTTGGCGAGTCGCCGGTCGATATTTGGGCAACGGTCCGTGAGTTCCTTCGGCGGCGAGGAATCGTGATGCAACGCTGCCCGACCATTCAGAATCTCTCCCTGCCAAGGATGCTGAAAAGAGCACAAGCAGTAGCAGGTAACGCCGAACGAGAAGATATCGACTCGTTTGTCGGTATGACGTCGGCGGATGATCTCCGGACACATGTAGAGCGGAGTTCCCGTCCGGTTGCCGGGCGACATGAAAGGAGCAGTCGCTGGGACCGTCAGCCCAAAGTCGATCAGCTTGACTGTCGCTGATTCTGGGGTGCAAATGAAGTTTCGCGGGCAAATATCACGGTGGATAAAGCCCTGGGAGTGAACGTATTTAAGCGATTCAGCCATATCGCGGATCAAATCAATCCGCTTCCCCTGCACATGCTCTTCCTGCTTTTGGACCACGATATTCTGCATACTTGGGCCCGCGATGTATTCCATCACGATCACCGGTTCACCCCGCAGAGAAACGCCGACTTCGTAGGTTTCCACCACTTTGGGGTGCTTCATTTGGAGTGCGATTTCGCCCTCCGACGGCTTTCCCAAGCCTTTGAATCGGCTTTCAAATAACTCCATCTTCTCGATGTCGAGAATCTTTACCCCGACCATCCGGTCATCGTGGTTGTGATCCTTGGCCACAAAGAAGTTGGCCATGGTGCCGGTAACAGCGGTCCGCTGACGGCTGAAGCGTTTCTCAACGTCAATCTTTCCACCGGTGGAGGATGACTTGAAGGCCGATTTGATGGAATCGAGGAAGCTCATGCGGCAGATGTCGAAGAATAGCGGCGGAGACGCAGCGCGTCACTTACCACAGTAGTCGATCGCGCGGGCTATCTCTGTTTTAAGATTCTTTCTCGGGACGATCCGGTCGATGTAGCCATGCTCGAGCAGAAATTCGCTGGTTTGAAAGCCCTCAGGCAGTTCAATCCCGATCGTCGCTTTAATTGTTCGCGGACCGGCGAATCCAATCAATGCCTTTGGCTCGGCAAACACCAGATCTCCCAAGGACGCAAAGCTGGCAGCAACGCCACCCATCGTGGGGTTTGTGAGCACGCTGATGAACAACCCACTCGCTTCGGCATAGCGGGCGAGCGCGGCGGAAACCTTCGCCATTTGCATCAGCGACAAGATCCCCTCGTGCATCCGGGCACCCCCACCACTGCCACTAATAATGATCAGCGGGAGGTTCTGTTCGGTCGCTCGTTCAATTAGCCGAGTGAGTCTTTCGCCAACGACTGAACCCATGCTGCCCATGATGAAAGCACTGTCAGTCACGGCAAAAGCGACTCGACGAGCTCGAATCATCCCTGTCCCAGTGACGACTGCGTCACTCAAGCCAGTTCGCTTTTGCTCGCCAACCAAGCGATCCGCGTACTTTCGACGGTCCGAAAAACTGAGCGGGTCAGTCGGCTGCAGGTTTTCGAACAACGATTCGAAAGTGCCGTCATCGAGAACCTGAGCAATCCGGTCGTTGGCGGACACATAGAAGTGATGCTCGCACTTGGCGCAGACGTTAAGCCGCTGCTCCACTTCTTTTTTGTAAACAGATGCCCCACAGCCGGGACATTTCAGCCACAACCCCTCGGGCACGCCACGTTTCCTGGGTGGAACGGGCGAGCCTTCGCTCGTGGAATCAGATGCGTTCGAATCGACAGTAGACATACGCGAACCAGATAACTGCTGGGCGGGCCAATCTCGACCCTGCTCCTAGCCATTGATGGTAGCCACTTCGGCTGCCAATGCCCTCTGAAAACCGCTGAAGAGGCTTCAGCGACGCGAATTATTTCTTGCGATGGCGGATCTTTGCCCGCATTCGTCGCTTCTTTCGCCCCACTTTGCGTCTCCCTTTGCCCGTTCTTTTGGTACCCACTAAGTCGGCTCTCCCGGTCAATCAAGTATTAAATCATTTACAGAGGGCAACTAGCGTACCAAAGGAATCGAGAAGTTAGAAGTGGGAAGTTTGCGAATCGAATTCGACATTACAAGACTTTTCGATATTCGGCGGCAAATACCGGCCCGCTGACGCCCACTCAAACCCTTCTGACGCCCGTTCAGCTGCGGCCCGCTCGACGCGGGACCTTCTAAACCTCGCGTTCACGTTCCTGGCTGTAGACCGCCAGGGCGGTCTCGAGCGTTTCCCCCGAAATCTTGTAGACCGGCTGTGCGTCAGTGTGCCGATTGCAGTGGCTGACCAAGACTCGATACAGCAAGCGAAACAAATGCCGGGGCACGCGTAGCGACTGAAACGCTGCCAACAAACGCTCGTAACTGACATCATCGGCAAACAAATCGGTCGGTTCGGGGCTCTGCCCCTCGGCGGCACAGGCCAGCATCCGAGCCCGAGCTAAGTCGTATAGCGATTCGCCAGTCCATTGAAACGCCGGAATCACATTCTGTTTATCCAGACGAGCCCGCTCATGAAATTCACGGGTCTCGCGCTGAATATCCGCGTGCAATTCTTGCGGCAACATGATTTTGAAACCGACGCCAGGGTGTTTCAGCAGCTTGTTGTCCAAGATCGGCCACACAAAACGCTGCATCAACTCGGCTTTGCCCCCCGTCAGGTGTGGCTCATCAACCCGGTCCATCAGCACGATCACGCCATGAAAGCCGAGCGGTTCCAGCAACGACTGAAACTTATTCAAGAGCTCGTACCGATCATCGGTCCGATCGTAGCGGGGCATCGGCTGGCTCGCTAATTCCTTGCTCGGCAAACTCTGAAGGATTTTTCGCAGCACGCTCGTTTCCCGTTTGCCGACTCGCATGTGGCGGTGCATGCCCCAAGCAGCGAGCTGGCACTTGACGGTTCGAACCAACCACGGAAACCCCCCAGCCAACGTCAAAATAGGCACCAACCACATCACCGTCGCACCCAACTTCACCGGCTGGCCATCTTCACCGAGGCCCCAGTCACGGAAGATCATCCACGCGACCAACAAGCAGGAGGCAACCAGCGATGAAATCGCCAACGCCGCTGGCCAGCGGGTCGCCAAGTTGTTGTACCGCAGTGTCTTGCGGAGCCCGTTCCAGCGCGACGTGAATGAGGACTCCGTCGACTGGTCATAGCAAGCCGCCAGCAACAACAAATCACGAGCGGATGTGCGGTCAAGCGCCTGCACCTTTGCCGGATTCAACGCCTCATCGGGGCCCACACTTTCTGGATGAACGATTCGATTGACCAGCTCGGTCACCCCGAGACAGAGGATCGCATCCATGTGGTCCCATAATCGCCACGCGTCTAAGGTTTTCTCGGGCTTTTTGGCAACCCGGCGATTCATTCGTTGGCTGAAATGATCCAAGAATGGATTGAAATCATCGTAGCGAATGACAAATACCCGCCGCTGCGGATGCTGCTCGTTGTAACGCTGCAAATGCCGATCGACCTGCAGTCGCATCGCCGTTTTCCCCGACCCCTTCAAGCCAAAAATGATCGAAGTCGATGGTTCAGCAGGATCGCCGTAAACCTTGTCCCAAATCGGATGGTAAGCACTACTGATGCAGTATTCTTTAAAAACTGGATCCGTTTGCGCGTCTTCTTCGGCAAAAGGATTGCGGACGATACCGTAGCGTTCAAGAAGACTCTGGATGTTCATGATCACGTCCGATGCGAAATCGCGGGGCTGCAGGCAAAAGAGCTGGGCACCAGTGGCCAGCCAGGGGGTCCAGGTAGCCGGGTTTCAACGCGATTGGCCGGCGGACCCGATTGGCCGGCAAACCCGATGGCAAAGACGGTAAGCTAGACGCCGCCCAATGGGAACCAGTGTCGGCTGCAACATCAGAACCGGAATCACCCAAGAGGTCGCAAAGCAACCTGCGAACCTCCACTGCCCCTCGTTCGGGATCAACCAGCGAGCGGTCCAAACACTCTGGCTCGAAGCTCCCGGAACGATTTCAAGTTGTCTACGTTCACTGGCAAATGGGTTCACTTGCAAATGGGTTCACTGGCAAATGGGCTCACTGGCAAATGGGCTTGTTGATACCGACCTCTCCATTCGAGAGGTGCCGTGCGGCGGGTGCCTGTCGGTCAGGTCCCGCCTTTGTCACCACTGGAGGGTCAATCGTCGAGCGACTTGATCATCTTGACGAACGCCTCGCGGTTCGCCTTGACGACCTTCCCCGGTCCGATCAATTTCAAAAAATACTTACGCCCTTCTGGGTTCACCAGAATTGCACCCGCCATCGCGTAGTCTTTTCGATTGACGACCTTACCACCCGCAAACGGACCGCCCCCGGTTCGCTCGGCGTAGCTGCCCGACACGTCGACCAAGTGGACTTTCCAATCGCCGAGCTTCATCTCTTCGACTTTTTGCTTGGCTGGGTCACCGCCAACAAACTGCCCCTTCCAGCGTTGAATGTTGGCACCGACATCGCCGCCGGCTCCCATCATCGTCAAGCGAGCAGTCGCCGCGTCATCGCCATCACCCGCCTTGGCTTGAAACTCATGCTCCAGAATCCGAGACTGCGGCTGGACACGCTTGAAATCAGCAGGAACGACCAACTCACCAGCATTGAAGACGCTCACTTTCTCGGCTTTGGCCTCCTCAGCCTCAACCGATGCAAACGAACCGAACAGAGCCACAGCACAAGCACAGACACTCAAAAAACGCATACAGTTATCTCCAAGTGGGAGGGTTTGATTTGGAAGTCTGTCATTCTACGCAGCGGACCATTGGTTGTCAGGTTAGATCACCAGTTTCGGCAAAGCAGTACGCCAAGCTGCCGGTAACAGCCGTACCCGCCCCAAACGCTTCGGACACTTCAGCCGGAGACGTCAGTCAAGTGAAGCCTGCCGCCTCGATCAGAACTGCCTGCCGCCTCGATCAGAACCGCCCCCCGCCGCAACCAGAACCGTCTTCCGGGGAGACAGGACAACTGGTGAAACGCAGTTCGGTTCATCCCCCAACAGCATGACCGCTACGCATCCAGCTGCTGAATCCAACGCTTCGCATCTGCGACATCCGCGAACGGAAAATGCTTGACCTCCGCACAGATAAAATGACCGACCACTGTTTCAGCGAATGCACCGATTGGCGAATCGGTGACCAGGGCAATCTTCGCAACTTGCTTGTGATGCTCTTTGATGAACTGTAGATGGGTAGTCATGGCGGCGAAGGAATCCCAGCCGGGAAACGATTCAACATGGATCAAAATCCCCCGCAACCCACCCGTTCGCTCGATGAACGGATCAATCCGTTCTGCCGCAGCCGCAAAGTCACTCTCGGACAGCTCACCATCGGGCTGCAGAATCACCATACTCTCGTCTTCCAACAACTGCACATCAAGCATGACCAAACACCTAATTTCCTTCCGCAAAAAAAAGATTCAAAACGGTGCTCTTCGAGCGAGGCTTCCCGACGAACTCTCTCTCCAAAAATAGCTCCCAGCCAATGGCGCAAGCCAAGGAGCAGTCGGGCTGAGGCGAGCGAGAGTATAGAACACCGAGAACACTCCATTCGCTTGAAAATCCCGTTCGGTTCAACTAGCAACCTACCTGGCACCCCAAAACAATGCTTCCGCGAACCGATGCTTCCGCGAACCGATGTTTTCGCGAACCGATGTTTTCGCGAAGCTTGCAATCGCAAAACGCTCATTGGGCGACGGCCGACGCAGGCACCGCCCAACAAGCCAATTAGGCAAACAAGCAACGCAATGGCCGGCTGCCGAAGACTACGGATGCTGGCTCGTGGACCACTCACTCCGGAACGTCAGCAGAGTCAACCTCGGAACATCACAAAGAGCAGCACGGCCACCAGCAAAACCGATAACGCGCCGAGAATACTAATCAGCCGAACCCGTTGCTTGACCTTAGGACGTTGCAGGACGCCCGCTTCTGCCTTTGATTCAACAACGGCAGCGGCACCAAATCCCAATTCTGAATTTGGGGCCGCGCCAAACTGGGCACCTGACTGGGTGCGAGAGCCTGACTGGGTGCGAGAGCCTGACTGGGCATAGGAACCAGTTCCTGGATCTGGCCGGGCCGCCCAAGGGACTTTGCTCTCTGGCAACTGACCTGCCATTTCAGGCAGCACCTCGCTGGCATCACGCCATTGAGGCCACCCCTCACGCCACAACAAGGCGGATTCTGCTACTCGCCCCTCTGCGATCCACTGTTTTAACATCTCACGTGAAGCTGGCCCGTATTGCCCACCACCGGGTGGCCGCACATACCAAGCATCTTCGCCACCCACTTCCTCCGGCGAAGCTGCAGCAGCCTGCTCGTCGATCCACTCGCTCGCGGCGGGATCGTCCCCCAATCGGCCAGTCGTCGACGGAGACTCCACCGGCGTCGAATGTTCCGTATCCTTCATTGGAATACGGAACTTCGCCGAGCACGCAGGGCAAACACCACGCTTCCCTGCCAGCTCACGCTTGATGTTAAGTCTCTTGTTGCAAACGTGACATGCGAACCGAACACCCATCGCCAGATACATCGTGTCGAATGAGAAAAGAAATAACTGCGACCACAACACGTTCGTGCAGTCACCATGAAAACAAAAAGGGGAACCGCTACATTCTAGTTGCTCAGAGCCAAGATTTTCCGATAGATCGCTTCCGCTTGCTCGTAAGCCACCTTGGCCGCTTGACGTTCCTCTTTACGAATCATCGGCCGCTTGGACTCCCAGCAAGTTTTCACCGCATCAATGCACCACTGAGCGCTCCGTGCATTGCAATGAATTGGTTCACCCCCCACATGAACAAAAATTGGATTCGTGTGCACTGAGGGCAAGATCCGAACCGCGATCCAGGATGATCGATCAATCTGAACGGGAATCTTGAACGACTGACGCTGCCCATCGGCATGCAAGCGAAGAGTCGAGTGCACCTCGCCATTGATGACAATTTCGATCGGCACGTCACGACTCTGCTCTAGGCGGCACCGTTCGAGATGCCAATAGGGTTTTTGGTCCATGCGAAGACTGCGAATACGCTCGGTCGCAGGGGTCGGCTCTGGCTGCAAGAACGCCGCTGCATCAAAAGTGACCATTACTTCCTGGGCAGTCGCCAGTTCCATCCGACTCGCCTCCGCATCAGGGTTTTGCCGGGTGCCTAATTCAAAGCCGTTGACTTTCAAATCAATGATGTGACTCATCCCATCCCCACAATAACTTCGTCCATCTTTCAAGCCTTGAATCCAATGATCGTAATCCAATGCCTGCGTACGATCGAGCTTGACGTAACTGCGTCCTAACCCAACGCGTTCACCGTAAATGCAAGGAAAGTCGGTCTCACCACTGATCCGCGATGTCATTCCACAATTCAAAGTGTGGTACCAAATATTGAGTTCCCAAATCGAAGGGGTATCAACTGCGGAAATAAAATCACACACCCCGTGAGCCGTCGTCACGATGTACTCATTGGCGCCGATCCCATCGAAGGGTGGCATGGAATAATCAGGAAGTTGGTTGGCATTTTGGCCGACCCAACCGGGCGGCGCCCCACCCCACTTCGCTTTCACGAACTGCCGACTGCCGTCGGGCATTTGATCGGGCAGAGCCAATCCCCATCCGCTATGACTGTATCCAACGACGCCCCCCTGTTGCTTGCCCCAGGCCAGCACGGGCATTGTCCAACTCGGCCAATCCTCCAACACCTCTGTCCCCGGGTAATCATCCTCGGCAAGTTTCAACAGGCATAAGTGGCCAGCGTGAGAGGAAGGAAAACCACTCACTTCGACATCGTATCGCATCAAATTGTCGGCGGTTGAAATCGCCGACGCGCGACCTTCAAAGAATTGCTTTTGCGTGTACCAGCAAGGCCCCCAACTCAGCACACACCCGACATTCAAATCCTCACCGAGAATATGCCGCATCATATCTTCGGGACCGACACCCTCGGTGGGACTGTCGTAATGCGCGCACCCTGCGGCATGCACGTGATGATCACCCGAGAACCAGTTTGATTTGGCAAGGTGGATCCAACGCTTCAACTGGATCGCAAGGTCGTGCGTTGGTTGCCTGGGAATCTCAGCGACCAGAGTAATCGGCAGATACTCGGGACCTCGAGTGGCAACGATGTCATATCGCCCCGGCGGCAACATCACCGATTCGCCGTCCGCCCGGTAAATCTGTTGGTGGAAAAAGAAATCGGGTGCCAAGCGTCGCGCCGGATTGGGATAGATACGCCCTCGCGAATCACGGATCACCAAAGCCGCCATCGTCGGGCGATCATCGACATCCTTGATGTTCAACCGAACTTCTACCGCCCGTTGGCAATCAAACAGAATTGGCACCTCATTTCGAAAACCGATGTCCTGGGTGCCTTGACCGATATTGAATGCCAACTTGGCCTCTCGTTTTCCAACATCGCGACTGAACAACAACACGACTCGGTATTCCACCCCCAACCCCGACAATCGGCGTTTCAAGGGTTCGCGTTGAAGCATTGACAGGTCGAGCCAACGGTCGGGCACATCACTTGGCTTGACGAGTTTTCCCTCGCTCATCGGTTTCTGACGGGCACCACGCCCTTTTTGATACAACGGCAAAGCGTTTGGACTCTGCACCACCAATTCGGGATTGATGCCAGCCTCGTTGCGAACCTTGACGAGATAGGCCCGCCACCCTTGTTGCATCAACTCCTTTTTGACCGGCCCCTCCATGACCTTGACGCGACTTTCGGCGTTGATGTGCACTTCGGCCAGACAGAGCGGATCCAAGATCGACTGAATCTGCCTCGTAGCGTCAGCGGGCTTTTCCAATTTACCCGCGTCGCGAAGCTGATCGATCAACGCGGCATCCAAAGGCGAACCTGCGAACTCGAGCGCCTCAATCAATCGCTCAGTCGCAGCGACCAACGGTTGGCGGGGCACACCAAATACCGTGGTTAAATCATCACCACGAACCACCGATGTGGCACCCAACATCACCACCACGAACAACCAACGATTCACCATCGCTTTTCTCCACCGACCGATGAAAGGAACGGGAAAAGCTTAACAGAGGTGACGCGGAGTTGCGATCAAAAGCGGTCATGTCGTATCCCCTCTTCGAGGAATTGCTGCTTGCCGCACGGCCATTCCCGTCATCGACTATTTCTTCGCCTTGGCCATTTTCAGCACCGCATTGAATTCCTTCTTCTTCACCGGCTGGACACTCAATCGACTCCCTTTCTGTAGTAACACCATCCCTTCGAGCGATGGCGTTGCCCGTAGTTCCTTCAGTGTCACAGGCTGATCGAACTTCTGATCCAGCTTGACGTCGACCATGTACCACGTCGGAGCATCAGGATCGCTCTTCTTGTCGTAGTACTTACTCCGTTGGTCAAAAGCGAACTTATCGGGATAACCACCTCGGGTAACAATCGCAGTACCCACCACCGCAGGCTCTTTGCAGGCCGAATGATAGAACAGCACACAATCATCCTCTTGGATGTCATCACGCAAGATGTTTCGTGCCTGATAATTCCGAACCCCTTCCCAACAAGTTGTTAAGTCGCTTTCCCGCGCCAAGTCATCAATGGAATAGGTGCCGGGTTCCGTCTTCATCAACCAGTATTGAACAGCCATTGAGCAAACCTTGCGATAGAGCAGCGAATCAGTTTCCAGCCGACCACGAACCGTGCCAAATAATTGGCAAAAGCCCTACTGGGACGGCAGCATCGGCAAGCCGTCGTGACCTCAACTCAAAGTCAAATTGTGACGACTGGGCAAATTATCCGTCGGCCAGGATTTATTCCAAGTCCAGACGCTTCGAAATGCCGAAGATAACTTACGCGTCGGGATCGATGCATTGAACATCACCAGAAGGGTGATGAGTTTGGGCCAGGGAACAGGCCAAAGCGACTGTTCCACTCTTGCAGCAAGGCCCAAGTATGAACGCTGATGCCATTCACACCGCACTCGGTCTCGTTTTCACCGCTGTCTGGCTGCTAGTCGGCCAAATCTTAGTTGGCAGCCGCGCCTGATCGGGCGTTCGCGAAAACAATCGAGAATCCGCACGTTTTTGCCGCGAGATTCTCGTTTTGAAGATGCGATTCGGGAAATCGCCAGGCTGGAGTTGCCAAACCCCAATTGGCCAAACCCCAATTGGCCAGACCCCAATTTGCCAGACCCCAATTTGGCAACCAGCGAATTCGCCTCGGGCAGGTCAGGGCGTCTCCGACTCGCCCTCCAGCATCGAATCGTAGCTCTGTTGCAAATATTCGAGCGGAAACAAACAGAAAGGATGTTCGCGGCCGGCGAGCATCGTCGCGGTGGTCGCTCGCTTCTCCGCCTCCGCCAACTCACTCCGTAGTTTCTCGCGGATCACGCGAGTTTGACGACTAAGCGATTCGTTCAATTGGGTCATCTCGTCGTGCCAAGCTTGGCGACGACCAGGGGGTGGTATCTCCGCCAACAACTCACGCTTACGACTCACTTGAGCAGGGTTGAGTTCAACCTGTTGCTCAAAACGCTCGGCCTGAAAAATGGTTTCTCGAATCGCTCGCTTCAGCGCCCGGATCGCCGTTTCACCCGATACTGATTCACCCGATACCGCTTCGATACCGGGAAGCCGCAGCGTCGCCGACACCACCATGAACTGCGGTGGTTGAATCATAAAAAACGACTGAATGATCAAATCATTCAACTGGTCGTACTTACCGCCGCCGATCCCGTGCAGGAACAAGTCACTGAGAACGAGCCGAGCATACATCGTGGTCAACAGCGCACGTGGCCGAAGTTTGAAATCCGGAGAGGCCAAAGATGACAACTGTTCCGCTGCGAGTTGCGGAAACCGAATATCAATTCGCTGCTCCCGCTGATCACGATCGCTCAACACGAGATGATCGTCCGACAGTTTCGCCCAGACCGGCTTCCGCTGCGGAGCATCGTCGCCGTACAACCACATCGGCGCCTCGAACCATTCTCCGTCTTCGGCCAGATTGGGAACCGGATGGGCCGAGCTACGAATTCCGTGCGCATGGCGATAATGGTTCGCCGCGTCGTTGTAACAGCGATGAAACCGAGGCAACTCCGTCAGAATCGATAGCGCAAAGGCGGCGAACTCAGGCGTTCGACATACCGCACCCATCGGAAGTTCGAGTGTCTGCAAGCCGAGCTGCCCCTCCAAACCGTGTCGGGCTTGGGCCAACGCGCAACCGGCGATACCACAACGCTCCACGGCATGCAGTGCGTGGTGCCACATCTCCGTAATGCACGGATTTTTCACGAGTGGTGCAATCGCGTCCTTGACCTGTCGGTCGAAGTGATCGAACAACTCACGGTCATGAATTGTCGTCTGTTCATAGGGGACACCTCCGCCCCCTTCGTCGTAAGGAACCGCCCGATAACCAGCGGAACCATTCGCACGGTCTACCGTGGGAACGCGAACGGAACACCCGGATGCCACATCGTTGTCAATCACCAAGTTGATCGCTAACGCTTGGTTTTGCTTTGCCAACCGACTGAGCGTAAAGTTCTTGTACCAAACCCCGGGATGAAACAAAGCTGGCTGATGCCCCGCCATCAAAATCGGCGGTAAGCCCTCCTCCAAAGATTCAGCATCGACCCAATCGACCGACCGATAGGTCGCTGTGTATTGCAACGCGTCGTCGATCAATTTGCGGCGGGCTCGACCACGCAAACCAGCATCAGGAAACGGCTGGTGTTGTAGCAGCGAGCGGTTGCTGCGAATCAACGCCGCTGCGGAGTCAAAACTTGGCTCAATTAGCGATTCACCATGCCGTCGGGGCGCTCGGTAAGCGCGGAATCCGAGGGTACCGGCGGTCAGCGAATCCACATTCGACACGTCCACATTCGACACAGTTCGTTCGGAGACTGCGTCACCCGAGCCCGGGGTCGCATCACCCATGTCTTGAATCAGTTTGCTTGCTTGATCGTTCAAATTCACTCAGCCGATAATCAGCGAATCGAGAGCGTGGGGGCGCGTGATGGAAACGAGTGACCAAGCCGCGCGGCTTGATCCACTGCCTCATCCAACACCTGATGATAATGTCGAAGACGCGCTTCTGCTTGGTCTAATGCGCCTCCGAACGACCGTTCTAAATCGAGGTAGATCAGTGGAACAGGGATTTCGACCACGCTCCATCCTGCCGCCGCCGCCTGCACCCACAGTTGCAGCGGCATCGCGTAACCGGTGTCGGTAATGTCAAGCTGCTGCAGTGCTGAGGCGCGATAGGCTTTGAAGCCACAGAAAGCATCGGTCAACTGAAATCCCAGCCGCTGATTCAATTCGTTCGTGATCCGACGGTTGATCGCGTAACGCTCTTCGGGCGGCGCGTCGTCCCCATCATAGGTCTTCAAATAACGACTGCCAGAAACCATATCAGCCTCACCGGCCGCCTCGACAAACTCGGGGATTCTCTGGGGCTGATGCTGGCCATCACAATCGAGCGTTACCAGTCCGTCAAAACCATGTTCGATCGTGTATTGAAAGGCACTGATCAATGCCGCCCCGTAGCCTTGGTTCTGTTCGTGGCGGATCACTCGAATATCATCGCGTCCCGCTAAAATCTCAGCCGTACCGTCGCTTGAACCGTCATCGACCACCAACACATCAGTGGCGTAGTTGACGACCTGATCCAAAATGTTCGCGACGTACTGCACCTCGTTGTAAACAGGGAGTGCGGCGAGCCATCGCTGCGACGACGTTTTTTGTTCCGACATATTCATCAGCAAACTTTATCTCAGGGGCCTTCCGAATGCGGCTGGCCGTTCGATGTCAGCGTAGAGGAAAGCAAAGTCCACGCCTGTCCAGCAACTTTGTCCCCGACAGTTCCAGCTGTTTTCCGACAGAATCGCGCGAGCCGCCGATGCGGAAGGAGATTCGCCCGAACGTGGGGCACAGCAGCAGACCAACCCGCAGATTCTAGAAGCATTTAGATGATGGTCAATGTTTCAAAGCGACCGCCACTACCGGATCTCGCTCTTGGCGACTGGCCCAAACCGCAAGATCGGAAAACTCACCGGCCAGCCGATCAGCCAGTCTTTCCATGGCAAACCGCTCGCTGTAGTAGTGCCCAAGCAGGACCAAACCAACACCAGCCGACTCGGCCTCCAAACAGGTGTGGAACGTCGCCTCGCCGGTAATCATGGCCTCACACCCCCGTCGGCGGGCCGCTGACAAGAAACTGCCGCCGCTGCCACATGCCAGGGCAACCCGAGTGACCACGGCATCGGTTTGGCCGACCAACCGCGGCGCACTGGCATGGACCAACGTCGCCGACCGCTGGGCCAATTGCTCGAGCGTGGTCGGACCGGCGATCGCTCCCATCCGGCCAGCGCCCAAGTCATCTTGGCCATCATCCACCGGCAGTAACGTCTGAATCTCGGTCAACTGCAACTGGTCGGCCCACTGCTGATTGATCCCCTCCTGAGCAGAATCGAATGCCGTGTGTGCGCTGTAGACGGCGACGTTGCCGGCGATCAACTGCAGCAACATTTTGCCGCTGGTTGTGTCGCTGGTGATCCGTTGCAGCGGCTTGAATGGCAGCGGGTGGTGAGTGACGACCAAATCGACCTGCTCGCTCACCGCCTCGGCAACGACATTGGGCGTGATCGTCAGACAAGTCATGACTCGCGAGACCGACCGAGATCGATCACCGACCAACAAACCAACGTTGTCCCATGATTCAGCCAGCCGCAATGGAGCAATGCGAGCCAGTGCCTGACAGGCTTCTTCCAGCTGAATCATGCAATCACCACAGCGTCAAGAGCGATCAAAGTGACTTCCACTCTCTGCCGCGACTTACTTAGGAGCAAGCATGCAGATAATTCGGCGACCGTGCTGCTGAGGAGTAGTTTCGACCTTGCCGAATTCTCCGAGCGTTTCGATCACCATCTTCATCACTTTGTGGCCCTCCTCGATGTGAGCCATCTCGCGACCGCGAAACAGCACACTGACTTGGACCTTATCTTTGTTCTGAAGAAATTTCTCGGCACGACGGATTTTGGTGCGAATATCTTCATCGCCCGTCTTTGGCCGGAGCCGGATCTCTTTGGTCTTGGTATGAGACTGTCCGGTATTCTTCTTTTTATTCTTGTCGTATTTGTATTTGCCGTAATCCATGATTCGGCAAACCGGTGGCCGCTCACTCGGTGCCACTTCGACAAGATCGAGACCTGCGTCCCGGGCGCGTTCTAAGGCTTGTTCGGTGGGGATGATCCCCAACTGCTCACCGTCTTCGCTAACGACCCGGATGGGTGTGATGCGGATGTTGTTGTTGATGCGTACAGTATCGGGAGTCTCTTGCTGGTTTTGTCTGCGTGCCAATGCCACTAAATAGCGTCTTCTCCGACCGGAGGGCCTTCCGGTACAACGTGTCAAAAAAATCGAACCTTCGCCTCTGGCGGAGGATCGACCGAAGTAAAAAGCGTAGTCGATCTGAAACTGCGGCGCATCGATCGCGGAGCGGCGTCAAGACCAATTTGTCAAAGTATCTGATTATGGGATGGGGAGCGTCAACAGCGAATTTGCCGAAAAGGCAAGATTTACCGGCCTATCAGGGCTGAATCACCACCGACCGAACGATTCGGCGCGGTATTGACGATTCGTTTGACACTTCCCAAACTATCCGCCGGTGTCGGGGAGGACTCATTCACTTCTCGCCATTGATCGGTCGATGTCTACATCGTCCCGGCCAAAGCACGCCGATCCGATTCAAATCGGGCGATTAGCTCAGTTGGTTAGAGCGCCACGTTGACATCGTGGAGGTCACAGATTCGAATTCTGTATCGCCCACTTCCAAAAACCCCGCGATTCCCAGTGGATCGCGGGGTTTTTTCGTTTCCGGGGCGTCCGTGTCATCGTTCGCCAAATGGTCAGCAATGGACTCAATTTGCCCCCTTTGGACTACAGCAGGTGCATCCGAGCAACCGGCCATTTCGGTAATCGTTTCCCGTGTTTCGCCGTGTCGGTCGGTGGCGGGATCGTTCGCGATTTCGGTTTTCGTGCGGACCATCGGCAACGCCTCGATGGCTTCGGCCGTGTCGAGTAGCCGAGCGTCGGTGTAAGTGCCCATCGTCAAAGCGATATTGCTATGTCGCATTGCCGCTTGGGCAACGCGGGGTGCCAGGCCTGATTTCGATAGATGCTTGCCGAATGAGTGTCGCAATGCATGGACATGAACGACGCATCCGTCGGCATCCTTCCTGGGGATGCCGGCCGCCTTCAAATCGCGGTCCATGATCCGCAGCAAACCGGCGAGAATATTGAACACCGTATCGGAGCGATCTTTTCCAGTGATCCACGCCCGCAGTTCGGCGGCCAAGTCTGATCGGATCGCCAGCGTCGAACCCGCCCGGTTCTTTTCGTTGGTGTGATTCAGTTTGACGAACGGGACATCGCCGAACGACAAATCGCGACACGTCAGCGTCCGCAGTTCGTTCAGTCGCAACCCGGTCAGAACCGCAGTTTTGTAGATCAACGCCCGTTCGGCCCCGAGCCGATCGAGTTTTTGCCGGCGATCACCGGGAACCTTAGCAAGCAACTTGCCTTTGTTCGGGCCTCGGTAGACCGTCATCGCATGTTCAAGCGGCCGGCGGCGTGCTGCATCGAGTAGCCGCGTCAATTCGGTGTCCGTTAGTGCTCTTGCCCGGCGGCGGCGTTCGGCTTGCTCGTTCAATCGCCCCATCCCGTCAAACGGATTCGCGATCCGTCGTTTCTCGTCGTTGAAATGCGTTTGCTTGCCGGTCACTCGTTTGCCGATGCACCAATTTCCAAACGCCAACCATGATTCACGATAGCCGTTGTAGACAGCTGCCCCCAAATCGCGGTCGCCGGTGCGTTGTTCCCCCAGCCACATTTCGAGCCGATCAACGGACAAATCCCGCAGGTTGCGAAACGTGCAAGCGTCGGCTGTTTCATAGAGTTTGGTTTTGTAGTGCTTCACTCGGTCGGCGTGCGTACCCTTGCGGCGTTGATAATCCAAGAACGCTGTGATGTGATCGCCGATTGTTGCCCCGGTTGGTCGCCGCCCCGGTTTCTTCGCTCCCGCTCCGCCTTCCCGTCCTACGGTACCTTGGTCGCGGCTCCGCCGTGCTCGACCTGCGGCCTCCAGACGAAAGGCTCCGCTCTCCTGCGCGGCTCCGCCTACTGGCCAGACGGAACACAGGCGACGCGAAAGCCGTTGCTGCGGCGCGACGGCAAGCTCCAATTGCGGAGAGCCGACCGGCAAAACCCGGCGGTGCTGAACCAACTGCCGCCACGGTACACGCGGACCGAGCCCGGTTTGAGCCCCACAGGGTCGGTCACGCTACCACTTGGATAACTTCCACGCCGGTCATTGCACCACTCCAAAACATTACCGTGCATATCGTGCAAACCGAATGGATTAGCAATCTTAGAGCCAACCGGATGAGTCTTACGGCCTGAGTTATCCTTGGACCATCCGTGCCTGCTCAAGGATGACTCATTATCCCCGAAGTTGTACCTTGTCATGGTTCCAGCTCGACATGCGAATTCCCACTCCGCTTCGGTCGGCAATCGGTAAACCCT
>JAQWPZ010000151.1 GCA_029245125.1 Rubripirellula sp.
AACTGGCATCAGTCCAAACATCCTCCAGCCACCACTTAGCCTGCCACCCGTACCCGGCGGTTTCGGACCTCTCCAGTCACCCTAACGCTGCCCGCTGTCCAACCATGGCAGCGGTTCGAAGGGCTCGACGTCTAGCATCTAACCCGAGACAACGGATTTAGCTGCGATGGGGCGATCGCCCCGCTATCTTTTCAGATGCCCCAAACGTTCCGTCATCACGCAGTTACGCCCGCTTTCTTTGGCGCGATATAGCAATCCGTCCGCCCGATCGAACCAACTCGCCCTGTCATCATCGGGACGCAACCTGGCAACTCCGATCGACATGCTGATGCGTCCCAGCAATTCCTTGCTGCGGGAAAACCGCAGACTTCGGGTGGAAAAGTGGTGTCGAAGTTCGCTCGCGAACTCATCCGCTTCCTCCGCACCGGCTGCCTCCATGAAAATGGCAAATTCATCACCGCCGTAGCGGGCCAGCGAAAAATCAGATCGCAGTTTACAGGTTTCAGTCGCAACGAACTTCAAAACCTGATCACCGGCGGCATGGCCGAACTTGTCATTGATCCCTTTAAACCCATCCAAGTCGATCAAGATCAAGAAGGCTGGCACGTCTCGGTCAGCCTTCTCCACTGCCGCGTTTAACAATTGATCAAAAAACCGACGATTACCCGTGCCGGTCAATGGATCGGTCAACATCGTCTTCTGCGAATCAAGGAGATTCTGACGAAGAATGTCTACTTGGCCCTGAGACTCTTGCAGACGCGATCCCATCTCGGTGAGTTTCGTCTGCATCGCTTGGTTGCTACGCAGGAGTTGCTCGATTCCATGCGTGATTTCCACGCTCGAGATCTCTGATCGCGGAGTAATCGCTTCGCTGGCAGAGTCGATGGAACTTTTAAACTCATTGCCAGCAGATAACTGAGAAACGATCAGCTTCTGCAACTGCGCTAATTCCTTATCAAGCACGTCGCTGACGTGGTCATTCGCTGGGTTTCGCTGTGCACAAAATTGGTCATGCAATTGCTCCATGAATTCCGCAGAAACGGTGCCCGTTTCTTTAATTACATGGTCAAGTTGTTCACGAATCGCGGGACACTCGCCTTCCGCATAACGGAACCAAACCTCATACACCTTCGGCGTAGGAGGCGTTTGATGTTCACCAACAAGGGCGAGGGCTCGTTTCGCGAGCGCAAATGCAGCAGGTTCAGTTTCAGTAGTCACGGACATATAAACAACCAAAGGAACATCGAGGTGCAGAGGGTACTATCGTGCGACCCTCAGTGCATTGTCCGTCATTTATCAGCGTTTAGCGATCGTACCGTCCATAACAATTGCACGCTGCAAAAAGAATGGACTTATTGTCGCACCGGTTTAGCTGCAACTAAGTTGCTGGCGACTTGAATAGCCAATAACCCGTACGCAAAATAGGTGAAGCCGCGGACCAATGGCTCAGAAGAATTCATCCAAATCGCGTAAGCAACACCCACAGCGGGCAAAATCGCGATCGCCAAGGCAGCGGAACCAACCAACCATTGCCGCTGTCGTGTGGGCATTAAAAAGGCTGCGGAAATCGGAATCGTCAGCCCCACCCAATAAGCTGCCGCCAAAATCGCTAAGACCGGAGCGGCGTAATACAAACCACAACAAAACCCAAATAAGCTTAAAGCGAGAGACGGAGCGATCAAATTCGATGCCCACCGCTGAGACCGATTTAAGAGGTGCTGCCCGAAAGGATGGAAACGTAGAAACGTGTTAAACAATGGTTGGGAAATCCAGGTGAAGATCACGAACAGCACGTAGAACGCGATAATCGGAAAGATCAGTGGCCGCAATGCTGGCACAGCTGGCGCAACAATTTGCGATAAAACCTGCACGAGGATCCAAGCGCCAAAAATCAGAGCAAACGCGGCGGACGAATTCAGTCGGCTAAGAGCGACATAAAATTTGTGCACCATTCGAAACGCGAAACTCCGATTGTTCAGCGCATTGATCATTCCAACCCGCGCCATCTCATTTTGCGGGTCCAGTCGCAACGCTTCTCGGAAGGCAACTTGTGCCTCGCGATATTTCCCACTGTTTAAAAGCGTGTACCCATGCGCCGCGTGCGACATCGGATCGTCCGGATCACGCCTCAGTGTTTCACTAGCTGACTGAATTGCTTCATTGCCGCGTCCGAGTCGTTCCAATGAAATCGATCGCAAATTCCCACAATCGGTGTGATCAGGATCAATCGCCAGACCACGTTCAGCTGCCTGCAGGGCATCATCGAAGCGGTTTCGCGACAAAAAGGACTGACCCAAAATGGCATACGCGTCAGCATCGTGGGGATCCAACCGCAGCGATTCGTTGATCGCCTGCTCAGCTTCAGCATTGCGATTACGCCGCAAGAAACAGACCGCCAGAGCATAATGCGTGAAGGATTCGTCCGGTGCAATCCCGACCGCTCGCTGCGCAATTTCGGTCGCTTCTGCAAGACGTTGTGGAAGGTGAATAATGCACAGCGACAACATTGCGAGCGCTGTCGCATCACGGGGTTCTTCGGTCAACATCGACCGCAGATCTCGCTCGGCCATTTCATAGCGTCGCTGCGTTAAAAGCAACTGAATACGTCCGTAGCGATCGCTCATCGTTTGATCTTCAGGTATTCCAGAATTTCGTCATAAAGCCCACCCTCATTCGCATACAGAGCGTGGTTGCGTGCCGTCGAAAACCATTCTCGCGTCGAGGGCCGAATCTCTCGGGCTGCAGAGAGCAGATCTTTGGTCGAGAGTGGTTTGGGCATTCCCGACTTAATCGCCTCATGTAACTTTGCTTCGACCGCTCGATCCACAATCGCTTTTAAATCGGCACCCGAGTAATCGACCGTCTTGGCAGCGACTTTCTTCGTGTCCACGCGTTCGGTCGGCTTCCCCGTCAATTGGATCTCCAGGATCTCCTGACGTGCCAGTTCATCTGGAGGCGGCACAAAGATCACGCGATCAAATCGTCCCGGACGGCGGAAAGCAGAGTCCAAGTGCCAAGGCGTGTTGGTTGCCGCTAGACAGAGTACTCCATCATTGTTTGACTCGACTCCGTCAAGCTCCGACAGAAACTGATTGATCAGCTGCCGGCCGCCACTTCGCTTCATATCAGAACGTGAAGCTCCCAACGCATCAACCTCGTCAAAAAACAAGACACACGGTGTGCTCGATCGAGCCTGCTGGAACAATGCGTGCAGGTTTTTTTCGCTGTTGCCAATCCACATATCCAACACATCGTTGATGCCGATGGAAAGGAATCCGGCGTTCACCTCACCCGCGGTGGCTCGGGCCAAATGAGTCTTCCCACAACCGGGAGGACCATACAGCAGGATTCCGCCACCAATTTTTTTTCCGTAAGCCGCATACATCTCTGTATGCTGCAACGGGTAGATAATTTTGATGCGAATCTCATCCTTGACTGCATCCATTCCGCCAACGGACTCGAAACCTTCCTCAGGGAGTTCCGTCGAAAAATCCATCGGTTCGTCATCAACGTCGTTCTGCCAACTTGCCGCTGCAGGTTCTTGCATCTCTTCGTGATCGCCGAAATCTTCGATACCGAGCAAGCTTTCTAATTCCGCATCTGCAACCTGATCATCCAGATCGATCGCCTCTCGATAGCTTGAAACAGCCGCCCGGATATCACCTTGGCGTTGAAGTAATCGAGCATGCAATACCATTGCCAGTGGGTCGGCGTTCTTCCCTCGCGAAAGTGTTTCAACAATCGCCAACGAGTGTGAGTCTTTTCCCTGACGGCAGTAGACTTCTGCCAGCAACAACTGTAATCCAATGTGCCCAGGGTGGACTTGCAACGCCTGGCGAGCAACTTGTTCCGCTTCATCGAATCGCAACATCGCAGTCATCAATTTGACAAGCTGGGAAACCAAATTCACGTTGTCCGGAGCAGCCGCCACCGCGGCCAATAAAGCCTCAACGGCCGCATCGTTGGGATCACTCATTATTACTGTCCTCCAGAGCCGGTTTGCCCTCATCGATGTCCAAATCAGGTCCGTCCGCTTCGTCGACCAGTCCCCGCATCAATCCCATCTGATGGACCGTACTTACCGCCAATGCTGTTGGAATTGCCCCCAAAACGAACAGTGCCACGGGAAGCAACCAACCGCTACGAGAACGCTCGAATCTCGCAAACGGGTCTTCACTCATGTCAATTCAAACTCTTCTTAGGCAACAAAACAAAAACCGCGAACGTTCATCCCAGCCGCCGCACCACCAGCGTAACAGGAAGAGAAGGTTCCAGATAAGCAGGCTGAGGCTCTTTTGTAACGACGCGAGCCTGAATTATGAGCAAGCGTTCAACGACAAGCTCTTGTTTCGATCGACGCATCTGGCAACCTGTGGGGGGTATCAATGCCAACTTTTCGTTTCGCGGCAGCCATTCTCGTAATTCTGTTGACAGCAAGCCAATTGTGTGCCGCCGGACCATTCGGTCGCCGTCGCAGCGCACGTTCCCATGCCGTTCCCAGTCGCCCCGCTTTTTCGATTCCATTGAGCGTTTTGCAATCGCCGGAAAAAATGACCGAGTTATTCGGTCCGAGCATTCTGGTGCGGGAGCAACCCGTTGCAGAACCGAAGGACTCAAAATTTGTCCAACAGCCTTCGGACGAGTCGACCAAAGATTGACAGCTGCGATTGGTAGAAATCTGGTAGGCAGCTCTTTACTTCGCCCTCCGAAGCAATGGGGTAGAGGCCTTCCGACGCGGCATAGGAAAATCCAAAGTTGTGGATTTCAACCCAACTGCATCTGCCGCAAAAGGGTTGCCTCAAACCTGCGGGTTGGAATTCAAAATCTACGATCGTATTTAGATCAGCCGGGAATGGATCGCTCGAATCGGTCTGGAGATCTCTTAAGGTCAGAGCGGTAAACGGCATCAATCCTTAGGCTTCGAAGAGCGCCATGCAAGCTCCAGCAGGATCCCGAATCACCGCGCAGCGTCCGCCGCCCGCTTCTCTTGCTGGCACGAGCAATTCCCCACCATTTTCACGACACATCGCAATACTGTGATCTAAATCTTGCACCGTGACATAGATCAACCATTGCGCCGGCATATCGGCGTTTTCTCCTCGAGCGTGACAAATTCCCGCCACTGATTTGTTACCAGCGACCATTGTGAAGTCGGAATAATCATCGACTTCAACGGGATGATTGGTCCATCCAACGACCTGTTGATAGAAATCGCGGATCGCCTCCACATTCTTGACTGTCAAATCAGTCCAGACAATTTGGCCGACATTTGCTTCTGTCATTAGGTCAATCTCCTAAGCATTCGTTGCAAACTTGGTGTAATCGATCCGATTCGATCCACCACTTCGCTTCACGCAAATCCAATAGTCGTCACAGGTTTTTGACGCACCGCGGCACGAATCGTGACACACAATTTTAGGTCGGGAAACCTTCCGGCAAAATCGAAACTCCCACCTGATCCTCCAGGGCTTGCCCTCCCAACCTGTTGAAGCACGGTTCCATGATTCACCGCATCGCCATTGCCGCCCTCCTCGTCGCCTTTCTGGCCTCCACCGCTGACGCCCAGAACCGAAAATATCGCCGTCGCGGAGTGATTCTTGGCGGTCTGGCAGGCGCCGCGATCGGAGCTG
>JAQWPZ010000158.1 GCA_029245125.1 Rubripirellula sp.
CGTGAAGAAGGTGACTTGAGGTGAGCAGATTTCAGGATCGGGATGCTGTATCTGCATCTCCCAATCTTCCTCGATCTTATAGATCGCCGGCTCGTGAGCCGTGGCTGTCATTGCCGCAAAAAGCAGCGTTAAACCGATTCCCCCCATGCGAACAAACGTGTTGTTTCGCATCGAATTGGTCCCTGTTTAGACGTGATTGCAAATCACTCACTTCCAATCCCTTCGGCGGTCTGGCTATCCACGGTGCTTGTGGACCCATGACTTTGCGTCCCAAGTTTGCACTTGGTTTGCCTTTATCGGTGGAGATAAAGTGTTCAGGGGCGAATTCGGAAATTGTGATGGGCGTACACAAAGACTATTACACCCCACGGCGGTGGGGCATGTTTTAAGATGAAGCCGCAAGAAAAGCGTTCTTGGATCAGCTGTTTAAGTCTGAATATGACGGTCGCACTTCATGCTACTGTTTCTTTTTTGCATCCTGACACAGCCTGCACACAGCTCAATCAGCCCAGTCAGATTTGCGTTCCTTTGCATGTGTCCATTGCTGGTGATCGATTGCGAGGCGATTGATCACCAATAAAGCGTCATGAGCCGTCACTCGGCCATCTTCATTTGTGTCTGGGTAAAAATGACCGCCGGTTGGAGAGTCCATTTGAAATTCACCACTGCCGGCAATCGAACCCAAACGGTTGATAACAATCAACGCATCGAGTGACGTGATCCGACCATCGTCATTAACATCAATTGGGTTTGCGCGATTCGTTTGGAATGTTGCAAGATCGATAATGGATGCTGCGAGGTCGGGTTCTCGAGCCTGAAAGACGACCGTGTTACTCTTCCCGGCTCCTGGCCCGAGTTCAAATGCTTGGGTTAAAAAAGTCTCTCCGGCATCTGATTCGCCGGTGAGTTCGGGCACCTTGGCCATTCCATTCGCGTCGGCAATGGCCATCGCAAAAATCTCCGCTTCGGCCATGTCGACGGTGACGCCATATTGCGAGAAGTGTGTTTGCCCGCGAGACGTTCCTCGCGCGAAGGCGACCATCGATCCCGGCTGTGCTGCGCAAGAGTAAGCGAACCCAGTCGATCGTCCCGGAAGCGGTTCTCGGGTCAAGCAGGTGCCGATCGAGACGGTTTGCTGATCGTCTTCCGCCTCGATCCCATTGTCAGGTGTTGAGTCTGGGTCAAGTTGGTCTGATGCGATCACTTCCGCCGAGTGCGAAATCGAGTCCGTTGTATCAACCTCGACGAAAATGCGGAGAACGGCGCTGGTTCCACTCGCTAATCTTCCCACCTCCCAGACTTCATCGAAATCATCGTAACTTCCTTGCGTCGTTATAGCGCGCAAAAAGATCAATTCAAACGGCAGGAACGTCCCGACCTCGACACCTGTCGCGCGATCCGGCCCGTCGTTTCGGACGGTGAGCGTAAACTCGATTTGCTCGGCAAGTGAGGGGTTCTCTTGATTGACAGTCTGAGTCAGCGACAAGTCGGCCACATCAGGGAGAGGGGGCCCGATTGTCGCCACAAAATCCTCGACCTCGCCGTCATTTGCCAAACCGCGCGGCGTCAAACCAGAATCAGAGCTGACCCGTAATCGAACAAACGTTTGCCCCGGCGTTAGGTTGGCTGGTATCGTCACAGAGCTGAGTGGTAGCGAACCCGGACCGGCATCGATTTGAACATCGGCTAAAACCTGCTCACCGAGATCATCCCAGTCTCCATCGAGATTGAAATCGATCCACCCGCTGAGTCGTCCACCAGCGGTGCCGCCGTGAAATCGGACAGTAACGTCTGCGAGTGTCTCCCCGGGGGTCAAAATGAGTGGTGCGTCGAAAGCATCTTCATCATCTGCTCCGCGAACGTCATCCCCGTCGGCCCCCAGCGTTGGCTGTCCTTCGTTTTCTGTATCAGGCGGCGACAGCCCCAGGTAAGGTCCATCTTGGGTGGTGGAATGCCGAGCTCCATCTTGAGAGATGGTGGTGGGATAATTTCGTTCCGTGTTGCCGACAAGAACTCCCTCGGGGGCATCACCAAAATCATTCACCGCTCCGGTCTGACCAATTTCTACTGCACCTATGTCAGTTCCATCGGCGGCGTTGCCATTGAGCGGTAGATCAATCGTGCGACGAAAGGCACTGCCACGTTGGTCAAAATCGAGTGAAGCCGAATTGATCCCTTTATCGACAACAGGACTGAAAGATTCAGGCAGGTGGGTCCGTGTCAAACCGCCGTTATCTTGCAGGGGACCTAGAAGTGGGTTCGCTCCGACGATGTTTCCGAGTTCACCGTCGCTGATCTGATGACCTTCCGCATCTTGCAGCAAGGTAAAGGAAGCTTGCGCGGTTCCGCTTGACAAATCACTGGCATTGGTTGCTTGATTTCCGGCGACGATCGAACTGGTGATCGCCATTGAGGTCCCGTCGGAATCCGTCTGAAACAGACCTCCACCAGTATTAGCCGCATTGGCTGTGATCGTGCTGTTGTCGATCACGACCAGGGCTTCACTGTCGGGATCTGCTTGGTTTAGCAGACCTCCACCTGATTGTGTGGCTGCATTTCCTGATACCGTGCTGTTGCGAATGATGATCGTCGCTTGCACAGTAGGTTCGTAGCCGTAGACAGCTTGATTGGCGATCGCGCCTCCATTGTCAGCGGTATTGCCTGACAATGTGCTGCGAATCAGTGTCGCGTTGGCGGCCCCGTCATAGCTGTAGTTGTGAATACCGCCACCTACGTCGGCTCGATTTCCGGTGATCGTCGAATCTGTCACCTGCAAGGATGCGGCGTCGTAGTTCGCTTCATTCGAGATCCCCCCACCACGAACAGTGCTGGCGGCCCCATTTCCAGAGATGGTGCTTTGAACAACTTTGAGCACGCCGAGATAGTTTGCCACGCCGGCTCCTACCGTGGCGACGTTTCCAGTCACGATGCTGTCAGCAAGCGTAAGGTCACCTTCGTTGCGAATCCCTCCGCCACTGCCTTCTACCGAGATTTCATCATCGATGAGTTCGCCACCACGAATCGTCAGATTGCGAATTTCGACATTACCGCGGGAAACATCCATCACACGATCGATCGCATTGGCATCGATGATGGTGGCCTCGGCACCAGAACCTTGCAGAACCACATCTTGGGTGATGTCGAGGTCACCCGTGGCGGCTTGCCCCTCATCGGTACCGGCCAAGGTCAGCGGAAAGATTCCCGGCGGTATTTCGATAAGGTCCGGCCCGCCAACGTTTTGCAACGCATTGGCTTCTTGGATCGCCGCTCGGAGCGTGCACCCACCTCCGCTGATTTCACAGACACCATCCCCGGGATCTAGGTCGACTGCGTCCTCCAAGCGGTCGACGATCAAAGTCGCTAACAGTCGGCGCGCTTCGAGAGCCTCCAGACGCCGCGGGCGACGTTTGGTCTCGTTCCGGCGTCGGCCGGGTGTGGAGCGGGAACGCAACGAGGAAAACATGGCTAGCGCTCGGTCCGTCGTCCAGTGAAAAGGCTTGGTTCCTGTGTTTCATGGTAGTCGACGGCGAGAAGGCGAAGAACTTTTTTTCACCGATGTCTCCGATCCATCTTGGGGAGGATGCCAGGAATTGGTATGGCTCAGTCGGGTTGTACTCAATCTGCTGAAGCTCGCCGATGGGCAACCTTCTGATTGTCTCACGCCATTTTCGAGTCAAAATTCTGTTACGAGTCATCAAATCCTGCAAGAAACTCGCTCAGTGGCCGGTTGCTGCGTTGCTCGCGCTCGCTCCGTGTCTAGCCGCACACGCTCAGTTCGCGGGCGACGGCGGCATTGTTTTCCCCGTCGATGAAACGGCTGAGTATCCAGCAGATTTTCTGGGTGACAGTGTCGAGATGGTGGATGCTTATCAGATGGATTCTCCAGGCGACTATGCTTTGGGGAACGACTATTCTGTGGTGGATGATTCTGCGGGGAATTATTCTGCGGGGAATAGCGTCGGGATTGTAGACGCGTATCGAAACGTGATCATCGATCGTCAATTTGATGTGGGTGCTGGATTGCAACCGTTGTGGATGTTTCACGCGGGGGTAATTCACCTCGATCGTGTCACGGAAGACTCCTACAGCATGATGCAAAATGTTTCTGCTGCGGCTGAGCAGCTCAACGCTACTGATTTCGACTTTGATTGGACAACGGGTTTTGAATTCGATCTGATCAGTCGATGGTGGGATAACGACGGCATCGAATTTCGCGTGCTGTCGACAACAAATCTAAACGCGTCTGCGCAGATTCCGATGACGGCAACGTCATTGCAGATCAACGCTTCGCCTCCCATCTTTGCTCCCAACGTGACGCAACTGGATGGACGTTACCGTTCGGAAATGTCAAGTTGGGAATTCAATTATCACCATTGGATCGCGCGATACTCAACAGGAATGATTGGGATTCGCTACATCAATATGGACGATGATTTAACGGTTGCGATCGCCAGCACGCCCGCGAATTACGAATACAGTGCGATCACCCGCAACGACCTTTACGGAGTGCAAATCGGTTGGCTCGGTGGCCCCCGAGTCTGCTGGGGTGGTGTGATCGTTTCGGCCGCTGCAAAAGGCGGGGTCTATGGAAACGTGCTGCGGCATGACGCCGCCTTGGATACCGGCGCGATTGTTTTGCCAATTCGAGAATCGACCACTAATTTGTCGTGGATGGCAGAAGCAAGTTTGTTAGCCGAATTGCCCGTGACGCGACATGTGTCAGTGACTGCCGGTTACACCGTGCTGTGGTTCGACCAAATTGCTGTCGCAAGTGATCAGTTGCCGCAATCCGATTTCTTTAGCGGTTCGGGTTACGACGATCGAGGCACCGCTTTATTGCATGGGGCGGTCGGCGGAATCGAACTGAGATTCTGATCGTCCTGTTTTTGCGGTGAGGACTTTTCGATTCTGATTGTGCGGTTGCGATACGCTGATGACCTGAGCGTCACCTCCGTATCGGCAACCCGCAGGGATGCCGAAAAAATTCAAGAGCCTCTACAAGCCGAGTTCCTGTAATTTTGGCTCGAGCGCTTTGGCCCATCGTTCGTAACCCTCGGTGCTGAGGTGTAACAGGTCGGGCATGATCGCTTTGCTGATCGTGCCATCGGGTGCGAGAAACTGATCTCCAACCTCGAGGTAATGCACACGGTCACCATCCGCGAAGCGACGGATGTGTTGGTTGATCGCAACATTGTTAAGGCGTTTTAAGTCGAGCGAGTTCGGGCCCCGCGGAAAGATGCCGTGCAGGACGATCTTGGTCTCCGGGAGGCGTTCCGCAAGGATTTCGAGGATACGTTGGACACCCGCTGCGACTTCTTGCGGATCCTGATCAAAATGCCCGGTGTTATTGGTGCCGATCATGACGACGGCTACCTTCGGTTTGATCTTGCCGAGATTACCGTGAGTTAAACGCCAAATCACATGTTCTGTTCGATCGCCACCAATCCCTAAATTGATTGCGTTTCGAGATCCGTAGTGTTTTTCCCAGACTTGTTTGCCCCGTCCTTCCCAGCCTTGGGTAATCGAATCGCCGATAAACGCTAAATCGACGTTACCCTTCTTTGCGTTCTTCGAAATCGTTGCATCGCGAGTTCGCCAGCGTTCGAGATCGCCGCGAGTCTCGGGGATCACCGCGCTGTTGACTCCGTAAAACTGCCGGAGGTCACGATACCGCTTCTGCATGCCTGCCAGAATCGGAGCGTAACTCGGTTGGTCGTGGACGCTTTGCATCTCCATCGGATCTTCTTCTAAATCGAACAAGTTCCATTCGCGTGATCGCGGAAAGAACATCAGCTTGTACCTTTCGGTACGCACGCCATCGTGAACAGGGACCGCGTGGACGGCGGCGTTTTCGTAGTACGCGTAATAGATGGCATCCCGCCAAGTGGCAGACGGTTTACCTTGATTGCGTAGCATTGGGACCATGCTACGGCCTTGCATTTCGGCCGGCACATCTGCGCCCGCGAGATCAAGAAATGTCGGTCCATAATCGATGTTTTGAATCAAGGCCGCCGATTCAGTCTTGGGATCAATGACATCGGGCCAACGGATCAAGAACGGCATTTTTAGTGACTCTTCAAACATCCATCGCTTGTCATACCAGCCATGCTCGCCAAGATAGAAACCCTGATCGGAGCTATAGATGACAACGGTGTTTTCCGCTAAGCCTGATTCATCCAGGTAATCCAGCATCCGGCCTACGCCATCATCGACCGCTTGGATGCAGCCGAGGTAAGTTTTGATGTAGCGTTGGTATTTCCATCTTGTCACATCGTCGTCGCTCAATTCTCCTGCATTCATCTTGCGAATAAATGCCTGGTTTTGAGGTGCGTAATAGTCGTCCCATAATTGTTTTTGGGAATCTGTCATTCGCGCATATTCGCCGTTGCGAATGCCGGAGCGGAAATGTTTTGGAAACAGGTTTTCGCCGTGGAATTTCATGTCGTGACCCCAGTAAAAGTGGTCGCGAATTGACATCTCATTTTCTTTCAGCAGATCACTTCGTCCCGAGTAATCGTCAAATAGCGTTTCCGGTTCGGGAACCTCGACTCCCTGGAAAAGATCATAGTGCCGAGGTGGCGGTGACCAGTTCCGATGAGGGGCTTTGTGTTGGCACATCAGCAGGAAAGGCTTGTTTGGATCTCGTGCCTTCAACCACGACAATGAGTTGTCGGTGATAATGTCGGTGCAGTATCCTTCGTAACGCTTTCTCGATCCGTCCATTTGAATGAGGTCGGGGTTGTAGTAGGACCCCTGGCCTGGCAAGACTTCCCAATGATCGAACCCTGTTGGGTCACTTGAAAGGTGCCACTTGCCGATCACCGCTGTTTCGTAGCCCACGTTCTGCATCAACTTTGGAAAAGTTGTTTGCGTGCCATCAAATCGATTGCCATTTCGCAAAAAGCCATTCTTATGGCTATGCTTTCCGGTCAGAATGCACGCTCGCGAAGGACCGCAAATTGAATTCGCGCAAAACGAATTGACGAACACTGCCCCATCTTTTGCGATGCGATCGAGGTTTGGCGTTTTGTTTATCTTCGAGCCATAAGCACTGATCGCTTGTGGCGCATGGTCGTCGGAGAAGATGAATAGAATGTTGGGTTGCTTTGCCTGAAGGTTAGCACTTGCAAGTGCGACCGAGGCGAGCAGCAACAGCAAGCGAGTGCATGTCGACATGGGCATTTTGAATTTGGGGGACCAATTGGATCACCCAAGAGTCTAGTCAAATTGAGACGACTGGATAGCAGTTGCCTGCGGCGACCACCCGTTGCGAGCGGCGTTGACGGTGAACCGACTTTCACAGAACCCTCGGTTTCTCTTGCAGCGAGCTTGGCTGCCGTAGCCTGGGCGTGACCGACAATGAGAACGGCAGCAGCAGTAAGAACTGAGCGTCGCCAGTGGATAATATTTGGGTGGGCTTTGTTGGCCCTCTGCAACCTTCACGAGCACAAATTCGGAATGGAATGAGCGCTCAGCAGAGTGGCGGATCCCCAAACAAATCCCTGGAAGCACTGGCGGCCGGAAGTACTGGCGGCCGGAAGCACTGGCCGTGACGGCCGTACTAGGAAGATTCGGGGGCGATAGAACCAGCAGTCTGCCCGTCTTCTTGCATGAACTCAATCTGCCCGGTTTTTACATCATAGATCGCTCCGACCACAGCTAACCGTCCATCTTCGACAGCTTTGCGTACGGCCTCGCTCCGATCGATGATCTGTTGGACCGTTCTCAGCACGTTTCGTTTTGCCACTTCGTCAACAAACTGCTCCTGTTCATCTGACGAGATGGTTTTGAAGCGAGATAATTCGTCCTCCGTCATGTTGGGAGCAATCTCGTCGACGATTGACTGCAGGTGCTCGCATCCGGTTGTTTCAACCACGTTTGCCTGGTTGCTTACCAGCTCGACTGATGATGTGACGGCTCCACAGCGGGTGTGCCCCAACACAAGCACCAACTTGATCGAAGCAACGTTGACGCCGTATTCGAGGCTGGCCAATGATTTGGTGCCGATGACATTGCCGGCGACACGCACGCTGAAAATATCCCCGATGCCGAGATCGAAAACCAATTCGCTTGGGACCCTCGAGTCGATGCAACTCAGCACTGCGGCGAGAGGGGTCTGTCCGCCAGCGGTAGCGCCAACGGCTCTCCCAAAGTCTCGAGTGAGTCGGTTGCCGGTGCGGAAGCGTCGATTTCCTTCCTTTAAAAACTCCAATACCTGCGTGGGGCTGACCTTATCTCGAAGTTCGCGTGTTGAAAAATCGGCGAAGCGAAATTCATCCTGCAGGCGGTACTTCGTCCGAAAACCGCGAAGTGAAACTTCCACACCGCGAGCCGGCCCGCGGTTTTGCTTGAAGTCACGGATCAAGCTCAAAATGTCTGGATCAATATAGTTCGTGCCAGTCGCGTCGATCAGCAGGTGCGAGCCCCGCGCCGCATCAACGAACAGCTTGTCGAGAGCCGCGCGATTTAAAAAGCTGACCTGGTTTGCTAACTCGACGTGCAGCACCACCCCGTCCAAGTGAGTTTCGACAATTCGTCGAATTGGTTGTCGCAGACTGCTATTCAAAATAAACAGCACGCTGACACCCAGCCCAATCAAAATGCCCGTCAGTAAATCGGTGAACACGATGGATATCAGCGTGATGATGAAGGGTGCGAATTGGTAGCGGCCCTCACGCCACATTTGGCGGAACAGTG
Organism: Rubripirellula sp.; assembly: GCA_029245125.1. Classification (GTDB taxonomy): domain Bacteria; phylum Planctomycetota; class Planctomycetia; order Pirellulales; family Pirellulaceae; genus Rubripirellula. The sequence goes on from JAQWPZ010000158.1 coordinate 8,698, forward strand.
TTGGGCTGGCTAATTTTAAGCCGGTTGCCAGCAGAATTGCTGCTAATGCTGCGAGCGGGATCATGTTCATGTAGACGGGGAACATGGCCACTGTTACCAACAAAAGCACACCGTGGAAAATTGTTGATACCTTTGTTTCGGCGCCGACGTTGACGTTAACGCTGCTGCGAACGATCACACTGGTGACCGGTAGTGCCCCCACCAAACCTGCGACGATGTTACCGACTCCCTGTGCGATCAACTCGCGACTCGGTGGTGAATCTCTTTTCTTCGTATCTAACTTGTCGACTGCTTCCAAGTTCAAAAGAGTTTCCAGCGATGCAACGATCGCGATCGTCAATCCAGCCATGTAGACCTTCGGATTGTTCCATTGGGAAAAATCTGGAAACCGCAGAAATCCGATGAGATCGTTGACGGATTCTGCGACTGGAATTTGCACCAGGTGACTTGGCTCGATCAGCCACGGGTCGCCGAATGAGCGGAACATCCAATTCACCGCTACACCGAACAGCACGATGAACAGGGGGGCCGGGATCACAAGTCGTTTGAGAGCTGGGATCCGATCCCAGAGCAGCAGGATCGCGAGCGAGACGATCCCGATCACTGCCGCCCCGATATGAACGTCTCCTAAAAGCACCGTCAGCAGCTCGCTGAACGTATTCTCGTTATCCGGTTGCGATAAGGACATGTCCCCCTCTGGGTCGGTATCGTGGCCGACGAGGTGCGGGATCTGCTTCAGGATCAGGATCACGCCGATCGCCGCCAACAGTCCCTTAATGACGCTGGATGGGAAAAACGCCGAAAGGGCTCCGGCGCGGGCGATTCCCAATCCGATTTGGATCACACCACCAATCAGAACGGCAAGTAAAAATGCCTCGAAGGAACCCAAGATTGCCAATTGGGCTAGCACGATCGCCGTCAAGCCGGCGGCAGGCCCGCTGACGCTCGTCGCACTGCCGCTCAGCGACCCGACGATGATTCCGCCAATCACGCCCGACAGTAATCCCGCAAAGAGCGGAGCGTCGGAGGCGAGTGCGATGCCTAAACACAGCGGCAACGCCACCAGAAAGACGACAAGGCCGCCGGAGAGATCTCTCCCCAAACGCTTTCCCGGGGTGATTTCCGGGATTGGCGAAAATTCATCGCGCGAAGCTGACATCCTACGGCACTCCTTAACAACCTAATCGATTCTCAGATCAACTAACGGCTAGCAGAACGAGCTCGCGAGCGACTTTGCACTCGCCCCCCATTATGTGAAACACGCGACAAAATTGGTTAGTCGAACTGTGCGGAAATGAGCGGCCTTCACGAAAGTTTAACAATCGCACGGCAGCGGTGGGTAGATCGGCAGACCTGTGTCACGAGCAGTATATAGACGTAGCAAACCCGAGCCAAAAATCGAATTCGAATTGCCTACAAACTTCCTTCAACGCCACCGCCTTCCTGCGAAGCCTGATGGGGAGTAGGAGTCACCCATTGGGGGTGATGTTGAGGCGTTGCAGATGGTGGCGGACGCTTTCTGCTAGAGCGACGGGATTGTAGCCACCCTCGAGGAGGCTGATTAGTCGTCCCTCCGAGTGAACATTTGCGAGTTCCATTACGACGTCCGTCAGAGTCGCGAAGTCTTCGCTCTCCAACCCCAGAGACCCGACGGGATCATCTTTGTGGCTGTCGAAACCAGCGCTGACCAGAATTAGCTCTGGTCGAAATTGATCGGCCAAGGCTTCGGTCTTTTGGCGGAACCGATCGAGCTGTGCTTTCCGGCTCGTGCCAAATTCGATCGGCACGTTGACCGTCAGCCCTCGGCCAGCTCCTTCTCCTGTTTCGTCCTCCGCTCCGGTTCCAGGGTAGAAGGGGAAGCGATGCATCGACAGAAACGCAACATTCGGATCATCCCAAAACGTCGCTTGGGTTCCATTCCCGTGATGGACGTCCCAGTCGATGATTAGCACTCGACTCACATCCCATTGTTCGATTGCGGCTCGTGCGGCGATGGCA
>JAQWPZ010000160.1 GCA_029245125.1 Rubripirellula sp.
GTTGACTGATACTCTATCAGCCGGGTTGCCTGAAACTCAAACAGCCGGGTTGCCTGAAACTCAAACAGCCGGGTTGCCTGAAACTCAAACAGCCGGGCCATGAGCTAATCGCGTTGCTTCTCGTTGTGAAAACAACCACTGCGTTGGCTGAATCAAAAGACTTGCACGTGCACCATCCGCGATCGTCCAGCGAATAACGCACAGATCCAGAAAAGCAAGATTGGGAATCGCCTAAAAGATCGGCTTCCAAAGCAACGGCGATCAATCACCAACATACTGGCAGCCTGCCAGAGCACACCGCCCATCGCTGCCCGCAGCAGCGATGAGAATGAATCGGTGGATGATTCGCCCAGGCATTATTTCGCGTTAGTCAGCTCTGCTGGGGGCCCCATCGCCATGTTGCTGAGAGATTCCTCGTACATCCAGGTTTCTGTTTCAACGACAGCATTTTCCTGCATCACTGCATTGTGCTCTTCGAGGAATTTCTCCCAACTTCCATCCCCGTGAACGGTGGTGAAAGCATCGCGAATTGATTCCATTCCTGGAATATCGGCCATGCTATTGAAAGCACGGGTTTCCGCGTAGATCATAAAATCGCCGCCATCTGAAAGTCTTGCAATAAAGAAATCGATGTCATGATCGCAATGATCCATTGCGGCAATCATTTTTTTGTAGTTCGCTTCCAGCCGCTGATACATCCCTGGCTTCATCCGCCAACGACGATGTTGCAAAAACTTGGGAGCCTTATCCTGTGGAAGTCCTACCGAACGCAGCCCGGGAATCGGTCGCCAGACCTGACGATTCCCCGTCCATTTCTGCAAAGGCTCTACATGCTCGAGCCAATAAGAGGCCTCAGCCATATCCCATGAAGCCGCCATGCCTTGAGAGGGATGAACTGGGTTGGAATAGAGCTCAGGCGTAGTCGCAAATCCTCGCACGAAGTGATTGGTTCTCATTCCAGTGAGAATTCGCCACGTTCCCCAATGGGAAGAATCTGGCTTGGAATTGAACTTCTGCTGCTTGGCGCGCACATTCTCTCGCCACGAGGCAACATCTTCCGGCATGACCTCAATGAACCGAAAGACAAAAATAGGTGTTGGCGGGGACGCGAGCTGATCGTCTTGGGCAAGCGTGGGGTTGGAAGCTGCAAGCGTAATCCACGATGCAAGGCCAACACCAACAACCCAAGATGCAGTTTGGCCAACTCTTTGGCCGGCAGAAAACAATTTCATCGTACGTCGCTCTCTCAAAGGATGGAGGAATTCAAAACAATCATGAGCGGTCGGTTCGTCAGTGAACGGAACACCACTTCAAAGCTAACCAATGGCAAAAGCCGAAACCTTCGCTGCCGGCGTCTTACGAACACGGTCGCTAATGCAGGCGGTCGCTAAGCCAACCGCGTGGGAGATCCATGACCAATGCTGTTGGCCGAGTATTTCCGCAAGCGCCAGTGCGTCAAATCTCCACCGAATACCCTGAAAAAAACCAACTTTTCCAAAATAGTAAAATTGACCACTGAAACCCTGCCGCTTCGTGATCTCGGAGACGTGACTACCTGTTTACTGCCAACGCGGTTTGGATCTCTTAGCAGCTTCTCCCAATTACTTCACTCAGATCATCCAACCAATCAAAGCACTGCATGATTCGTAGGGAGCGTGATAAAGAACAAGCTCCAACCGAGAGAAGGGTTAGAGCACAAGAAAATGAGACAATCAATCGAAAGCAAGACACGAATCACCAAAGCCGGCGAGGTAACCCGAGCACGACATCGACGATCCTCTAACGACACTACGCAGCAGAAAATCTTCGAGAACGCTCGCACGCAGCGAGTTGAATGAGGAAGTGGCTTGCTGGCGAGGCGGTTTGCCAACGCGATATTTTAACCACGTTATGCGTTAACGTGACGAATCGACCGGTCAATCATTTCGGCCGTCGCGTGAAGCCTTTTCGGGACGCGGTCAACTCCCGTCATCAGTCATCCGAGTCGCGCCGCATCTGCCCGACCCATTCAGCAAGTTCTTTGAGATCGGCCACATCCATCCCTGCCACGAGGTCCCCGCGGTGGATATCGTGCACCGCCAGAATGTGATCTTCCTGAAAATAGACAGCACCTCCTTCAACGAGTCCATGCAGGCGTGATTCCACCAACGGGTTATCCACCATGCCGCCGAGATAAGTCCCCGACCGCCCCGTGACCCGCACCCAAAAATCTTCCCCCCAACCACGCGAAGGGGTGCTTTGCTCAGGCACCCGCATTAGCGACGCAGGGTGCTCATGTCGCAGAATTGGCTTTGTCATTTCGCCATGACATGACGGACACGAACATTCCCCCGCATCCTCTTCATGGACAGAGAAACGAGGTGAGTCAATCCGCAGCTCGACATACTGGCCGGGTTGAATGTGTCGTTTGATGACCTCAGGCGGAACATGGAAGTTCTCGGGGTTCTCGCGATGCATCACGACACCGTTGACCAATTGATAATCGTTGGTGAAGGTCTGTAAATCAAATTGGTTCTGTAATTCGCTCATTGAATTCATTGATGTGGCACAAAAGCTTTCACTGACATTCTAGCGATTACAGCAAGACGCGCGATTCGCATCGCCCCCGGAACAGCAATCAGTGATCCCCAGACATCGCCGTGCTGACCGGAACCGACGACTTTTAATTCGGCAACAGTTCGAACTTCCCATCCCCCGCATACGGCGCTAACAACTCAGGATGGCCGAGTGAAATAACACGGGCGGCGCCGGTCGGATCGACCGTCGTCGGACCATCACTTACAACCTCAGCGGTCAACTTAATGACGAGTTTTTGATTCTGTTGACTCCCACGAATCGTAAGATTGTAAACGCCGACGGGCACCGACTGACCTGCTGCCGCCCGGATGCCCTTGATTGACCAATATTGTTCGCATTGGTTTGGAAAGGCTACTCGATTCCCGCCGGAATATGCCCAACTATCCGCTCGAACATTCTCCACCGGAATGACTTCGCGGCGCGAATCAAAATCGGCATGATTGGCAGTCAAACGCCAAGTTACTGGACTGACTTTTCCGTTCGACTCAAGCTCGAACAGGTAACCTGTCCTGCCGAGCAGTGGGACCGTCCAATCATATTCAGTGACGACTGGCTCGACCTCGTCACTGTCCAAAGTCTGATCTGTCTCGTCCTGTATCGCCGCAAAAGAAACCTTGGCGAAAACCTGCAATCGATGTTTCCCTTCGGGAAGCCACAAAACAAAACCGCGATCACCACGATGCTGACAAAATAACTGCCCACCGGTCAGAATTGGAATATCGGCTGCCACCCGACAATTCGCAAGCAAGTCAAACACCAAACGCTGATTGTTCTCCGCCTGCTTGATCACCTGTTTTTGTTCCGCTTCAACCGCTTGCAATTCTGCAAGCCGTATTTGCCGAACTTTCATCAGCTTTTCAGCACGCCGAACCCCAACCATGGATTCCGCGATGACAAAAACCAAGATCACACCGACAAACCCCAGAACAGTCAGCATCACGGTTTCCCGCGATCGTCGCTGTCGCTTACGAACACCCTCTTTTGGATTTCGGCCTGATTCAATCATGTCGTGTGATTCATTCAATGAAGGGCAGAGAAAGGACTGAAAGAACTCGACCGATCGCTTAGCCAAACCGACAAATTGAATTCCTTTGTTGATTCGGAATCCTTGGTCTCATATTGCCTTAACTGAAACGTGACCAAACGGGGCAACGTACGATTAGGAGCGAAATCAACTTGCTGATCAGCAGAAATTGACATGTGGCCGCTACGACGCACATCGCTGCCCGCAATCACCGTTGGTTGCGCTAGCACTTCGCTGTTTAAACGAACCTGAAATCGCCCAAAAGCATTCTCCGGACCCTCCATCAGGAACGCGACCTCGTGTTCACCCGGCGGCAACTTCAACTCGAAAGGTCCCGAAGGATTGAAGGCTGATTCGCCTAGCAAGACATCTTCGGATCCTGCTGCCCGATCCGAGGGGGCACTGGTAGATTGCGGATGCAAACCAAACTTTAACCAGATCGGACGATCCTCTGGAACAAACAGCTTAAAGAGGATGGGCGCGTGCGACGTATCAGCACGAATCGCTGGGGAACGCCTGATCGAAAGCGTTTCGGCATCCACTGGCTTAATCAACCCGTAACGTTCAACCAATACCTTTATCGCCTGCTCACAAAGATCACGGTTATCCTGAAGTGAAGCGTTCAGATCATCTTGAGCAAGTTTCGTCTCGCGGTAATCAACTTGAACCACCTGTTGTTGCTCAAGCGACTCAATCGCGAGCTCAAGTTGAACGCTGCGATTCTGCTCTGTGATCGCTTTTCGATAAGACCGCAACGCCACCATCGCGAACGCAGCAACAGCGACCAATGCCAATAAGGTACGAATTGAATACTTCATCATGCTGTCCCACAAAAAATGACACGACGGAACTCCAACCTGCGAAAGAAACTGAACGATGAATTAAACCCGCAACGCTTCTTTCCTGGCATCGACCACGAAATACCTTAGATCTCGTCGGTACTAGTAACGTGACGATAGTAGATTTTGCCAAATTCTCGCAGTGGCACACAAGCCTTATCAACTTCTTCGTCACCGTTTGCCCGGACCAGTACGTAGGCAACGCAATCTTTCGTCGCTACCCAGCCATTTTGCAGAGTCACTTTTCCTTCGTAATGGGTCGACCCGTGATCAAGAAAGTAACGCAACGCTGCCTCGCGATGCTCGGGGGTATAGTGCAATTCAATCATGTACAGCATGAAATTCATCTCCGTCAGAGCGGCAGAAAACAGTAACCAAAGTTGTATCCGATTCCCAATCCCGATATCAGCTGCTCCTTCAAAATCGCGTTTGCTTTCCGGAACACGATGAGCCAAACATGGTCGCTGGGACTTCTCAGAACATCGGCCTGAAAAATCCATTCGCCAATGCTCATTCCGATAGATTGAGTTTCCGAATCCGAATCGTGAACACGATCATCTTGGCAGTGACGTAGTTCGGATTGAGCAAAATGGAATCAGTCCCATTCGCAGCAGGCATTGCTCGCCTGGAATGATTGGGCAGCTTGTTTTTCGATGAAGCGTACGCTCTTGGCTCGACCTATTTCCGCATTACCACTCCACCGCTGTGACTGAGCTTATTGAACCAAACTCACATCACAGAATTCCAAATCGGCCATAAAAACGCCTTACTGGAGGCCATCGTGGGTGTTCCATTGGCTGGTACAGCGACAACTCTCATCATCGGAAGCATCCCCAACCACTTCGCCACGCGGTCGGGATAAACCGCAACGAGCGAGAATGGCGGAAACACTGGCGGAAACACTGAATAACAATCGAGGAGTGATCCCGCAGTTCCTAATCGAAGGTCTTGCCCACCGGCGACTCACTGTGCGTTTTGAACACAGGCCGCACACCCCGCGATTCAAACACCACGCGATTCAAACACCACGCGATTCAAACACCCCGCGATTCAAACACCCCGCGATTCAAACACCCCGCGATTCAAACACCCCGCGATTCAAACACCCCGCGATTTAGCGGGACCAACTTGGGGGACAGATCCGCAAGGCATACGCGACCTCAACTCCCCGTTCATAACGAACCGACGCCGGCACAACAGTTGCACCAACCGTGAGGCTGGAGGTACCAGAGTGATACTGCAGCAGCTTTGTCGATTCGTTTTCGCAGCGGGAGTCGTGGCTTACACAATGGCCTTGCTCACACTCACCGCCCAAGAAGCGAATCCATTTCCCATCGCCAATCATGCTGTCTGGACCCAACACGACGATGCGGTTTATGGGTTGGTGTTCGCCCCTGATGGGACAGGATTGGCATCGGGCAGTTACGACAAAACGATCAAGCATTGGAATTCATCGAATGGCGACGTGATTGCAACTTTCCGAGGGCACCGAGACCAAGTGTTTCGGATCGGATGGTCACCCGATGGCAAATCATTGCTGTCGTGCAGTGGTGATGGATCGGCCATTCAGTGGAACCTCGCCCAGGGAAAAGCCGAGGTCACGCTGACCGGTCACGGCGACCCGATGATGTCCGCGAGTTACTCACCAGATGGAAACTTGATCGCGACAGCCGGATTCCACATTCAATTGTGGCGTCAAGGCGAAACGCAGTGGTCGACGCCGCACTCACAACCATTTTTCTCCGTCGCCTTCTCTCCCGACCAGAAAACACTGGCTTGCGGAACCGAAAACCATGTTCGCTTCCTTGACACAAAAAGTGGCGCAACGTTGCCCCCAGAGATTCCTGTCACCGGGATGGTGTACCAAGTCGATTACTCACCCGATGGAAAATGGTTAGCCATCGCATCAGGTGACCAAGTCGCAGTCTGGGATCTTGTTCACCACAAGATGCACAAGACGATCGAAGCGGATGTCAGCGCTTTGTTTGCGGCGACCTTTTCTGCCAACGGCGAATTCCTGTTGACCGGCGGTCGCGAGCGGGTCGTGCGGGTATGGAGCGTGCCAGACCTGAAACTTCGAGGCGAACTTTATGGTCCAGCAGAAACCATCTTGTCGATTGCGATTTCACCTGATGGCCGGCAGGTCGCTGCTGGAACCTATGACGGAACGATTCACCTTTGGTCGCGTTCAGATCTTTGACGGGACCATCCCCCGAGTGCGACTACCCAAGCCGACTCCGTTCACTCGACTCACCACCAGCATTCGGCCACGCCAATCGAACCTGGAATGTCGCCGACATTTCTTCGATCAACCCTACTGTGCTTCGGACAGGGCTCGATAAGCCTCTGCGTAGCGGCGACCAAGTTCGCGATAGGCAGCCGAACCAAAATGCACTTTGTCACCTTTGTGGCCAAGTCCGTCGGATCGGACGAAAGCAGTTCGTTTCACTTTCTCGGGAAGTGATCGGTGCGCGAGATCAACCTTGTGCTTCTCATCACTCCAAGGCCGTTCAGCGAATTGCCCCATCTGGCCAGCGATAAACGGAACCTCAGGTGATTTCAGCTCGGTACGTAACCGAGCGATGAGTTCGTGTAATTTCTGCTCGTAGGCTCCGGCGAGTTGATCCTTGGAGTCAGATTCGCCTTGATGCCAGAGGATTCCTTTGAGTGTCCCCGCTTCCATCGCGATCTTGGCCCGTTTGATCGCATCGTCGTATGGATGGCTTTTGGTTTGACTGTGGAACCCACCGGGCTGCCAAGCGGAAATGGGAGACCCACCGACCGCGCAGGGGATCAAACCGATGGTGATTTCTGGCGATGACTCAGCCACCAACAAACCAAACGTGCGGCCCAGCCCAACACCGGCAAGCCTTTTATCAAAGTGAATCGGATCGACGGCAGGCTTCCACTGATCCTGCTTGGTCAACATCAGCACACGTGGATTTTCCACGGTATCTTCTGCCGACACTTTCCCACGTCCCGCCATGTTGGATTGACCGACAAGCAGAAAAAGGTGGAACTTCTCTTGTTCCGGCGAGGATGCCGGATCGGCCCCCTCGACACGCGGCAAAGCCAAACAGGTCAACGCAAACGCGACGAAAAACCAGCGATCAATAACCTTGACCAATTGCATTGGATCAATCCCGAGCAGAAGAAAGAGGCACTTCAACAGATTCAACATCATCGCAGATCAGTAATCGACCAGCCATCGGTGAACGGATGCGTTGGCAAACGCATCCGTACAGCGGCAAACCAAAAGCAGCATGCGGGAATGCGACCCTCAACACAGCCAAGGACCGAAGCTACCCCGCCGATTTACGAATTTGAAAGGACTCGAACCGGGTGATACGGGGAAGCGAACGACGATTTTTTCGCGACGATTTACCCAGCCGTCATAACTGGCATCCGATTCTAGTCATCCACCAAATCAAAGTGGTGTTTCAGATTGACGCTGGAACGAAAGCGGATAAATTCAATTCCGTCGTGGTGGCTAACGCAGTCCGTGACTACTTCACCACGATGCCAGACCCGAGCTTTTGGAATGACCCCGAGCCCGCGTTACCGATCTCCAAGACGGTGACGAGGCCAGAGGCAAACCTTGGCCAGCGTCTGAGCCCAATTCACGGACACAGGACCGCGTGATAGTGCACTTTCACGCGGTCTTTTTTTATGCGCCCGTTGTCGCGGTTCACACCAGAACGCGAGGCGTCTCTAGCGAAAGAAAACAGCTGGCAGTTCTGTGAAAGCTCAGCACCGCGCAAGCTCAGCACCGCGCAAGCTCATTCTGCCTGACGCTTTACCTCTTCCACGATGGCATTCTCGATGGTCGGTGCCCATGAGGTTGGCAATCCGTAGTACACCATCGATGTCGCACCTTCATAACCACCTTCCCGCAAAACTCGCCGCGATGGAATGTACGCCATGACGTCGTTGGCATAGCCGGCTACCCAGAGGTGACCGCTGAGCTCTGACTTGAGACGCAAGGCATAGTCGACAACAACCTCGCCACCAAGCATCACCCAGCGGAGATCCGCGCCCAACTTCCATACCCCAATCGGGTAAGGATACGTCGGTGAAAGTGGTTTGTCCGCGGCGATCTGCGACAACAACAGGCGGGCTCGGGATTGCTCAAAACGATTCCCTGAACTCTCGACTTGACGCAATTCAGCTGCGGTAGGCAACTGCCCCAGGTCCAAATCAATGGTGGAGAAAGTCGTTTCCAGCGATGGCTCCACAGCAGCCATCTTGGTCGTCAGCAAGACAGATTCGACCGCATCCGCCAATCTGCGACCGTAGTGTTTGGCCAACTCATTTGTGCGGCGAGGCACTGGATTTTGATCCGCGCCACAGCCAGCCCAAAACATCGCCTGACAATCGGGCAACCGTTGCTCGAGTTCCAGCTGAGCATGCCCAGGATAATCCCCTGACCACTGCATCCAACTAAGCACCGTGGCGTGACAGGCGTATCCGAACACCACCGCCTTCAACGTTTCACCAGAACGAATGGCCAAGACCGGAACATCGTGATCGACCGGCCCCAAGAGGGTTCCTGCTGTCCGTCGGGCTGGAACTTCAGGTTGCGGATTATTGCGTCGATTGATCGCGAATGTCGCCTCCCCCATCCCATGCTGCAACGTGCAGGCTTCAAGATCCTCCAACGCCTCACCAACCAAGTCAATCAGCGTCGCAAGCAATTGGTCAGCATATTGTTCAATCGTCTGACGAGCGGCAACAGAAACCATCTCGTAATGCATTGGGGCTAAGTTCTTTCCGACCACCGGCCCGCTATGAGTATGCGAAGTACAAATTGCGATCGACGAACGTGGCAGACCGAAACGCTTCGAGATCTGTTGGCAAACGGTGGTTGAAAATTCTCGATCGATCCCGACAAGGTCGAGCGTCAACAAGATTGCCTGGTGACCATTTTCGTCATCCAACACCAAGGCTTTCGCCCACAACTCGGTCGACTTCCCCTCAGCGGGTCGATCGCGACTGGCGTAACCGGCCATCCACATCGGCTCGATTGGCGTGATGGCGACTCGCGCCGTACCGGCTTTCCAACCTGCCACTGCGTGACTTGCTTGGCCAACGATTGCAACCCAAACCAAAAGCAAGACAGTGATGAACGAAACTTGCGGGCGATTCCCGACCATGTAAATTCTCCAACGCGAGTAAAATTTGGTACCAAACAAACTCACCGAACTCCTTCCAATCATTGATCGCTGTGAACAGAGGTGAACACAGCGACCAAGCGACTGAGGCAAATCAGCAACATTCACCGATCTTTTTCTCACACTGCGGGATCGCAATCACGACCGCCGCTTGAAACGGAACGTCCGCGGGCTACATCATTTTCTGCCAGTAGCCAACATCTATCCAGTTTCCGAACTTGAATCCGACTTCTTTATAGTGGGCCACCTTTTGGAATCCAAATTTTTCATGCAACGAAACACTGGCTTCATTTGGAAGCGAGATTCCACTGATGAGCGTATGTATCTTTCGTTCAGAGACCAATTCCAGCAGTTGCTCTAACAACCGCACTCCGATTCCCCGGCGGCAATGGTTTGGTTCGACGTACACCGTCGCCTCGGCAGAATTCTGATAGGCGGCTCGTTGATGCCAACGACTGGCAAATGCGTACCCGACGACTTCATCGTCCCACTCAGCGATGACCCACGGCAATGAAAGGGATTCCACCATCTGCATCCGCCGATAAACCTCCTGCGGTTCAATGGCTTCCATTTCGAAAGTCACGACCGAGTTGATGATGTAATGGTTGTAAATGTCGGCGACCACAGCAGCATCCTCCGATGTTGCCGAACGAATCGTTAGCGAATCATGATTGGTCACCAAAAAACTCCATCAACGAAAGTAATGACGAGAGCCGGCAATGGACTCCCCACAAACCAACCGGCGATCTGATCGAATGCGTGTCCCGCTTAGAAACGACGCTTTTATCACACCGGCCGACGAGAGATGATAGATTATTGGCCGCGATCACTCACCCATCCACCAGCAGGATTCCCCGATGAATCAGCGTCTTCTTGCTCCCGTCGTTTTCGCCGCTCTAACCTGCTTCACCGCCGGATTTTGTTTCGGAGACGATTGGCCACAGTGGCGAGGGCCTGATCGTGATGGCAAATCAAACGAAACCGGATTGCTCAAAGAGTGGCCTGAAGACGGTCCACCACTCGCATGGTCGGTTGAAGGAATGGGAATCGGCTACTCCAGCATTTCGGTGGCGGATGGCAAGATTTTCACACTTGGTGATTTGGATGATGGCAGCTATGCGTTAGCGTTCAACGAATCGGACGGCTCCTTGCTTTGGAAAACTCGAATTGGCGAAGCGGGTGGTCATCGCGGGTATCCGGGGCCACGCAGCACACCGACCGTGGATGGAGACCAAGTCTTCGTCTTGAACCAATACAGTGATCTTGTTTGCCTGAACGTAGCCAACGGAGACGAGGTCTGGTCGGTCAATCTCGAAAAAGACTTTGGCGGCAAGATGATGTCGGGTTGGCGTTACAGCGAATCGCCGCTGGTCGATGGCAATCGCGTCATCGCGACACCGGGCGGCAAGCAGGGCACGGTCGTCGCACTCGATCGCGAGAGTGGCAAAAAGATCTGGCAAACGGGTGACTGGACAGACACAGCTGGGTATTCCTCGGTCATCATCGCCACGATTCATGGCACCCGACAGTACGTTCAATTGACCGGTCGCAGCGTCGCCGGCTTCGATCCCGAGACAGGAAACGTATTGTGGCGAGCTGATCGGGAAGGGAAGACCGCCGTCGTCACGACCCCAGTCATCGACAAGGATATCGTGTTCGTCACCTCCAGCTACGGCGTCGGCTGCAACGCATTCCAGATCAGCAAGGATGGTGATGCCTGGACAACGGAGGAACTGTACGCAAACAAAAACATCGCAAATCATCATGGCGGTGTCGTGATGCTGGACGGCTATGTCTTCGGATCAAGCGGCGGAGCGTTCAAATGCCTGGACATTGAATCTGGCGAACTTGCCTACGGCGCACGCAGTGCTGGTAAAGGGGCAACCACTTACGCCGATGGCCACCTGTACTTACGAAGTGAAACAGGACCGATCGCATTGATCGAGGCGACCACCGAAGACTTGGTCGAGAAAAGCCGTTTTGATCAACCGCAACGGAGTGAAAAACGAGCTTGGCCACACCCCGTGGTCGCCAACGGCAAACTCTACATCCGAGACCAAGATGTGTTGCTCTGCTATGACATCAGTAAGTAATCACGGCAAAGTCCACCGACTCACGTGCTGGTGCGATGCGGTACAGCCACCCTGCAAGTGGCTGTTCTCGCACACAGAATTCAACGCACACATTGCTGCGATGAATGGTGAACTTTTCTTGCTGATGCGATTCCAACGGAACGTTGCGGCGGGGAAGGGTTCCGCCACGTGTGCCGGCGATGATGTTTACCGGGTTGCAATCCACCAAGCGATGACAACCATTGCGATCGCCATGACGCCGGCCGCTTGTTGAACGTTCCGACTGGACAGCACCTTGCCGCTGATCCGACAACCAAGCCATCCGATTACTAGCCCAGCCAGGAATTCGGTGAAGTGCGCCGCAACATTGGTCCGCTCACCTCCCACCCCGGTAAATCCCAACAGCACGACTCCTCTTCAAACGATGGGAACTCCCCCAAAACCATCAGTCCTTCAAAATCTCCAAAATTTTCTCACGCAAACGAGGAATAACTTTCTGAGCACCCGCTTGCAAGAGATGATGCTGATCTAGATACAGGAT
>JAQWPZ010000161.1 GCA_029245125.1 Rubripirellula sp.
ATGTGAGCGATTTCGTTACCTTCGCCAACCAGTGCTTCACCGACGTAGAATTGCATGACGTTTTTGCCTATGAAGGGGAGAGTGCGAGAAAGGCTCGTCCGGTACAACCTTGAAGCCAAATGGATTAATCGTTTGGCTGAAAACCCTAACAGACCGCACCGGCGATGCAAACACCCGAGACGCTGTCGAAATCAAACCAGATCAATCGGCCGCCGCTTGTACTGATCGGGGCATCCGTGCGGGCGGCCGCCCAATCCGCCCGTCGCGGCGGCTACCGAGTGATCGGAATTGACCTGTTTGGTGATACCGATACCCGCGAATTGTGTGACGAATTTTACTTGCTGAGCCCCGGAATCCAGCAAATGCCACGCCCGGAATTGGGTGATCGTGTCCTGGCAGCGATCCGTGGTTTGCCAATTTTGCCGGTTGGTGGATTGCGATGCTGGCCGGCCGATCTGCCAGCCAGCGGGCTTGTGGGCGGCGAGTTGAAGGAGAATGGACCGACGGGGAGCCGGCTGGCGGGGAATGGACCAACGGGGAGCCCGCTGGCGGGGAATCGCTCGCCCGGTGAGGGACGATTTCAGCCGCTGGAAGCTCTTCGTGAGTTTGATGACCTGCAGGAGTTTGCCGATGATCCAATCATTCGTTTCCCCGAAACGACCAAGGTCATGACGCCACCGAGTCATGGTAAATGGCTCCGGAAGCGAATCGACAGTTGTGGTGGCTTGGGGATTCGCTGGGCAGCCTCGGGGGGCCAGGATCATTTGGGTGACCAGGAAGACTCAGGTGACCAGGGCAGCCAAATGCGATTGCAACGTTGGGTCCGGGGGCGTCCGTTTGGTGCGACATTGATCTGCGATGGCTGTCAGACCACGTTGATCGGTGTTTGTCGAGCTGTCGTGAATCGAATCGGCCCTTTTCCTTTTGTTCATAGCGGTTCCATCGGACCGGTGGTATTAGCACCACGGGTGACCGACGGCATCACGCGTTTTGCCACCCGTGTTGCTCAAACCCGTCGATTGCAAGGTCTATTCAATCTCGATTTTATCCTCGGCGAGCAAGATCGAGCGTGGATTTTAGAGGTGAACCCTCGCTGGAGTGCGTCAATGGAATTGATTGAGAATCAATTGCGAGAATCGGACCCGACGAGATCGCTGATTGCGATGGACCTGCAGAGTCGAGAGCGACCACTGTGCGGGGCGGAACGTTCATCGCTCGGCGGTCGACCCCGATCGATCTATAGCAAGCGAATTCATTTTGCCAGTCGACCCTTGGTGTTTGATCGCAAACGCTGGGCAGCTGCTCTCAGGCCCGGCGTGTCGTTGCACGATGTTCCGGCCGACGGTCAGCAGATCGGCGCGAGGGAACCGATCTGTACCGAAATAGAACGATTGGAGTGGAGCAAGGAGGAAAGCTAATTTCCTCCTCCCGCCTTCTGAACAATCGAGCCGTTTGTTCCATTCCAATCGGCTTCGTTCGTCGCACCGTTTGCTCGAGGTTTACTCGATGCCGCGTTCTTCGGCGTAGGTGTAGACCCTGAACATTTCCTGGTCCTCTAGTTCGTCATGAACCGTAAGCTTGCCTGACTGGTCGAACAGCAGCATCAAGCCAGGACTTTGGACATCGTTGGTGATCTTCAGTGGCTTGGCGCCATCGATTGCGACGACAGTGGTACCACTGACGAGCGATGGATTCGGCATTTTCTTGACCATGAGTGAAATGGGGTCAACCACGTCAGCTGATTCCATCTCTTTGCTCAGCACGGTTCCCGCGATGACGTCCATTTCGACCGGAATGCGAGCACCCGTTTCGGGGTCGTATTGAGAAGCTAGTAGTTTCGCCTTGGGCTCGCCGCGGGAGTATTCGACTTGTTTGCCACCGACGGTCGCCATTGTGATCGGGCCTCGTTCGACAGGGCCGACGTAGTAGTGCTCGAGGCTTGGTAGCGATGTGATTGCCGAGGGGGCACTCCATTCGCTCCAGCGTTCGAACAGTTCTTCGCGGGAGTCTGCCTGAGAAGCTTTTTGCATCTGCTCTTGAATTCGAGTTGCCACTTCCGGAGCAAGGTTCTTGACTTGTGGCTGTTGCTTTTCGGAGAAAGGGAAGTTTGGATCCACGACCGAGAATCTGACCCGGTAGACGTATTTGCGACCAACGAGTGGGCCGTTCTTGATTCCGGCAAAGTCATAAAAGCGGATCATTTTGTGCTCGACGGGGTCAACTTCCGCAGCGCGGCCACTCATTCCCATCATCATTCCCATCATCATGCCATCCATGTCGCCCATTTCATCCATGTCCATTCCCATGTCCATGCCGCCGCCCATCATTTCATCCATGCCACCTGCTGTTCCTCGCTCGCCCGGTCCGCGAAGCTCGAGATCATCCAGTGCAGCATCGACATCGAATCCTCCAAAATCTTCGACTTCGTCTGTCTGATTGGCCAGTTGCTGCAATTGTTGCTTGGACAAGGCTGGGATTTCGGTGTGTTTGGCCCAGGCTCGGTAATCATCGAGCAGCACTGGGGGAAGCCACATGGTGAAAGCATTGTCGCGGTATTCCGGGTGGACGGTTTCGGGGGCAAATCCTGACCAGAATTTTCCTGCCAGCGTGGTGTATCTGAGGCGGGTCCAAATTTCTACCCAGTCATCATCGGCGAGTTGGTCAACCGGTTTGTCAGTCACGTCTGCTCGCTCAACCTGCAAGCCGTAGTAGAACGGCGTATCGCGTGCGGGGGTGTATTCGGTAGCATCAGCCAATGCGAGTTCGAAGTTCGCGTACAGTTCTTTGTGAGGGACGAGGGCGGTACCCACGATGAATTGACCAAGTCTAGGTTCGGGCAATCGCTGGTCATCCGTTTCGCTGGGACGGAAACCAAAGTCGTATTCGGCATTGAATGTTCGAGTGGCGCCTTCACCACCTTCCGTGCCGCCCAGCATGTCGCCGCCGAACATGTCGCCGCCCATCTCCATCTCCATGTCCATCCCGCCTTCCATGTCGCCCATTTCCATGTCCATTCCCATTCCCATTCCCATCTCTGCACCGCCTCGACGGCGGTTGCGACGGGTACGAGTTTTCTTTTCAACCTTCTCCAGCTCGTCAGCGCCGTCTAGTTTGAACAGGGCGTAGTTGGGCTCGTCGCTGTTGGTTTGTGCTCGAAAGGCGATCGCAGTTGTTACCGGAGTGAGTTCGATAGAATTCGCTGCGACCATGATGGGATCTTGCCGGCGAATGATCGACTCGAGCGTTTTGCCCTCCCAGGTTCGCTCCAGTTTGTACTCCGATGGTTCCACAGCCGTGTAAAGCTTTTCGGTTTCGCGGACGATGTCGAACGTCGGGTTCCGATCCTTCAGAACTTCATCATTGTGATTGATGTCGACATCACTTCGGACCTGGGTCGCATCCTGTTGGAGTCGACCAGGTTGATGCTGATCAAGGAAATTGGGCTTCTGCAGTCCCTGATACATCAAAAATACAGAGACACCGATCACCACCACCAAAATCATCTTCTCGAAGTGGTTGACGAAAAAGTTTTTGATCTTATCGGTATCCATGGGATCGTCCCTTGTACGGATCAGGAAATGAAGATGAAGGGGAGAGAATGGAATCTCGGAAACGAACTAGGCTTGATCAGGGTTGCGTGGCTGCCGTCGATGTCGACGGGACGGTGCCTGTACCAGTGACCGGTGCGGTTGTGTCACCTGCTGGTGCGGTTGTGTCACCGGCTGGTGCGGTTGTGTCACCTGCTGGTGCGGTTGTGTCACCTGCTGGTGCGGTTGTGTCACCTGCTGGTGCGGTTGTGTCACCTGCTGGTGCGGTTGTGTCACCGGCTGGTGCGGTTGTGTCACCGGCTGGCGTGGTCGTGTCGGTGCCGGTTGCGGCAGGCTGGGTGGCAGGGACCTCTGGCAACCCTTCCACGACGGTATCTTCGGTGATCTGTTCGACTCCGAGTTTCTCACCGTCTGGTGGGTTATAGATGTAAATGATTCCGTAGACTTCGACGTACAGGTCGAGAGGGAACTCTTCGACGGGCGTATCGGCTAACCCACCGCCCATTAGGCCGCCTTGACCTCCTTGGCCACCCATGCCACCCATCATGCCGCCCATCATGCCGCCGCCCATTTGTCCTTCATCCATCTCACCCATGCCGCCTTCCATTTCCATGTCACCACCCATCATGCCGCCAGCACCGCTGGCTGAATCTTTGGGCAAGACTCGGACCTGGCTAACTTCCACCATCAGCGGAACGCTCCCGCAGACGGCAATGAGCTCGGGCACCGCGCGTTGATCCATGATCAAGGTCATTTTGACCGGAACCCGTTTGGCGACGGCTAAAGGTGCATCGCTGGGGCTACTACTGGTCAGGGCCGAGCGAAGGGTTTGTCCGGTGATTGGTTCACGCAGTGCGTTTAGATAACGGTTGTCAGCTGGATCGGGTGATGGGCCGGTCGTACCGCCTGGATCCATGTCGCCCATTTCCATTCCTCCCATGTCCATCATCTCGTCCATGCCACCCATCATGCCGCCCATCGGGCCAGAGGCACCGGAGCCTGGGGTGCTGATGTTGCCGGCATCAAATTTGACGCTCTCACCGATTCCGATCTGTTTGATCTCGCGAATCTTAGCTTGATAGGACTGCGTGACGTCTCCGTTGACTTCCGCCACGATTTGCATCAACTGCCTGAGGATCCACAGGTTTTCTTGGGAGTAATAGATTTCCAGGGTCGATGGGGTGGAACCTCGCCAGGGGAACATGTCTTTCAATACGGAGGATTGGCTGCCGCCGTCCCAGATGACCAGTGGTCCTTCGCTTGCCCCGGTGATGTCGACGTCGTCCCGGCTGCCACCAAGTGACATTCCGCCACCAGAGTTCGCGTCCATGCCCATTCCCATCTCCATCGACATGCCCGTTGCTTCAAAGCTCGCCGTCCACTCCGTCCCCGCGATTGCGGCGAGATCTGGCAAGACTTCTTTGATATAGGTGGCGTATTGATTTCGCAGGGATGTTTCTAATTCATCTTTATCTTCGGTGGGATGGTTGACGAATGTTTCGATCGGAATGTTGTCCTTGTATTCATCGATCAAGTCGGAGGTGAATACATCCGTGGGCCATCTCAGGATTTCCTGTTGCCGTTCGAAGAGCGTTTCCCAGCTTTCCAGGACTTCATCACGGCGGGCATCAATCATGTCTTCCATGATCTCGTGGGAGTGATCATTGGGCTGCGACGGCAAGTCGCCTTGAGTCGAAACGACTTGTTGGATGGCGTTTTTGATTTTGCCCGATTGCGAAGCGTACTCATCGTTCAGCTTGGAAGTGGTGACGTACCAGATCCCGACCGATCCAATCAGGACGATCACGCTCGATATCCAAAAGCCGTACTTCATAACAACGGCGAGCTGAGCTTTTACTTGATCCATAGTGGCACTTCGACGAGAAACGAGCGGAACATGAAATGGTGAACGTTTAGTTTACTGAACGGATGCGACTGAGCCGTTGGCAGCCTGCCGTTGGGCTTCTTCTTCTGCCGCTTTCTTGCGTGCTTCTTCTTTTGCCGCTAACCGCTCGCTCAAGACCTTTTCTTGCCAAACAACCTGGAAGATGAAGTCTTGTTTTTTAACTTCCAGTTGCGGCGGTTCGAAATCGGGATCGTCTAGCGGATTGGATCCTGGTTCGGCGTTCCTCCGTGCTTCTTGAGCAGCGATGGGATCGTAGTCAGGGTTGGGCACGCTGGTGAGTGCGGGACGGGTGTCATCCAACAGCATTGGATAGGTCACGCCCATCTCGCCCATATTGAATGTCTCCATGATCGGAGTTCCGTTCTCGTCTTTTCCGACCGGCAGTTCGACGGTGGTATCGATGAAACTCGTCGTCAAGTGCTTCCGAATATGGTTGCTTCCTTCGGATCCTTTTTGGTCCGAACTGGTGTAGTAGTGGTAGCCTCGAAGTTCAATCACCCAACCGGCTCCTTCGGGGCCGGTGTCGGTTTCAAAATCTCCAGGCACCCAGCCGGCTTCGGTGCCGGTTTCTTGTCCATCCGAGGTGGTTGCGTCTTCCTCTGCCGGCTTTCGTCCTGTGATTCTCACCCAGTTCCGCATTTCTTCCTTGTAACGCTTTGCCTGTTTCTCAGTGAACCATTCCTTGAGATCCTCATATTGCTTGGTTTCCATTTGCGTAATATGGAAATCCTTTCGCTCATCGAGCGGCACATCTTCTTCTGGGGGGGCAAAGGTCGGGATGGCCGAGTTGATGACTTTGGCGATTTCCAGCCATTTCAGGCGACGTTCACTGTTGCCTGACACTTCACGCCCCATTACGTTCAAGTAGTCAAGTCTATTTTTCAGCTCCTCATCTTTGCTGGTGTGGTCGCCGCTGTGGCTTTGCATTGAATCGACGGCCTGCAGTGCTTGGCCCCAGGTGACGTTTTCGACCTTCAGGTCATCTTGGGCTTTCTCCCAGCTCTTCTCGGTGAACGCGTAGTTGGTTGACATGCCCAGCAGCAATGCAGCCAGGCCGGCCAGCGTCCACGGTTTTTTGGCCCGAATCATTCGCTCGGTCAAAATCTCGCGGGGCACCAGCGAGGCATACACTTGGGCAAGGCCGAGGCCTTGTAGGCACAGTCCGTAGCAGACGGCGTAAGTCGGCAGATTGTCACGGAACGTGGGAATCGCCAATACATCATCGCCCTGCAGACGATTGAAGCGGTCCAGCACGTGAACGTCGAAGCCGAGGTTTTTACCGAGGTAGGCCGCGAGGCCCGGCATTTTGACCGTGTTACCAGTGATCAGTAATTCGCCGATCTCGGCTTTCTTATCAATGCTGCGGAAGAAGCCAATCGAACGTTGGACTTCGGTGACCAGATCATTGAACACCGGGCGCATGGTCTGGAACACCAACTTCGGATCGACCGCTTCACGGGCGTTCCGCTTGAGGTGCTCGGCCTTGGCAAACGTCAGTTTCAGGTCTTTTGTTAATTGACGCGTGAAGTGGTTACCACCGATGGGCATACTTCGCTGCCAGATTCGGAATCCATTCGTGACGATCAGGTCGCTCGAGTCGGTTCCGATGGAGAGCACCACGCTGGCGGGCGGTGGAGCATCGGGGTCGAACATGTCGGCTTCGAGTCGTTCGTGCATCCGGTCGTAGGCGATCATGTTGTAGATCGACAAAGGTGCCAGTTGCACAACATCGACTTCGATGTTGGAATTGCTGAATGGTTCTAGTTGTCGGTACGCCTGCTCACGCTTCATCGCAAACAGACCGACTTCGCTCTCCAGGGCATAGCCCTCTTCAACCATACTCCCGGGCATCATTTGGAAATCCCAGATGACGTCGGCAAGATCGAACGGGATCTGCTGGCGAGCCTCGTAACGAACGATGTCGCTAACCTTTTTGACTTCTACCGGTGGCGGCTTGAAGAATTTTGCCAATCCGCTCTGGCCGGGAACGCTGATACAGACCTTTTCGTTAATCGAATCATTTCGCTCGAGCAGGGTCTGTAGTGCATCGGCCACTAATTCATCCGCGGCCGCTTCGGGTTGGCTGAGGATCTTGGGATACTCGATGTAATCGAAAGCATCGGCGACGACCTCGCCGTCCTGGACCGAGCAACGCAATGCTTTGAGAGCTGTTTGTCCAACCTCGATTCCCCAAACGCCTTGACTACCTGCCATCTGAAATCTTCGCTTTTAGATCGAAAGGAGTGTGAAAAGTGTTGGCTTCGTCCCCGACAGCCGTCAACCTAATGCTGTTTGTTTCAGCAAAGGTGACGGAATGGTTCGGCGAAGTCAGTGCCCCCGGGACCAAATTAGCCCTGCCAGTTACAATCCCGACACAGGCCCCATTCTACAGCGTCTGTTGGAAAAGGGATAATCAATGAAGACAGGAAAGACCGGATTCTTTCGGGTTGAGGGTCGGAATTGTCGCTACGATCGGCCCTCGGACGCGGAAGCTGGCCGTTTCAGCGGAACGATCGTCAACAAAAAGGCCACGGCCCAACGGTAATCACCAACCAAGAAAAAGGAATAAGATAAGTTCTGCACCAGCCGGATCAGTGCCGCCGGATCGAATTCGATCTGTCGACTCTTCCGCAAGGTTTGGAGCGGTTGGTGAGGTTACTCGTCCACCCTCTGACGCGAACGAAAGTCTACCGATTTCCGCACCCACCAGTCAAGTTTTTTTAGCGATATGCCCTTTTTCGACGAGTGCTGCGTCCTGATTCCCGCCTCAACCCTCGAGGATTTTCCGTCCGATCTGTCGGACGCGGAGGCTCGCAGTTTGCTGGCTGGGTGGACCGTGCTTTGGCATCCTGCATTATTGGCGGCCGCCGAACAGATCCCCGCGTGGTACCGCGCCGACGCTCCACCCGACCCGTTCGGATCACGCTTGGTGACCGTCCC
>JAQWPZ010000182.1 GCA_029245125.1 Rubripirellula sp.
TCCATAGTGGCTCGCAAGCGACGCGGAACCGTAAGCCCACCAACGATTTTCCCCATTGACGATTTGCTTGGGGACGCGGGTGGTGCCGGACTCGAAGGCACAGCAGGTTCGCTGGTGCATTTCGCGGCCGCCTCCGCGTGGAGCGGAATCGAACGAGCCGATACCCGCTGCTGGGGAATGCTGCCCAGAGAGGTTCAAGTGTTTCGAATCGAATTACCGATCGGCACCCACCAGCTTGGCCTGCTGCCACTCTCAAACCTGGGGCAGCCGACCGCGGCAGGCCAACAACGAAGCGTCGAAATCTTTGACGGAGCTAACACCTATCTAATCGCCATCGCACCCGATCAAGTCGTGCACATTGTCAATCGCCCAACCGACTGAACAGCATCAGCTCAATCTCGACGGATGAACTGCACGCATTCATAAACTCGATGCATTCGTGAATTGGGCGGGTTAATGAGTTGGGCGGGTTGATTTACCGCAACCGGCTTGCGAACCCTGATCGCTAGCGGCGAACGGCGAACAGCATGCACCTACGAGTGACAGCATGCATCTGCGATTAGCGGCAAGTGGTGAACCCAGCAGCCCAGACAGCCTGAGGCTGGACCACCAGAGCAAACAAGAAAAAAGCGATCTCCGCCGCTTTGCAAGCCAAGCGGCGGGGCGTTTCAGACCGTATTCCGACTCACTCGGTCGCGAGCGTTCGCAACAACTCAATTCCCTTTTGCAGGGTTTCATCCGGGGCAGCAAAGCTGATGCGAAAATGCGAGTCTCGGTGACTGAAGATGTTACCCGGGATGATCAACAGACCGCGTGAGATGGCCTTTTCGACAAATTCAGCACCACTTGCGATCGGCGCTTTGGGAAACAGGTAAAACGCCCCGCCTGGCTTGACCACTTCATAAACATCCGACAAGCCGTCGTACACAAGGTCACGCTTTCGCTGATAGTCAGTCAAGTGACCTGACAGCGAAACCTCCAACGCCCGCAACGCTCCCCACTGGGCCGGTTGCGGAGCACAGACGAACGAATACTGCTGCAACTTCAGCATCGCGTTCATCAGCTCGCTCGGGCCGTGAACAAACCCAACTCGCCAACCGGTCATTGCATGACTCTTGCTGAACCCATCAATCACAATCGTCTGATCGTTGAATTCGGCGGGTGAAACAAACTGATCGTCGTAAAAAAATTGACGATAAATTTCATCCGATACGAGCGCGATGCCTCGATCGGCAGCCAATTGCGCGACAGCCTTCATCTCCTCAGCAGTCGCGGTAACACCGGTCGGATTGGCAGGACTATTGACGAGAATCATCTTCGTTTTATCTGTGATCGCCGCTTCAATCTTCGCGACGTCCAACCGAAAATCGGGATAAGAGTCGACCGGCACGGGAACACCACCGCACATCTGGACCAACGCCGGATACATCACAAAGAAGGGATCTAGGAAAATCACTTCGTCACCCGGATTCACCATCGCCAACATCGAAAGCAACAGCCCACCGCTTGTGCCACTGCTGATGAACACATCACGGTCAGCATGATCCGGGTAGTCAGCCGATACCTCGCTTTTCATCGCCTCTCGAAGCGGCCCAATCCCTTGGGTTGGTGAATAAGCATTCTTACCAGTTTCAATCGCCTCAATCGCGGCCTGCTTGACTTCATCGGGAACGTCAAAATCAGGCTGGCCAATCGACAGGTTGATCGGGTCCTTCAGCTTGGCAGCCAAATCAAACACACGTCGAATGCCACTGCTGTCAAACGAGTCGGCCCGCTGAGAAATCCAAGGATGCATGAGATGACTAACATTCCAGTACAAGGAAGCTGAAGGAGCACACTGCCACCCACATGATATCAGGTCAACCAATATCGACGATCACCGATAGCCCGTCTCGAGCTCGCCGGTAGTGGTCACGGTCAAAAACAAATCCATCAACGAGTCCACCAAATCAATGAGCCCGCCCAAACCAACAATTCCAGCCAAATCCCCCGCATGAAAAAATCCCCCCGCGTGACCGTTGAATCGAACAGGTCACTGGACTCGAATGATCCGAGGTCCACAACGAATACGTGCCAATTCGCCGACCGATTGGCAGACCCAAGCGAGATGGTCAGCGAATTTGCGGACGTCTGAATTGTTTGAAATTGCTTGGTTTGAAATTGCCCGGTTTGCGGTACGATTAATCGTTTGCGACTGCCTGCGAGGTTTTCCATTGTCCGAAACACGATTCATCGAGCCTGTTGTGCGGTTTTGCGGGGTGATCACACGCCATCCAGAGTCTCATGACTGGGCGATTGAGACCCTTTCACAGCAGTGGGGAAACGTGTTACTCGAATCGCCGCCCATCGCTTTCGAGGCGGGTGGGTACTACACGTCGACTATGGGAGCGGGACTCCAAAAGCGGCTCGTCGCCTTGGAAGGATTTCAAGACCCAGGCGGGCTAGCGGATTGGAAACACCAAACCAATCAGTGGGAACGGGACTACGCGGGCCAATCAGAACACGCTGAACAACGGCCTTTGAACCTCGACCCCGGCTATCTCACGCAGGCCAAGCTCGTCTTGGCGACAACCAAGGACCGGGATCACCGCCTCTACCTACGGGACGGAATGTTTGCCGAGGTAACGCTGACTTATGTCGGCAAACGGTGGAATCATCACCGCTGGTCCTACCCGAGCTACCGGAGCGAAGAAGTGGCTCAGTTTGCTTCGGACTGTCGGCAGCAATTGCGAAAACATCTGCAGGCGACCCGAGCTTTCCGGCAACCCGAAGCTTGACCCCCACTCGGTTCGGGTCCCCAACCATGGCTCGAGAATCCGAACTCGGGCAGGGGAAGTCACCCCTTTGCCCCTAACAGACGCCGCCCAGCCGGACTAAACTACGGGGCCCGCCCCCTCCCTTACCCCTGCCCTGCCATGATAAATCGCCTCTTTGCCCCGCTGTTGGTCATGCTGCTCGGCAGCGTCTCGATTGCTGGTGAGTACAACCGGGTCCTCAGCATCGGCGATCCGGCACCTGCCTGGAAAGAATTAACGGCAGCCGATGGCAGCAAGTCTTCGCTGATTGACCTGAAGTCCAAATCGGTGATTGTCGTTGTCTTCACTTGCAACACGTGCCCTTACAGCGTCGACGCCGAGGACAGGATGATCGCGTTGCAAAAGGCTTACCAAGATCGGAATGTCTCGTTGGTCGCCATCAACGTCAATAAAGTCGAGGCCGATCTACTGCCCGCGATGAAACAGCGGGCAGAGGAGAAGAAGTTCACGTTTTCCTATCTACATGACCCGACTCAACAAATCGCCAAGCAATATGGAGCCGTTTACACGCCGGAGTTCTATGTCTTGGACCAGCAGCGTCGCGTTGTCTACATGGGATCGCTGGACGACAGCCCAGAGGGCCGAAACGTTGCCATGAGATATGTGGAACTTGCCATCGAAGCCGCCTTGGCGGGCCAGAAACCGCAGATCTCGGAAACGATCCCGATCGGGTGCCGCGTGCGATACGAACGCGAACGGAGAACGCGAAAGAAAAAACAAGCCAACTAAAACTTGAAGCGAGACTTACTCCTCGTCGAACTCGCCATCGAAGATTTCGCCGCCGACCAGGGTCTCCAAAATCATCGGGCAACCCTCTTCGAGCATATCGAGCACCTGATCGAAGCCCTCCTCCTCACCGTAATACGGATCGGGAACGTCAGCCGGCCAATTGTCGTCCAAGTAATCACTGAACATGCGGATGTGATTTCGGACACCGCCAGCGAGTTCAACCAAAACGGCATGGTTCTCCGCGTCCATCGCCAAGACCAAGTCGAATTTTTCGGGCTCGAGATCAGATTTGGTGACCTTGCGGGCCACACTGTTCAATTCGTAGCCCCGCGCCTCGGCCGCCTCACTCATTCGCTGGTCGGGCGACTCGCCGGCGTGGTACCCATGAGTGCCCGCCGAATCAACGTCAACATCGACACCGAACTCCTCAGCGAATCGCTGCATCACGGACTCACCCGCCGGCGAGCGGCAGATGTTCCCCATGCAAACAAATAAAACTCTTTTCATCACAGCCCTCGGTCCTTTTTTGTTGGCGGCAGCATACCAGAGATTGTTGTCTGACAAGAGGATTACCCGCCGGCAAACACAATGCCCTCGCGACGGCTTTGCGATGCTCGCCGTGATGACCCTGCAATGACCCCGTGATGACCCTGCAATGCGGCTCCGACGATGCGACTCGAGCAGGAACGAAACGGTCAAACAGCGTTGCGGGGAGCCCAAAACCGGCGACGCCACTTGCCATCGCTGGCTCAACGTGAGCCTTCGCGGTGGGCTGTTGAAGCCTAAGAAGGCAAAATCGCGTCCCTCCGGAGTCCTCCCAAGAAAAAACGCAGAAATAACTCCACAGAGGGGGTGCGTTCAAAAAACCGGGGTTTTACTGGGTTTCACCGACAAGTAAAACGCCGGCCGAACCTCCTTATCGGCAATTCTACTTGCCTTAAAAAGGCCCAAGGGTTATCTTTCTTCCTTCGGTGCGGACGCCTTCCGTTCACCGACCCCAGGCAGCTCCTCGCTCGCCTAGGGCTTCTCATCTTTTGACTAACGGAGTTCAACTGATGTCAGTACGGTTCACACAATGCTGTCCCACCTGCGGTCGACGCATCCAGATCCAAACGACATTGCTAGGCCGCACGGTTGCTTGCCAGCACTGCCGAGCAGAATTTGTCGCCCAACTCGACTCCGAGCAAGAAGCCCCGGTGGTGAATGCTCCTGCTTCATCAGTCGAGCCCGATCCCTTGATGGCTCGCGTTGATGCTCTGTTGGCTCAAAGCAGCCAAGACGCAGCGGTTCGCTCCTAAGGCGGTCCGCTCCTAAGCTGGTTCGCTTCTAAGCTGGTTCGCTTCTCAGCTGGGCAACAACGGCATCAAGCAAGAACCACGAGACGTTGGCCCCTCACTCTGCAGCTCTCAAACAACAGAGCTCACTCTCAAACGCCGAGGCGCGAGATTCGGGAGCACCAAGAGCCCCGTTGCCCACACTAGCGGACTCGTCGGGACGGAATCGTTGTTCGGCAGTGGCTCATCGCGGCAGCTCAGCTCCCAAGCTGGTCAGTCATCAAGCTGGTCAAGTTTGAAGCAGATCGTCGGGGATCCCTTGCACCGCCGTATCTCCCCAGCGTGTCGCCAGCATCACGCTGTTGATCCCTGATCCGATTCCAAGCAGGGCGACCTGCTGGCCAGGCTCCAACTCGCCTCGTTCTGCGGCAGCGGCGAGTGTGAGCGGCAAGGCGACCGAACCGGTGTTCCCCAAGTGTGGAAAAGTCACCGAATCTGTTTCGATCGGAAGCTGCATCGACTGGAGCATCGCTGCTCGATGGCGGGTGCCGACCTGGTGACAAACAGTTCGATCGATCTGATCTCGCTGCCAATGGGTCTCCCCCAGCAACTGCTCGAGTGCCATCACGCCGGTCGCGATCCCTTCGGCCATGAGTTTCTCTGAATCAGTGTCCATCAGCGGTTGCATTTCAGCGCCGGCCGCATCGTCATCGCTGACACACAGA
Source organism: Rubripirellula sp. (assembly GCA_029245125.1). Taxonomy (GTDB): domain Bacteria; phylum Planctomycetota; class Planctomycetia; order Pirellulales; family Pirellulaceae; genus Rubripirellula. The sequence goes on from JAQWPZ010000182.1 coordinate 5,545, forward strand.
TCATGAAATTGCGTGCGGGCGCAGGCGATGGCGGCTTCGATCGACGTTCCCTTGGGGGCGAGACTTCGATGAGTCAACAACCAGGCACAACTCCCCGATCCGATTGTCAGGGAAGCGAAAGCTGATTTCACGGTTTTGCGAGTCAAGCCGGTGTCAGCATTGAGCGCATCGATGGTTTGCTCCATCAGCGGGCGACTATTCTCGGTGCCGACCACGATCCCCGCCTCGATCGCTCCCGACTCAATCATGCTGGCGATCTGAACAGCACCATTGATCAGCCCCAAACAAGCATTGGAAACGTCGTAGGCCCAACACTGGGACGGCAATGACAAGCCATCGTGTACTTTTGATGCCGTAGCCGGTTCCAAAAAATCACGACAGACACTGGCGTGAATCAAGCAGCCAATCTTGCCACGGTCGATCCCGGCCGCCTCGATTGCCCGATTGCCACTCTCGATGCTCGGTCCGCTAGGTGTCGTTCCGGCCGGCCAGACTCGACGAGCAGCGATTCCGCTCATCAATTCCAGTCGCCCCTCGGGTAGCTTTAACCGCCGATAAAGCGGGCCAAGTCGCTGTTCGATTTGATCACTCGTCAAGATCTCGTCGGGCAAGACGGCCCCGATCGCTTTGAGACAAACGTTTTGAAACCGCAATTTCGAACCTAAGTGTTGGTGGGGACTGTGTTTGCTACGTTTATAGCGAACCTCCATTCCAACCAGAAGCGGGACACAACCCAACCAATTGCTAGCACGCAAAGCCAATGCTAGCACTACCGGCGGTGCTAGCATTAGGCATCGGTGTGAATATGTAGAAACTATTTGGATCACGGAGTTGAGGGCGATAAGGTTTCCTGCCAACCTGGGCGACACACCGTTGTGTCGCCCAATCCCACGACGTTTCAAGGATCCCGAGGACTGCTTTAGCTTCGTTTGACAACGGATTCTCTCGGCATCGAGTTGATGATGCATCGAGACCTGCGGTTGAACAGGCGAGACAGGAATCACTGCCGATGGCTTGGCAGCACAGGGCCTGGGAATCGAGTGGACAGGTGCAGGAAGAACGAACGCACCTGTTTTCATTCGCGAATTCGAAGAGGACCTTTCGGATGTCGAATAAACCATTAATCGGGATGAACGCTGATTATCGGGCTGCCGCTCGCAGCATGCCCGCTTACAGCTACATCGCTGCCGGCTATTTTCAATCGATTCATTCCGCTGGCGGCATCCCGGTAATCATTCCTCCGATGGAGGATCCTGACTCGATTGCCCAAGTGCTTGACCAGTTGAATGGATTTGTTCTGATCGGCGGGGCTGATTTGGATCCTCGCAATGATGGATTCATGCTGCACCCAAGCGTCCGACCGCTCGACCCCGTCCGCGAAACGAGCGACCGCCTGCTGATGGCAGACATCGCTGAACGCCGACTCCCCCTGCTCTCGATCGGGACAGGGATGCAACTCATGAATGTTCAACAGGGCGGCAACCTGTTCTTGCATATCAAAGAAGATCTCCCGAACGCGGTCCCGCACCACGACCCCCAGGATGCCAATCACCGCCACACGCTCGATGTCGAAAGTGATTCGCTCGTCGGCCGCGTTTATGGCGACGGTGAAATTCGCGTTAGCAGCCGACACCACATGGCAATCGACGAAGTTGCACCCGGCTTTCGCGTCACTGCCAAATGCCCCGATGGCGTGATCGAAGCAATCGAAAGCGAAATGATGGACTGGTTCGCCGTTGGCACCCAGTTCCACCCTGAATGCGGCGCCGCCTCCGCACTCGACATTCGCATTTTTGAAGAATTCATCGAAGGTGTGGAGCATCGAATCGAACAGGATTTGCGATTGGTCGCGTAGACCCATACCTGCACCATCCCCAATCGCCGCGACTGCATGCCGAGGCGATGATTCAATGAGAAAACCATTGAGAAACAAGCCCGCTGAGGAGGGCCGATTCACAAGGATGTGACGCTAGCCCAATCATTGTGACGCTACGGCGATCGTGTTTCATATTGGCGGACGGATTCCGCATTGCAAACGGCAAGATGCCAACTGCGTGTGTTCACGATCACAAACCCCGAAGCAACCGGCCACGGATGGTCACGATCCGAAGCAGGAGCATTGGATCAAGCAAAGAAAAGGCTAGTGTTAAAGTCAGGATTGACTTTGAGGCTGGACGCACGACGAGTCGAAGTGCGTCCGGCCTTTTTTATTGCCTGAACGGAACGTTAAGCGAATCGAAACCCAACTGACTCGAAAGACTTCCGGCGGTCGCTGAAGCTACTGAAAAACGCACCGGCAGAAACATCATTCAAAGGCGACCCGCTCAAGCATCCTGCCAGACCGCTGGCTGCGAAGCGAATCCAAACTTCGCTCAACGCCTCACAGTCATTTCAGACGATTTGTGGTAAAACCTAAGCATGAGCTGGGAATATTCTGAATTTGGCCGACAACTTGCTGCCGGGAGCGGCATCGGCGAACTAATGGACGACCTCGGGCACGCACTCGCTGCCGGTGGGGATCAGATCATGATGCTCGGTGGTGGACAACCATCGCACATCCCCGAGATGAGCGCACTGTGGCGAGAACGCCTTGAACAAATTGTCGCAGGTCCGGGCATGCTCGAGCAGATGCTTGGGCATTATGAACCGCCCGGAGGCAATCCGTCATTTCGCGCAGCATTGGCAAGCCTCTTTCAGCGCGAATTTGGCTGGCCCATCGGGCCCGAGAACATCGCAGTGACAACCGGCGGGCAAACGGCCTTCTTTTTTCTGTTCAATGCGCTCGCTGGACGCTTTGACGACCAACGCAGCAAGCAAGTCTTGCTGCCTCTGGTGCCCGAATACATTGGCTACGCCAACCAATCGGTCGGTGCAGATTTGTTTCGCGCCGTCAAACCCAAGATCGAAATGACGGGTGAGCACGAATTCAAATACCACGTCGATTTCGACAAACTACACGTCGATGATGAGATTGCTGCGATCTGCGTTTCTCGTCCCACCAATCCAACCGGCAACGTCTTGACCGATGATGAAATCAGCCACCTTTCGCAACTTGCCGACCAGCATGACATTCCGCTGATCATCGACAATGCTTACGGCGCGCCATTCCCCAATGCCATCTTCACCGCCACCACACCCTGGTGGGACCAAAACACCATTCTGACGCTCAGCCTCTCCAAACTCGGACTGCCCGGAACCCGCACCGGAATCGTCATCGCGCGGCCAGAGATAATCCAAGCGATCTCTTCCATGACCTCCATCGTCGGACTGGCAAACACCAATGTTGGCCAAGCCATTGTGAAACCGTTGGTGGAAAGCGGTGAAATCCTCCGGCTCAGCAACGATGTTGTCCAACCGTTTTACCGTCGCAAATCGGAACGAGCCCAGGCGATGGTTCACGAATATTTCGATGATTCCCTACCCTATCGGATTCATCGCAGTGAGGGTGCCTTCTTTCTCTGGCTCTGGCTAGAGGATTGCCCCATCGGTTCGCAGGAACTTTATCAACGACTCAAAGAACGTAACGTCCTGGTCGTCCCTGGGAACTACTTTTTCTTCGGCGTCGATGATTGCCCGTGGCCCCATCGAGACGAGTGCTTAAGAATCAGCTTCACGATGGAAGAAGAGATTCTCGAACGAGCCTTCCGAATCATCGCTGAAGAAGTCCGTGCCGCTTATGGCTCCCGCAGTCGCATGTCAGCCCAATAGCGACATCCAACCTGCGCAAATCCAGCGATGTGCGACTCGGCCAAAACAAAAACCGGCTTC